>JBBAPJ010000027.1:0-26484 GCA_040400855.1 Rubrivivax sp.
GGCGAGAAGATCGTCATCCGGATCCTCGATCCCTCCTCGGCCAAGCTCGGCATCGAGGCGCTGGGCTACGAGAAGATCGAGAAGGAGCGGCTGCTGCAGGCCATCGCACGGCCCTACGGGATGATCCTCGTCACCGGACCGACAGGCTCGGGCAAGACGGTTTCGCTCTATACCTGCCTGAATCTGCTGAACCAGCCGGGCGTCAACATCTCCACGGTCGAGGACCCGGCCGAAATCAACCTGCCCGGCATCAACCAGGTCAACGTCAACGACAAGGCCGGCCTGACCTTCTCCGCGGCACTGAAGTCCTTCCTGCGCCAGGATCCCGACGTCATCATGGTGGGCGAGATCCGCGACCTGGAGACGGCCGACATCGCACTCAAGGCGGCGCAGACCGGGCACCTGGTGCTGTCCACGCTGCACACCAACGATGCCCCCACGACGCTCACGCGGCTGATGAACATGGGCGTGGCGCCCTTCAACATCGCCGCCAGCGTGCTGCTGATCACCGCGCAGCGGCTGGCGCGCCGGCTGTGCGAGGGCTGCAAGCAGCCCACCACCTACCCGCAGGAGGCCCTGCTCAAGGCCGGCTTCGACGCCTCGGAGCTGGACGGCACCTGGAAGCCCTACCGTGCGGTGGGCTGCTCGGCGTGCAACAACGGCTACAAAGGCCGGGTGGGCCTGTACCAGGTCATGCCGATCTCCGAGGAGATCCAGCGCATCATCCTGTCGCAAGGCACCTCGCTGGACATTGCCGCGCAGGCCCGCAAGGAGGGCGTGCGCGACCTGCGCGCCTCGGGGCTCATCAAGGTGCGCGCCGGCGTCACCACCCTCGAGGAGGTGATCACCGTCACGAACGAGTGATCGCCCGATCCACCCCTCCTGACACCCCCGAGCGATGGCCACCGCCTCTTCAGCCGCCCCCCGAGCCGGCAAGGAACTGATCTTCGACTGGGAGGGCAAGGACCGCAACGGCCGCATCGTCCGCGGCGAGATGCGCGCCGGCGGTGAGGCGGCCGTCAACGCGCTGCTGCGGCGCCAGGGCATCCTGGTGACGCGGGTGCGCAAGCGCCGCCTCAGCGGTGGACGGTCCATCGGCCAGAAGGACATCGCCATCTTCACGCGCCAACTGGCTGCGATGATGAAGGCAGGCGTGCCGCTCCTGCAGTCCTTCGACATCGTCGGACGGGGAGCCACGAATCCGCGGCTGGCCCGGCTCGTCAACGACATCCGATCCGACGTCGAGACCGGCACCAGCCTGTCGGCGGCTTTTCGCAAGCACCCCCTGATCTTCGACGCGCTCTATTGCAACCTGGTGGAGGCAGGCGAGACGGGGGGCATCCTGGAGGCGCTGCTCGACCGCCTGGCGATCTACCAGGAGAAGACGGTCGCCATCAAGCAGAAGATCAAGTCGGCGCTGATGTACCCGATCGCGGTCCTCGCGGTGGCCATCATCGTGATCGGGGTCATCATGATCTTCGTCGTGCCGTCCTTCAAGAGCATGTTCGCCAACTTCGGCGCGAGCCTGCCGGCGCCCACGCAGTTCGTGGTGACGCTGTCCGAGGTCTTCGTGGACTGGTGGTGGGCGATGCTGGGCGTCAGCGTGGGGGGCATCTACTTCCTGCTGCAGTCCTGGAAGCGCTCCGAGAAGGTCCAGGCCTTCATGGACCGGCTGCTGCTTCGCGTGCCCGTCTTCGGCGCCCTGGTGGAAAAGTCGGTGGTGGCGCGCTGGACACGCACGATGTCCACGATGTTCGCGGCCGGCGTCCCGCTCGTGGAGGCCCTCGACTCGGTGGGCGGCGCCTCGGGCAATGCGGTGTACGCGGCGGCCACCGAGCGGATTCAGCGCGAGGTGTCGGCCGGCGGCTCCCTCACCAACGCGATGCAGAACGCGGGCGTGTTTCCGGTGATGGTCCTGCAGATGGCCGCCATCGGCGAGGAGTCGGGCTCGATCGACCAGATGCTGGCCAAGGCGGCCGAGTTCTACGAGGAGGAGGTCGACCAGATGGTCAAGGGCCTGTCCAGCCTGATGGAGCCCTTCATCATCGTCTTCCTGGGCGGCCTGATCGCCGGCATCGTCGTGGCGATGTACCTGCCCCTCTTCAAGATGGGCTCGGTGGTGTGAGCGCGCGTCACGCACGCAAGCCCGCATGAGCATGCCGGCGCTGGATCTGCTGCTGTCACCGCCAGGGCTCGCGCTGCTCGGGCTGATGGTGGGCAGTTTCCTGAACGTGGTCGTGCACCGGCTGCCACGCATGCTCGAGCGCCAGTGGTGGGAGGACGCGGCGCACCAGTTCGGCGACGCCGGGTCCCACGCTCGGGTGTTCGCGCAGCCCGCGCCGCCCGTGATGGGCGCTCAGTCGCAGGGCGTGCTCGAGCGCCTGGATGGCCTGCCGGCCTATGACCTCATTCGACCGGGCTCGCGCTGCCCGGCCTGTGGCCACGCCATCCGCTGGCACGAGAACATCCCCGTGCTGGGATGGTTGCGGCTGCGCGGCCGCTGCTCGGCCTGCGGCACGCGCATCCCGGTGCGCTACCCGGCGGTGGAGCTGCTCACCGGCGCCGTGTTCGCGCTGGTGGGCTGGCGCTTCGGGCCCACGCCTGCGGCGCTGCTGTGGTGCGCGGTGGCGGCCGTGCTGCTGGCGCTTTCCTTCATCGACTGGGACACCACGCTGCTGCCCGACCCGCTGACGCAGCCGCTGCTGTGGGCCGGGCTCATCGCCGCCGCCGCGGGATGGACAGGCGTGCCGCTGGCCACGGCGCTGGTGGGAGCGGTGGCCGGCTACCTGTCTCTGTGGTCCGTGTACTGGCTCTTCAAGCTCACGACCGGCAAGGAAGGGATGGGCTACGGCGACTTCAAGCTGCTGGCGGCCATCGGAGCGTGGCTGGGCTGGCAGGCCTTGCTGCCCGTGCTGCTGATGGCCTCGGTGATCGGGGCGGCGGTGGGCCTGGTGATGAAGGCTGCCGGCGCCCTTCGCGAGGGCCGTTACGTGCCCTTCGGACCCTTCCTGGCCGGTGGCGCGCTCGTGGCCATCGTCGCGGGCACCGACACCGTGCTGGCGGCCATCGGCTGGCGCTGAGCCACAGGCCCTGCGCATGCGCCTGAGCCGCATCGGCCTGACGGGGGGCATCGGCAGCGGCAAGAGCACGGTGGCGGGCGTGTTCGCCGAAGCAGGCGCCGTCATCGTCGACACCGACGCCATCGCCCGCGCGCTCACCGCCCCGGGCGGCGCCGCGCTGCCCCGCCTGGCCGAGGTGTTCGGCGCCTCGATCCTCGATGCCTCGGGCGCGCTGGACCGCGAGCGCATGCGTGCGCTTGCCTTCTCCGACCCGCAGGCGCGGTCCCGGCTCGAGCAGGTGCTGCACCCCCTGATCGGCCTGCAGGCCCAGGAGCAGGCCGCACGCGCGGGCGAGCGCACCGTCGTCTTCGACGTGCCGCTGCTGGCGGAATCCGCGCACTGGCGCGCCCGCGTGCAGCGCATCGTCGTGGTGGACTGCGAGGAGTCGACCCAGGTGGCACGCGTGATGGCGCGCAGCGGCTGGAGCCGCGACGCGGTGTCTCGCGTGATCGCACAGCAGGCCTCGCGGGTGCAGCGCCGCGCGATCGCCGACGCAGTGGTGTGCAACGAAGGCCTGACCCGCCTGGCCCTGCGCGAGCAGGTGCTGGCGCTGTGGGAACGGTGGCAGCAGCCGGCCGCAGAGGGCTTTCCCCCCTCGGACACCCACCGGGCTGTGGAACAATCCGCAGGCGGATAGGCAGGCACTCCCGCCGCCTGCCGCCGAGCCACCGCCTGCGCCTTGGTCCTGTACGAATTCCCGCTCAACGAAGGCATCCGCACGATGCTGCGGCTCGAGCAGCTGTTCGACCGTCTGGGCACGCTGATCGAGCGCGACGCGACGATCGACCACCACTTCGCGCTCTTCACCGTCTTCGAGATCATGGACGTCGCCTCGCGCGCCGACCTGAAATCCGACCTGCTCAAGGAGCTCGAGCGCCAGAAGGGGCAGCTGGAGGGTTATCGCGGCAACCCCGCGATCTCCGAGGCTGCGCTCAATGCCATGGTCAGCCGCGTCGATCATGCGCACGACGGGCTCAACGCCGTGCAGGGCAAGGTGGGGCAGGCGCTGGCTGCCAACGAGTGGCTGATGAGCATCCGCAGCCGCATCGCGATACCGGGCGGCACCTGCGAGTTCGACTTGCCGGGCTACTACGCCTGGCAGCAACACCCGCCGCAGCGTCGTCGCGCCGACCTGCAGGGCTGGGTGGGCGCACTCGTGCCGCTGGCCGAAGCGCTGGGGATGATGCTCAAGCTGCTGCGCGACGGTGGCAGCTCGCAGAAGGTGGTGGCCACCGGTGGTCACTTCCAGCAGCGGCTGCCGGAGGGTCGGCACTACCACCTGTTGCGACTGCAGATCGACGGCTCGCTGGGCCTCGTGCCCGAAATCAGCGGCCACCGGCTGATGACCTCGGTGCGGATGATGCGCGCGGAAGCCGACGGGCGGCTCAAGCCGGCGCCCGAAGACGCGAGCTTCGTGCTCACGCTGTGCGGATGAACGGCAGCCCCCGCGCGCCTGCGCGCACGGTGCGCTGCCCGGGCTGCGGCGGGCCCAGCGCCTACGAGCCGGCCAATCCCTGGCGCCCCTTCTGCAGCGAGCGCTGCCGCGAAGGCGACCTCGGGGCGTGGGCGAGCGAGACCTATCGCGTGCCCGAGTCAACCCCGCCGGACCCGGGCTCGCCCGCCGATGGGGCGGCTCACTGAACCGCGTCGCGGTAGAGCTGCTCGATCCGATCGGCGTACTTGCCCGCCACGAGCTTGCGCTTGAGCTTCATCGTGGGGGTGAGCTCCTCGTCCTCGGCGGTGAGCTGGCGGTCCAGCAGGAAGAACTTCTTGACCTGCTCCACGCGGGCGAACTCGCGGTTCACGCGGTCGACCTCGGCCTGGATCAGCGCCACCACCTCGGCAGCGCGGGTCAGGCTCGCGTAGTTGGAGAAGGGCACGTCGTGGTCCTGCGCGTAGCGCTCCACGTTCTCCTGGTCGATCATCACGATGGCCGTGAGGAAGGGGCGGCGGTCGCCGATGACCACGGCGTCGGTCACGTAGGGGCTGAACTTGAGCTGGTTCTCCCACTCGCTGGGGGTGATGTTCTTGCCCCCGGCCGTGATGATGATGTCCTTCATCCGGTCGGTGATCGTGAAGAAGCCGTCTTCGTCCACGCGCCCGACGTCCCCCGTGTGCAGCCAGCCCTGGGCATCGATCGCCTCGGCCGTCCTGTCGGGCAGGTTCAGGTAGCCGCCGATCACATTGGCGCCGCGCACGAGGATCTCGTCCGTGTCCTCGGCGATGCGCATCTCCAGCCCGGGGCCAGGCACGCCGATGCTGCCCGGGCGGATGCGCCCGCGCGGCGTGACGGTGCCGCCGGCGGTGGTCTCGGTCATGCCCCAGCCCTCGCGCAGCGGCACGCCCAGGCCCAGGTACCAGCGGATGAGGTCGGGCGAGATCGGGGCGGCGCCGGTGAGGGCCAGCTGCACGCGCTCCATGCCGATCATGCGGCGCACGTTGTCGAGCACGAGCAGCCGCGCCAGCGCATAGGCCAGGCGGGTCGACCAGGCGGGCTCGCGTGACTCCAGCTGGGCCTGCGCCACCGCTGCGCCCACCTTCACCGCCCAGCCGTAGGCAAGCTTCTGGAAGGCGCCTGCCTCACCCAGGCCGATCATCACCTGCGAGTAGATCTTCTCCCACACCCGCGGCACGGCGAAGAAGACGTGCGGCTGCACCTCCCGCAGGTTGTCGAAGACGGTCTCGGGGTTCTCGACGAAATTGACCGTGGAGCGACGCATGATCGGCACGTACTCGCCGATCATGCGTTCGGCGATGTGGCACAGCGGCAGGAACGCGATGCGCTCGCCGCCTTCTTCCAGGCCCTCGAAGAGGCTGCCCTGCAGGCCTGCCAGCACCGCGCACAGGTTGGCGTGCGTGATCATCGCGCCCTTGGGCTTGCCGGTGGTGCCGGAGGTGTAGACGAGGATGGCGAGGTCCTGCGCGCCGCGGCTGCGCAGCCGCTCGGCAATCAGCTGCGGGTGCTGCGCAAGGTGCGCGCGCCCGAGCTCGCGCAGCCGCTCGAGGCTCATCACCTGCGGATCGTCGAAGCCCGCCAGGCCCTCCATGTCGAAGACGATGACCTGGCGCAATGCCGGCAGCTGCGCGCGCACCTCGAGGAACTTGTCGAGCTGCTCGTCGTCCTCGACGAAGAGCAAGACGCTGCCCGAGTCGGCGCACAGGTACTGCACCTGCGCGGACGCGTCGGTCGGGTAGATGCCGCTGCACACCCCGCCCATGGCGAGGATGGCGAGGTCGGCCCAGACCCACTCGCGGCAGGTGTTGGCCAGCACCGAGACGACTTCACCCGGCGCCAGGCCGAGGCTCGCCAGGCCGGCGCCGATCTCGTGGACGATGGCCTGCACCTCGCTCCAGCTGTAGCTGCGCCACAGCCCGAGGTCCTTCTGGCGCATCATCGTGCGCGGCCCGAGTTCGGCCACGCGCTGCTCGAAGAGCTCGGGCACGGTGGAAAAGCTCAGCGGCTGCGGGGCCCAGCCGAAGTCGCTGCCGCGGACGATGCGGTGCGGGTCCTTGCTCATCGCCAGGTCTTCTTTCGCTTCCAGCGCCTCTCGCCGCGCACACCGGCATCGCGCATGCCGAGGTAGAACTCGCGGATGTCCTCCTTCTCGCGCAGCACCTCGCAGCGGTCCTCCATCACGATGCGGCCGTTCTCCAGGACGTAGCCGTAGTCGGCCGCGTTCAGCGCCATGAAGGCGTTCTGCTCGACCAGCAGGATGGTCGTGCCGCGCTCGCGGTTGATGCGCACGACGATCTCGAAGATCTCGCGCGTGAGCTTCGGGCTCAGGCCCAGGCTCGGCTCGTCCAGCAAGATGAGCTCGGGCGCGCTCATGAGCGCGCGCGAGATCGCAAGCATCTGCTGCTGCCCGCCCGACAGCAGACCGGCCATCTGGCCGGCACGCTCGCGCAGGATCGGGAAGTAGCCGAAGACCATCTCCAGGTCGCGCGCCACCGCGTCGCGGTCGCCGCGGGTGTAGGCCCCCATCAGCAGGTTGTCGCGTACCGACAGCAGCGGGAACACCTCCCGCCCCTCGGGCACGTGGCCCAGGCCCAGGCGCACGATCTGCGCCGGGTCGCGCGCGGCGATCGACTCGCCCTTGAACTCGATCGTGCCCCGGCGCGGGTCGAGGATGCCGGAGATGGTCTTGAGGATGGTGGTCTTGCCCGCGCCGTTGGAGCCCAGCACGGTGGCGATCTCGCCGCGGCGCACCACCAGGCTCACGCCGCGGATGGCCTTGATCGGCCCGTAGGCGCTCTCCACGTTGGACAGCCGCAGCAGCACCTCGGGGGCGGCGTCGTTCATCGTGCCCGCCTCAGGTGGGAGAGGTCCTCGGAGGCGCCCAGGTAGGCTTCCACCACGCCCGGGTGCGACTGCACTTCCTGCGGCGTGCCCGCAGCCAGCACACGACCCTGGTTGAGCGCCACCACGCGGTCGCTCACGCGCGAGACGAGCGTCATGTCGTGCTCGACCATGAGCACCGTGATGCCGAGCTGGTGGCAGATGTCGTCGATCCAGAAGGCCATGTCGCTCGTCTCCTCGACGTTCAGGCCCGAGGACGGCTCGTCCAGCAGCAGCAGCACCGGCTCGGTGGCCAGCGCACGAGCCAGCTCCACCACCTTGCGCACCCCGTAGGGCAACCCCGCCACGAGCGCATCGCGGTGCGGCTGCAGGTCCAGGAACTCGATCACCTCCTCCACCTTGCGCCGGGCCTGGATCTCGGCGGTACGCACGCGGGCGGTGAAGAAGAGCTCCTCGAACACACGCGTGCGGCGGTGCCGGTGGCGACCGATGAGCAGGTTGTGCAGCACCGTGGCGTGCTCGAAGAGCTCGATGTTCTGGAAGGTGCGCGCGATGCCCAGCGAGGCGATCGCATGCGGCGCCACACCCGTGATGTCGCGCCCGTCGAAGACGATCGAGCCCGCGGTGGGCTCGTACAGGCGGCTGATGAGGTTGAAGACGGTGGTCTTGCCTGCGCCGTTGGGGCCGATGAGCGTGAGGACCTCGCCGCGACAGACCTCGAAGCTCACGCCGTCCACCGCGCGCACGCCGCCAAAGCGCACGCCAAGGTCACGCACCTGCAGCAGCGGCGCGGCGGTGTCGTTCAGGTTCGCGCTCACGTGCGGCGGCTCACTTCAGGCGGTCGCTCTTCTGGAAGGACTTCTGCCGCTTGAACAGGCCCTTGCGGTAGAACGGGAAGAGCTGGAACCAGGTGCGCATCTTCAGCCAACGGCCGTACAGCCCCATCGGCTCGAAGAGGACGAAGGCCACGAGCACGGCGCCGTAGACGGCAGATTTCAGCCCCGGCGCCTCGGCGATGAACATCGGCAGGAAGCCCTTGGCCGCGGAGATGAGCTGCGGCATCGTGATGAGGAAAATCGCGCCGAAGAAGACGCCGTGGATCGAGCCCAGGCCGCCGATGACCACCATCAGCAGCAGGTCGATCGACTGGATGATGTTGAACTGGTCCGGTGACAGGAAGCGGATGTTGTGTGCGTACAGCGCTCCGCCCACACCGGCGAGCGCGGCCGATATCGCGAAGGACAGCGTCTTGTAGTAGGCCAGGTGGATGCCCATGCTCTGGGCCGAGATCTCCGAGTCGCGGATGGCGACGAAGGCGCGCCCGGTGGGCGAGCGCAGCAGGTTCACGATGCCCAGGGTGGCCGCCACCGTGACCACGAGGCACAGGTAGTAGAACGGCGCGCCCGACTCGACGGTGCGGCCAAAGAGCTCCACGGGCTTGACGTTCAGGCCGGCGTTGCCACCCGTCACACCCTCCCAGCGCGCGAACACCTCCTCCAGGATGAAGCCGAAGGCGAGCGTGGCCATGCCCAGGTAGATGCCCTTGACGCGCAGGGCCGGCAGCCCCACCACGATGCCGGCGATGGCCGAGAGCCCAGCCGAGCTGGCCAGGGCCAGCGGGAAGGGCAGGCCCAGGTTCGTCAGCACCGCCTGCGTGTAGGCGCCGGTGCCCAGGAAGGCCGCGTGCCCGAGCGAGAAGAGACCGGTGTAGCCGGCCAGCAGCATCAACCCCAGGCCCACGATGGCGTAGATCAGCACGAAGGTGAGCTGCGCCAGCCCGTAATCCTGCAGCAGCACGGGCGCGGCCAGGAGCGCGAGCACGAGTGCGCCGTACCAGAACAGGTGCCCTGCGTGCTTGGCCAGGCGGATGTCCTGGTCGTAGTCGGTCTTGAAGACGAAGCGCATCGCAGCGACCTCAGACCTTCTTGCGCAACTGCTCGCCGAAGAGCCCGTTGGGCCGCAGCATCAGCATCACGAGCACCACCACGTAGGCGGCCACGTCCTTGAAGCCGGCGGGCAGGTAGAAGCCCGAGAACGACTCGACCACGCCGATCACGAGCCCGCCCACGATGGCCCCAGGCAGGCTCGTGAAGCCTCCGACGACCGCCGCCGGGAAGGCCTTCAGGCCGATGAAGCCCATGTTGGCGTGCACGAAGGTGATGGGCGCCAGCAGCAGCCCCGCGATGGCCGCCACGGCGGCCGCCAGCGCCCATACCAGCGCGTTGAGGCGCTGCACCGGGATGCCCATGTACCAGGCCGCGAGCTGGTTTTGCGAGACGGCCTGCATCGCGATGCCGATGCGGGTGAATCGGAACAGCGCGTAGAGCCCCGCGCAAAGCAGCACCGTGACGCCGATCACCACGAGCTGCTCGACGTTGAGCACGAGGCCTGCTGCATGCAGCGTGGCGTCCTTGTAGGGCACCGGCAGCGTGTGCGTCTCGGTGCCGATGGACGGCACCATCGTCACGAGCCCTCGCACCACGTAGCCGATGCCGATGGTGAGCATCACGATGGAGAAGGCGGGCTGGCCGAGGATGGGCCGCACCACGGCGCGCTCGGCCAGGAAGCCGAAGGCGGCCATCGCCGCGATGGAGGCGGGCACCGCAATCCAGAACGGAAAGCCCAGCACCGTCATGCACACCAGGCCGCAGAAGGCGCCGAGCATCATCAGGTCGCCCTGCGCAAAGCTCACCGTCTCGGTGGCCTTGTAGATCAGCACGAAGCCCAGGGCGATCAGGCCGTAGATGCATCCCTGGGCGATCCCGGCGATCAGCAACTGCAGGACCTGCAACCCGTCTCCCATCGTGGTGCGCAGGCCCGTGCCGGCGTGAGTGGCCATTCAAGCACAGCGTGCTGCGGGCTTGGATTCGGCCTGACCCTGAGCACCGAGCGCTTCGCCGACGCTCGGGGCCCACCAGGGATCAGTGTTTACCCTGATCAAGGGTCTCTGACCACCCGCACTTGAAGCGGCCGCACCGGCCCCTATAATTGCCCTGCTAGCACTCGCAACCTTCGAGTGCTAACAGCCGCCGGATCTGTTCACCAGGCCGCGCCCGCCAGGGTGCGCCTGCAGCCGCCGGCAACTGTCCGACCTGAATTGAACACTCTCAAGGAGATGTGATGAAGCTTCGTCCGTTGCACGACCGCGTGGTCGTCAAGCGCCTGGAAAACGAGACCAAGACTGCCTCCGGCATCGTGATCCCCGACAACGCCGCCGAGAAGCCCGACCAGGGCGAGGTGCTGGCCGTGGGTCCCGGCAAGCGCAACGACAAGGGTGAGTTCGTCGCCCCGAACGTGGCCGTCGGCGACCGCGTGCTCTTCGGCAAGTACTCCGGCCAGACCGTCAAGGTCGACGGCGAGGAACTGCTGGTGATGCGCGAGGAAGACCTGTTCGCGGTCATCGAGAAGTAATTCGGAATTCAACAGATACCTGGAGTTAAAGAAAAATGGCTGCAAAAGACGTAGTCTTCGGCTCTGATGCCCGTCACCGCATGGTCGAGGGCGTCAACATCCTGGCCAATGCCGTCAAGGTCACGCTGGGCCCCAAGGGCCGCAACGTGGTGCTCGAGCGCAGCTTCGGCGCCCCCACCGTCACGAAGGACGGTGTGTCGGTGGCCAAGGAGATCGAGCTCAAGGACAAGCTGCAGAACATGGGCGCGCAGATGGTCAAGGAAGTGGCTTCCAAGACCAGCGACAACGCCGGTGACGGCACCACCACCGCCACCGTGCTGGCCCAGTCGATCGTGCGCGAGGGCATGAAGTACGTGGCCGCGGGCATGAACCCGATGGACCTCAAGCGCGGCATCGACAAGGCCGTGACGGCCCTGGTCGAGGAGCTGAAGAAGGCCTCCAAGCCCACCACCACGAGCAAGGAAATCGGCCAGGTCGGCTCGATCTCCGCCAACTCCGACGAGTCGATCGGCATGATCATCGCCGAGGCCATGGACAAGGTCGGCAAGGAAGGCGTCATCACCGTCGAGGACGGCAAGAGCCTGAACAACGAGCTCGACGTCGTCGAGGGCATGCAGTTCGACCGTGGCTACCTGTCGCCCTACTTCATCAACAACCCCGACAAGCAGGTCGCGATCCTCGAGAACCCGTTCGTGCTGCTGCACGACAAGAAGGTCAGCAACATCCGCGAGCTGCTGCCCGCGCTGGAGCAGGTGGCCAAGAGCGGCCGTCCGCTGCTGATCATCGCCGAGGAAGTCGAGGGCGAGGCGCTGGCCACGCTGGTGGTCAACACCATCCGCGGCATCCTGAAGGTCTGCGCCGTCAAGGCTCCGGGCTTCGGCGACCGCCGCAAGGCCATGCTCGAGGACATCGCCATCCTGACGGGCGGCAAGGTGATCGCCGAGGAAGTGGGCCTCACGCTCGAGAAGATCACGCTGGCCGACCTGGGCCAGGCCAAGCGCGTGGAAGTGGCCAAGGAGAACACCACCCTCATCGATGGCGCCGGCAAGGCTGCCGAGATCGAGGCGCGCGTCAAGCAGATCCGCGTCCAGATCGAGGAAGCCACGAGCGACTACGACCGCGAGAAGCTGCAGGAGCGCGTGGCCAAGCTGGCCGGCGGCGTGGCGGTGATCAAGGTCGGTGCCGCCACCGAAGTCGAGATGAAGGAGAAGAAGGCCCGCGTGGAAGACGCGCTGCACGCCACGCGTGCCGCCGTCGAGGAGGGCATCGTGGCAGGCGGTGGCGTGGCGCTGCTGCGCGCCCGCTCGGCCATCGGCTCGCTCAAGGGCGACAACCACGACCAGGA
The DNA here is from genome assembly GCA_040400855.1 of Rubrivivax sp. Classification (GTDB taxonomy): domain Bacteria; phylum Pseudomonadota; class Gammaproteobacteria; order Burkholderiales; family Burkholderiaceae_C; genus Rubrivivax. The sequence goes on from JBBAPJ010000027.1 coordinate 12,173, forward strand.
CGCCGGCATCAAGATCGTGCTGCGCGCAGTCGAGCAGCCGCTGCGCGAAATCGTGGCCAATGCCGGCGCCGAGCCGAGCGTGGTGGTCAACAAGGTGCTCGAGGGTTCGGGCAACTACGGCTACAACGCGGCCAACGACACCTACGGCGACATGATCGAGATGGGCATCCTGGACCCGACCAAGGTGACCCGTACCGCGCTGCAGAACGCCGCGTCGGTGGCCGGCCTGATGCTCACGACCGAGGCCATGGTCGCCGAGTCGCCCAAGGAAGAGACGCCCCCGATGCCGGGCGGCGGCGGGATGGGCGGCATGGGCGGCATGGGCATGGACATGTAAGTCCGTCCCCGGCAGCATCTGCCCGAGACGAAGCCCGCGGCCTGCGCCGCGGGCTTTTTTCTTGGGCGTCGCGATAATCCACGCCATGTCCCAACCGGCAGGCCTGCGCCACGCGAGATCGGCCCTGCGCAGCCATGCCTTCTGGCTGGCGGGGTGCCTGGCCGGGATGCTGGCAGCCGCAGCCGCCGGCGCCCAGCCATCGGGCGCCGCACCCGGCGCACCCGAGCTCGGGCCCGGGCAGGCGGCGCGTGCCGCACCGATGACCGAAGCGCCCTCCAGCCGGCGCCCGCGCATCGGCCTGGTGCTGTCCGGCGGCGGCGCGCGCGGCCTGGCGCACGTGGGCGTGCTCAAGGTGCTCGAGCAAGCGGGCGTGCGGCCCGACCTGATCGTGGGCACCTCGATGGGCTCGATCATCGGCGGCCTGTACGCCAGCGGCATGCGCGCCGGCGACATCGAGCGCGAGTTGCTCGCGGTGGACTGGTCCAGCGTGTTCTCGCAACGCGTGGACCGGCGCGAGCTGCCCGAGCGCCGCAAGGACCAGGACCTCGACATCTCGGCGGCCTTCGAGTTCGGCTGGCGCGACGGCGAGCTGCGCCTGCCGCAGTCGGCCGTCTCGAGCCGCGGCCTGGAGTCGCTGCTGCGCCGCTACACGCTGCCGGTGCGGCTCGTCGACCGCTTCGACGAGCTGCCCATCCGGTTTCGGGCGGTGGCCACCGACATGGAGACGGGCCAGGCGGTCGAGCTCGACTCGGGCGACCTGGCGATGGCGCTGCGCTCGAGCATGAGCGTGCCCGGCGTGTTCGCGCCGGTGGAGCACCAGGGACGCATCCTGGGCGACGGCGGGCTCGTCAACAACCTGCCGGTGGACCTGGCGCGGCGCCTGGGCGCCGACATCGTGATCGCCGTCAACGTCGGCACCCCCGTGGGCGGGCGCGAGACGCTGGGCTCGGTCATCGGCCTGACGGCGCAGATGATCAACATCCTCACCGAGCAGAACGTCCAGCGCAGCCTGGCCCTCCTGCGCCCCGAGGACGTGCTCGTGCGGCCCCGGCTCGAGGCCCTGGGCTCGGGCGACTTCACCCGCACGGCCGACTTCATCCGGCTCGGGGAGGTGGCCGCTGCGGCCGAGCTCGGCCGACTGAGCGCGCTGGCCGGGGCATCGGCGCCCCTGGCGAAGTGGGGCGACGGCCCCGCCACGGCAGCGGTCAGGCCGGCGACGTCCGGGCCGACCCTGGCATTCGTCGAGGTCGAGGGCACGCAAGTCGCCAACCCCGAGCGGCTGCGCAAGCAGCTGCGCTCGGCACCCGGCCAGGCCTTCGACGCCCGGGTTGCCGAACAGGACGTGCGTCGACTTGCGGCCAGCGGCGACTTCCTGCGCACCGACTACCAGCTCGTGCGCCGCGACGGCCGTGACGGCCTCGTCTTCGAGCTCGAGGACAAGCCCTGGGGTCCGCACTTCCTGCGTGTCGGGCTGGACCTGGCCACCGACTTCGCCGGCCGCAGCGGCTTCAACCTCAAGCTCGCGCACGACCGCCACTGGCTCACCCCCAGCGGCACCGAGTGGCGCAACCGGCTGCATCTGGGCGAATCTCCTTTTCTCGGCACCGAGCTCTACCACCCCTTGCGCTGGCGCGAGGAGCTCGCCCAGGACTGGTTCGTCTCCGGCTGGGCCTACACGGGCTTCCGGGTGCTTTCGCTCTTCGACCGCCAGGGCCAGGAGGCGGCCACCTTCAACCGCACGCAGGGCGCGCTGGGCGTGGACACCGGCCGAGCCTTCGGCGGCCGGGGCGAGGTGCGTCTCGGGCTGAACCTCGGGGTGCAACGCACCACGCCGCGCATCCTGAGCCTGTCGGACATCCGGCGCGCCATCAGCGAGGTGCGCTACGAAACGGGGCTGCGCCTGCGCGCGGTCTCCGACCAGCTCGACTATGCGATCTTCCCGCAGAGCGGCTACCGCACCGAGGCTGAACTGACCGTGGGCGAGCGCCGCCTGGGCAGCCAGTCCGAGGAGATGTACCGCATCTCGGCCGAGGGCACATGGGTGCACACGGCCGGCCGTCACACGCTGAACCTCTACGCGCGCTCGGCGCTGTCGGACGAGTCCCCCAATCCGCTCGTGGGTCGCTTCACGCTCGGGGGCTTCCACAACCTGTCGGGCTATGCGCCCGAACAGATCAACGGCAACCACATGCTGCTGCTGCGCGCGACCTGGTACATGCGGCTGAACCAGCAGGTCGCGCTCACGCGCGGGTTCTTCTTCGGCGGCACCGTCGAGGGCGGCAACGCCTGGCTGCAGCGCGGGGAGGTGTCGCTGCGCGACCTGCGCCTGGGCAGCAGCCTGTTCGTGGGCGCCGACACCGGGCTCGGGCCGATGTACCTCGGCCTGACCTACGCCCCGCGGGGCAGCGCCGGACTCGTCTTCTTCATCGGCCGGCCCTGAGGGCAGGAGACCGGATCGCCGGTGTGGCCGCCGCGCTCAGGCGGGTGCGGCCAGCGTACGGCTGATCACCTGCCACACGCGCTCGGGCTGCTCGTGCACGATCCAGTGGCTCGCCTCGGGCACGCGCACGACCTCCAGCTGCGGCACCCAGCGCTCCAGGCCATCGAGCAGGCCCGGCAGCAGCGCGCGGTCACGCTCGCCCCAGAGCACGGTCGTGGGCACGCGCACGGTGGTGAGCTCATCGGGAAGCTCCAGCGTGTGCAGCGTGTCCTGCGGCGAACGCGCGGGGCGCAGTGGCGAGGCACGGTAGTAGTTGAGCCCACCCGTGAGTCCCATCGTCCACACGGCCCGGTAGCGCGCACGCGTCGCCTCGTCGAGCCACGCATGGCCGCCCATCTCCTCGAAGAAGGGCCACAGCCGCGCGAAGTCGTTCTGCGCCAGCAACTGCTCGGCGTCTGGCCGGCACAGGAAGTTCATGTAGGCGCTCGCGCGCTGCTGCTCGGGGTTGGAACGCAGCTCGCGCAGGAAGGTGGCCGGGTGCGGCGAGTTGATGATGAGCAGCCGCCGCATGAGCTGCGGCTGCGTGGCCGCCAGGTTCCAGGCCACCGCCCCGCCCCAGTCGTGCGCCACGAGCAGGTCCACCGGCCCACCCAGGGCCTCGATGAGTGCCGCCACGTCGGCCACGAGGTGCCGCGGGCGGTAGGCCTCGACCTCGCGGGGACAGGAGGAACGCTCGAAGCCGCGCAGGTTCGGTGCCACGCCACGGCCAGCCGGGGCCAGCCGCAGGAGCATCTCGTCCCACGCGAAGGCCGCTTCGGGAAACCCGTGCAGGAAGAGCACCCGCGGCGTGCCCGCACCCGCTGCCCGGCAGCTCAGCGTGACACCGTGCGGCAGCGCGATGTCGAAGGTCTCGAGGCCGGTCGTGCTCATGGCTGCTGCACCCATTGGCGCAGCGCCAGCGCCACGTCCTCCAGGCCCTCGCGCGTGAGCGAGGAAAAGAGCGTCACGCCGATGTCGGCCTCTTCGGTGGCGTAGGCGCCCAGGGCCTGCTGCGCCTGCGCGAGCGCGGCCTGCGCCTCGCGCCGGCTGAGCTTGTCGGCCTTGGTCAGCAGCAGCAGCAGGCGCACCTCGCCCGTGCCCACGCGGGGCGCGACGAACTCGAGCAGCTGCCGGTCCAGCGGCGTCAGTCCGTGTCGCGCATCCACGAGCAGCACGATGCCCGCGAGCGACCTCCGCTGCGCCAGGTAGTCGGCCATCACCTCCTGCCACACCCGCTTGGCGGTGCGCGCCACGGCTGCATAGCCGTAGCCGGGAAGGTCGGCCAGCAGCGCGTCGGGTGCCTCGCGCGGCCCGAGCGCAAAGAGGTTGATGAGCTGGGTGCGCCCCGGGGTGCGCGAGGCGAAGGCCAGGCGCTTGTGCTGGGCCAGCGTGTTGATGGCGGTGGACTTGCCAGCGTTGCTGCGCCCGACGAAGGCGATCTCGGGCAGGCCCGGTTCGGGCAGCTGCTCCAGGCGTGCGGCACTCGCCACGAACCGGGCACCGTGGGCCCAGGCGAGCGCGTCGCGGGCGGGTCCTGCGGCATCGGTCATGGTCCATTGTAAAATCGACCGGTTGTACTTGCCCCGAGCACCCTACCGTCCGCACGCCATGAAGTCCCCGATCGCACTGCTCCTGGCCGCCCTCGTCGCCGGCTCCGCCCTGGCTGCCGAGACCAAGCCGGCCTTCAAGCCCGACCTGGCCAAGGGCCAGGCGATCGCATCGGGCGCGTGCTCGGCGTGCCACAGCATCGACGGCTCGCGCGGCGCGCCGGCCAACCCGATCCTGGCGGGCCAGCACCCCGAATACCTCGCCAAGCAGTTGCAGGAGTTCAAGTCCGGCAAGCGCAAGAACGCCATCATGGCGGGCTTCGCCGCCACGCTGAGCGAGGACGACATGCGCCACGTCGCGGCCTTCTACGCCAGCAAGCAGGCCAAGCCCGGCACCGCCAAGAACAAGGACACCATCCGCCTGGGCGAGCGCATCTGGCGCGGCGGCATCACCGACAAGGGCGTGCCCGCCTGCGCCGCCTGCCACGGCCCCACCGGCGCGGGGATCCCGGCGCAGTACCCGCGCCTGGGCGGCCAGCACGCCGAGTACACCGAGTCGCAGATGCTGGGCTTCCGCTCGGGCAGCCGCGCCAACAACGCCCAGATGATGACCATCGCCTCCAAGTTGAACGACCTGGAAATCAAGGCGGTGTCGGACTACATCGCCGGGTTGCGCTGAGGCGTCGCGCAGCGCGGGAGCGCTTCGCAACACCGGGGCGAGCCCATCCTGCCCGGCGCCAGCGGCGCCAGGCTCTTTGGCGTATGGTGCGGGTTCAGCCTGCTCATCCCCGACTGCCCATGCACATCGATCGCGACCGGGGCTTCACGCACCCCACACCGTCCGAAATCACCCCCCGCGCCGCCTACGAGCAGCGCCGCCAGTGGCTCAAGCTGCTGGCCGCCGGCGCGGCCGGGTCGGCGCTGGCCACCTGGGCCGCGCGTGACGCGCGGGCCAGCACCGCCGCCCCCGGCAAGCTCGCGCCGCTGCCCGGCGCGCGCAGCGCGGTGGCAGGCGCCGTGACGATGGAGCGCCTCACGCCCTACGGCGACGTCACCACGTACAACAATTTCTACGAGTTCGGCACCGACAAGTCCGACCCGGCCAAGTACGCGAAGTCGCTGCGGACCCGGCCCTGGACGGTGCAGGTCGAGGGTGAGGTGCGCAAGCCGGGCACCTATGACATCGAGGCCCTGCTCAAGCTCGCCCCGATGGAGGAGCGCATCTACCGCATGCGCTGCGTCGAGGGCTGGTCGATGGTGATCCCCTGGGTGGGCTGGTCGATCTCGGAGCTGATCAGGCGCGTGGAGCCCACGGGCAACGCCAGGTTCGTGCAGTTCGTGACGCTGGCCGACCGATCGCAGATGCCGGGGCTGCGCTCATCGGTGCTGGAGTGGCCCTACGTGGAGGCGCTGCGGCTGGACGAGGCGATGCACCCGCTGGCGATCCTCGCCTTCGGCCTGTACGGCGAGGTGCTGCCGAACCAGAACGGCGCGCCGGTGCGCCTGGTCGTGCCGTGGAAGTACGGCTTCAAGTCGGGCAAGTCGATCGTGGCCATCCGCTTCCTGGAGAAGCAGCCCAAGACGAGCTGGGAGCTCTCGGCCCCGCAGGAGTACGGCTTCTACTCGAACGTGAACCCGAACGTGGACCACCCGCGCTGGAGCCAGGCCACCGAGCGGCGCATCGGCGAGGACGGCCTGTTCGCCAAGAAGCGCCCGACGCTGATGTTCAACGGCTACGAGGCGCAGGTCGGGCAGCTCTACACGGGCATGGACCTGCGCAAGTTCTACTGAGCGCAGGGCCGGCTGCCCCGATGGCGCGCGCCCTCAAGCCGCTCGTCTTCGCCGCCTGCCTGCTGCCGCTGGCATGGCTCGTGTTCGGGGCCGTCTCCAACAGCCTGGGCGCGAACCCGGCCGAGGCCCTGATCCGCTCCACGGGTGACTGGACGCTGAGGCTGCTGTGCCTCACGCTGGCCGTGACGCCGCTGCGGCAGTGGACGGGCTGGCATGCGCTGGCGCGGCTGCGGCGCATGCTCGGCCTGACCACCTTCTTCTACGCCACGCTGCACGTCCTGGCCTACGCCTGGCTCGACATGGGCCTGGAGATCGGCGACATCGTGCGCGACATCCCCAAGCGCCCCTTCATCCTGGTGGGCACCTGTGCGCTGCTGCTGATGGTGCCGCTGGCGGCCACCTCCTTCGACCGCGCGGTACGCGCGCTGGGGGCGGCGCGCTGGCGTGCGCTGCACCGCGCGGTGTACGCGGTGGCGGGCCTGGCGCTGCTGCACTTCTTCTGGATGCGCGCGGGCAAGAACGACTTTGCCGAAGTGGCGGTGTACGCGGCCATCCTGGGCGTGTTGCTCGGCTGGCGGCTGTGGAAGCGGGCCCGTCGCTGAAAGCTGCCGGGCAGGCCGGTGCCGTCCCCGGCCTTGCGGGAAAGCGACGACGCCCGATTCGGCGTCAAGCCGCTACGATCGACCCTCCACGGGCCGGCCAGTCGCCGGCCCCTCCCTACCGAGACGAGGATGCCATGTTCAAGCTGAAGACCTTCGCCGCCGTCGCCGCGATGGGCGTGTCGGCCACCGCCTCCGCCCAGGTGGTGCTCGCCGCGTCGTCCTGGCTGCCGCCCACCCACCTGTTGTCACGCGCCCAGGCCAGCTGGTGCGAAGACGTGGCCAAGGCCACCCAGGACCGGGTGAAGTGCAACATCCTGCCCAAGCCGGTGTCGCCGCCACCGGCCACCTTCGACGCCATCCGTGACGGCCAGGCGGACCTGTCCTTCAGCGTGCACGGCTACACGCCGGGGCGCTACACGATGACCGGCCTGGCGGAGTTCCCCTTCCTCGGCGACGACTCGGTGGCCACCAGCGTGGCCTACCAGCGCGTCTACGAGCGCCACCTGGCCCGCTTCAACGAGCACCGTGGCCTGAAGGTCATCACCGTGTTCACCCACGGCCCCGGCATGATCTTCAACAACAAGAAGCCGGTGAAGTCCCTCGCCGACTTCGACGGCCTGAAGTTCCGGGTGGGCGGCGGCTTCGTGAACGACATCGGCAAGGCGCTGGGCGTGAACATGACGCTGCGCCCGGCCAGCCAGGCCTACGAGATGCTGTCCTCCGGCGTCATGGACGGCAACTGGTTCCCCGACGAGTCGGTGGTGTCCTTCAAGCTCGAGAAGCTGACCAAGTTCCGCACCGCGCTGCCCGGGGGTGCCTACAACACGAGCTTCGCCTTCGTCATGAATGAGGCCGCGTGGAACAAGATCTCCAAGGCCGACCAGGCTGCCATCGACAGGCTCTCCGGCGAAGCCGCCGCGCGACGCTTCGGCAAGTTCTGGGACGAGGAGGACGACAAGAGCCTGCAGGTGCAGAAGCAGGCGGGCGTCGAGATCACCCTCGCCGACGCCAAGTTCGTGGCCGACTACAAGGCCAAGACCGCGCCGCTGGAGGCGGAGTGGGTGAAGAAGGCTGAGGAGAAGGGCCTGCGCAACGCCGCTGCGGTGCTGACGGAGTTCCGCGCCGAGATCGCCAAGGTGAAGTGAGGCCTTGAAGCGCATCACCTCGGCCATCAGCATCGTCGCGGCAGCGTCGCTGTTCGCGATGATGCTGCTGACCTTCGCGGACGTCATCGGCCGCAAGCTCCTGGGCAACTCCATCGTCGGGGCGGTGGAGCTGACCGAGCTGTGCATGCTGGTCATGATCTTCATGGCCCTGCCCCTGGCCTCCCTGGCCGGGGAGCACATCGTCTTCGACCTGCTGGACCGCTACCTGCCCGCGCGCGTGCTGCACCTGCAGATGGCGCTGGCCCATGCGGTCTCGGCCGCCATCTTCGGCGGGGCTGCCTGGCTGGTATGGGTACGGTCTGTGCGCACGTACTCGATGGGCGACGTGACGGCGCGCCTCGAGATCGGCCTCGGGCCCTTCCACCGGATGGTGGCGGCGATGCTGCTGATCACCGCGCTGGTGCACGTGGCGCTGATCGTGCGGGAGTGGCGCCATCGGGCTGATCCGGCACAGGTGACCTTCGGCGGGCACGCGCCGCCCCGGGGTGACGCGTGATCGAGGGGCTGCTGGGCTTTGCCGCGATGTTCGCGCTGATGGCACTGCGGGTGCCCATCGCGGTGGCGATGGGGCTCGTGGGGCTGGTGGGTTTCGCGATGATGCGGTCGTGGCCGGCGGCGTTCTCGTCGGCGGCCAGCGAGTTCACCGACGTCGGCACCTACACGCTGTCGGTGGTGCCGCTGTTCGTGCTGATGGGCAATTTCGTCACGCGTGCCGGCATGTCGCGCGACCTGTACCAGGCCGCCTACGCCTTCTTCGGGCACCGCCGGGGCGGACTGTCACTGTCCACCATCGCGGCCTGTGCCGGCTTCGGAGCCATCTGCGGCTCTTCGCTGGCCACCACCGCGACCATGGCCCGGGTGGCGATGCCGGAGATGCAGCGTTTCCACTACGCGCCTTCGTTCGCGGCGGGCTCCATCTGCGCGGGCGCCACTCTGGGCATCCTGATCCCGCCATCGGTGATCATGGTGATCTACGGGATCATGACCGAGCAAAGCATCGGCGCGCTGTTCGCAGCCGGGGTGATCCCCGGCCTGGTCGCGACCGGCTTCTACATGCTGGCCGCCGCCTGGGTGACGCGACGCAACCCGGCGCTCGGCCCGCCGGGCGAGCGTGCGAGCTGGCCCCAGCGGCTGGCCGCGCTGCGCGGGGTGTGGGGCGTGGCGCTGCTGTTCGCGCTCGTCATGGGCGGCATGTACGGCGGCGTGTTCACGCCCACCGAGGCCGCAGGCGTGGGGGCCATGGGCGGCTTCGTGTTCGCCTGGGCCCGCGGCGGGCTGACGCTCAAGGTGATGCAGGAGGTGCTGGTGGAGTCGGCACGCACCTCGGCGATGCTCTTCACGATCGTGATCGGGGCGTCGCTGTTCGCGAACTTCCTGAACTTCACCGACCTGCCCAACGCGCTGAAGACCTTCGTCATGCAGTTCGAGGTCAGCCCCGTTCTCGTGATCATCGCGATCTGCGCGATCTACGTGGTGCTCGGCACGGCGATGGAGAGCCTGTCGATGATGCTGCTGACGGTGCCGATCTTCTTCCCGCTGGTCACCGCCCTGGGCTACGACCCGGTGTGGTTCGGCATCATCGTCGTGTGCGTGATCGAGATCAGCCTGATCACGCCACCGGTGGGGATGAACATCTTCGTGCTGTCCAGCGTGATGCCCAACGTGCCCACGTCGACGATCTGGCGCGGGGTGGTGCCCTTCATCTACGCCGACATCGTGCGCATGGGCGTGCTCATCGCCTTCCCGTCGCTGAGCCTGTTCCTGCCGAAGTGGCTGGGCCTGTAGCGGCTCCCCGCTAACGTCGCAGCACGGGCTCGAGCGCCTGGCCGGTGTGGGTGCCGGCAGCCACCACCGCCTCCGGCGGGCCCGCGCATACCACTCGGCCGCCCTGGCCGCCACCCTCGGGCCCCAGGTCGATGACCCAGTCGGCCTCGGCCACCACGTCCAGGTCGTGCTCGATCACGACCACGCTGTGGCCGCCGTCCACCAGCCGGTGCAGCACGCGGATGAGCTTGTCCACGTCGGCCATGTGCAGGCCCACCGTGGGCTCGTCGAGCACGTACAGGGTGTGCGGGGCGCGGTTGCCGCGGCGCGTGACGTCGTCGCGCACCTTGGCCAGTTCGGTCACGAGCTTGATGCGCTGCGCCTCGCCGCCCGACAGCGTCGGGCTCGGCTGGCCCAGCGTGAGGTAGCCCAGGCCCACGTCGTGCAGCAGCTGCAGCGGGTGCGCGATCGCCGGCATCGAGGCGAAGAACTCCACCGCCTCGTCGACCTCCATGCGCAGCACGTCGCCGATGCTGCGCCCGCGCCACGTGACGGCCAGCGTCTCGGCGTTGAAGCGCTGGCCATGGCACACGTCGCAAGGCACCTTCACATCGGGCAGGAAGCTCATCTCGATGGTGCGCATGCCCTGCCCTTCGCAGGCGTGGCAGCGGCCGTCGCCGGTGTTGAAGGAAAAGCGCGCCGCCGCATAGCCGCGCGCCTTGGCCTCCAGCGTCTCGGTGTAGAGCTTGCGGATCACGTCCCAGAAGCCGATGTAGGTGGCCGGGCAGGAGCGCGGGGTCTTGCCGATCGGGGTCTGGTCCACCTCGAGCACGCGGTCCACGCCGCCGAAGCCTTCCAGTGCGTCGCAGCCCGTCCAGGCCGGGCGGATGCCACCAGCCAGCGCGTCGCGCCCGGCCTTGGTGGCGCGCTGCGCGACTGCGGCCTGCACGTTGGCCAGCAGCACGTCGCGCGCCAGCGTGCTCTTGCCCGAGCCGGACACCCCCGTGACCGCCACCAGGCGCCCGAGCGGCACGTCCACATCGATGCCCTGCAGGTTGTGCAGCCGCGCCCCCTTCAGCCGCAGCGACAGGCCGGCCGGATCCACCGCTCGCCGCGGCTGCAGCGGGTGGCGCATCGGGTGCGCGAGCATGCGGCCGGTGAGCGACTCGGGGTGGGCAGCGATGTCTGCCACGCTGCCCTGGGCCACGAGCCGCCCACCGCGGCGGCCCGCGCCCGGGCCGATGTCGATCACGTGGTCGGCACGCCGGATCGTGTCCTCGTCGTGCTCGACGACCACCAGGGTGTTGCCCTTGTCGCCGAGCTTGTGCAGCGCGTGCAGCAGGATGCCGTTGTCGCGCGGGTGCAGCCCGATCGTGGGCTCGTCGAGCACGTAGCACACGCCTTGCAGGTTGCTGCCGAGTTGCGCGGCCAGCCGGATGCGCTGCGCCTCGCCTCCGGAAAGCGTCGGGGCGGCGCGGTCGAGCGTGAGGTAGCCCAGGCCCACCTCCTGCAGGAATTCGAGCCGGCTGCGGATCTCGGTGACCACGTCGCGCGCGATGCCGCGCTCGCGCTCGCTCAGGCGATCGGCCTGCTCGAAGGAGGCGACCCAGCCCTGCGCCTGCGCCACGCTCATGTTGGCGACCTCGCCGATGGGCAGCCCAAGGAAGGTCACGGCGCGCGCCGCCGGGTTCAGCCGCGCCCCGGCGCACTCGGCGCAGGGCGCGTCGCCCACGCCCTCGGCCTCCGCCTCCTCGGACGGGAAGCTCAGCTCGCGGCCCTTGTTGTCGTCATCACGAACCGAGTCGTCGTAGACGCGGCGCTGCTCGCGCGTGAGCGCCAGGCCCGTGCCCACGCAGGAGGTGCACCAGCCGTGCTTGCTGTTGTAGCTGAACATGCGCGGGTCGAGCTCGGGGTAGCTCGTGCCGCAGGTGGGGCAGGCGCGCTGCGTCGAGAAGACCTTGACCGCGCCGATCGCGGCCGTGGACTGGCCCGCCTCCATCGCGGCGGCCAGGCCGTCCAGCGGATGCAGCAGGTGCACGACGCCCTTGCCCAGCTCGAGCGCGCGCGCCAGCGCCGCTCGCAGACCCGCCTCGTCGGCCGGGTCCACCACGAAGTCGGCCACGGGCAGCTCGATCGTGTGCTCGCGGAAGCGGTCGATGCGCGGGAACGGATCCAGGCGCAGGAACTCGCCGTCCACGCGCAGGTGCGTGTGGCCGCGCGCCTTGGCCCACTTCGCCAGGTCGGTGTAGACGCCCTTGCGGTTGACCACCAGTGGCGCCAGCAGCCCCACGTGCTGGCCGGCGTGGTCGCGCAGCAGCTGCGCGGCGATGCTCTCGGGGCTTTGCGGGCGCACCTGCGCACCGTCGTGCACGCAGTGCTGCAGCCCGAGCTTGACCCACAGCAGCCGCAGGAAGTGCCAGACCTCGGTGGTGGTGGCCACCGTGCTCTTGCGCCCGCCGCGCGACAGGCGCTGCTCGATGGCCACCGTCGGCGGGATGCCCCACACCGCGTCCACCTCCGGGCGCCCGGCCGGCTGCACGATGCTGCGCGCGTAGGCGTTCAGGCTCTCCAGGTAGCGGCGCTGCCCCTCGTTGAAGAGGATGTCGAAGGCCAGCGTGCTCTTGCCCGAGCCCGACACGCCCGTGATGACGTTGAAGCGCCCGCGCGGGATCTCCACGTTCATCGACTGCAGGTTGTGCTCGCGCGCGTTGACGATGCGGATCGACTCGCTGCCCGCCTGCTGCGCGCGCGCCGCGGCGCGCCGGGCGCCGATGAGTGCCTGCAGCGGCACCCCTTCCTCGGCAGCCGGCGCCGCGGCCGCCAGGCCCATCGTCTGCTCGTACTCGCGCAGCGCCTGCCCGGTGTGCGAGCCCGGGTGCGCCCGCACCTGCTCGGGGGTGCCGGTGCACACCACCTCGCCACCGCCCTCGCCGCCCTCGGGGCCGAGGTCGATGATCCAGTCGGCAGCACGGATCACATCCAGGTTGTGCTCGATGACGACCAGCGAGTGGCCGGCGTCCAGGAGCTTGCGCAGCGCCCGCATCAGCTTGGCGATGTCGTCGAAGTGCAGCCCGGTGGTGGGCTCGTCGAAGAGGAAGAGGGTGCCCTTCTTCGCCACGCGCTGCGCCGGGCCGGTGGCGGCCTCGGCGAGGAAGCCCGCCAGCTTCAGGCGCTGCGCCTCGCCGCCTGAGAGCGTGGGCACGGGCTGGCCCAGCCGCAGGTAGTCCAGCCCCACGTCGACGAGCGGCTGCAGCCGCGCCACCACCTCGCGGTCTTCACGGAAGAGGGCGCAAGCCTCGCTCACGGTGAGGTCGAGCACGTCGGCCACCGAGAGCTGGCGCGGGCCGCGCACGATGCGCACGTCCAGGATCTCGGGGCGGTAGCGGCGGCCATCGCAGTCCGGGCAGCGCAGGTAGACGTCGGAGAGGAACTGCATCTCCACGTGCTCGAAGCCCGAGCCGCCGCAGCTCGGGCAACGCCCGTCGCCGGCGTTGAAGCTGAACATGCCCGCGCCGTAGCTGCGCTCCAGCGCCAGCGGCGCACCTGCGAAGAGCTTGCGCACCTCGTCGAAGGCGCCCACGTAGCTCGCCGGGTTGCTGCGCGCGGTCTTGCCGATGGGGGACTGGTCGACGAAGACGGCATCGGCCAGCTGCTCGGCACCCAGCAGCCGCTCGTGCGCGCCAGGCGTCTCGGTGGCCTTGCCGAAGTGGCGCGACAGCGCCGGGGCCAGCACGTCCTGCACCAGCGTGCTCTTGCCCGAGCCGGACACGCCCGTGACGCACACCAGGCGCTGCAGCGGCAGCTCCACCGTCACGTGGCGCAGGTTGTGCTCGGTGGCCCCTTCGAGCACGAGCTTGGGCGTGGCGCCGTCCACGAGGCGCCGGAAACCCGCGCCCACCTGGCGCCTTCCACCCAGGTAGGCGCCCGTGAGGGTGTCGGCGCGGCGCGCCTCGTCGGGCGTACCGTCGAAGACGATGCGCCCGCCGCGCTCGCCCGGGCCGGGCCCCATGTCGATGAGGCGGTCGGCCGCGAGCATCACGGCCGGGTCGTGCTCGACGACGACGAGGGTGTTGCCCGCATCGCGCAGCCGGTGCATGGCCTGCACGATGCGGTTCATGTCGCGCGGGTGCAGCCCGATGCTCGGCTCGTCGAGCACGAACATCGTGTTGACTAGCGAGGTGCCCAGGGCCGTGGTGAGGTTGATGCGCTGCACCTCGCCGCCGGAGAGCGTGCGGCTCTGGCGGTCCAGCGTCAGGTACGACAGGCCCACGTCGCACAGGTAGCGCAGCCGCGTACGGATCTCGTCGAGCAGGAGCTTCAGCGCCTCGTCGGCCACGGTGCCCGGCAGCGCCAGGCCCTCGAAGAAGCGCGCCAGGCGCGCCAGCGACAGCCCCATCAGATCGTGCAGGCCGAGCCCGGGAAGCGCCTCGAGCTGTTCGCGCGTCCAATCTGCGCCCACCGGCAGGAAGCGCCGTGCCGGCTCCATCACGGCGTCGGCCTGCTCCTTCGTGCCCAGGCGCCACAGCAGCGCCTCGGTCTTCAGGCGTGCCCCGCCGCAGCTGCCGCACGAGGTGTAGCTGCGGTACTTCGACAAGAGCACGCGGATGTGCATCTTGTAGGCCTTGC
>JBBAPJ010000028.1:0-26324 GCA_040400855.1 Rubrivivax sp.
CGAGGACATCGGCGCGCGCTTCGCTCACGCCCACGTCGGAAAGGCGTGGCTCGCGCTGATCGTCGCTGCGGCCGTGGTGGTGGCGCTGCGCTGACAGCCGAGCTTCAGCGCGGCGTTCCGGCGGGCGCCCCCGCCGGGCTGCCGGCGGCTGTGCCTTCCCCGGCCGCGTGGCGGATCAGGCGCCCCTGGGCGGTCTGGGCATCATCCGCGAAGAGGCCCTCCCAGCGGTCTCCATTGGACCAGCGCATCACGCCCGCGCCTTCCTTGCGGCCCCGCTTCCAGGCACCCTCGAAGAGATCGCCGTTCTTCCAAGCGTAGCGGCCTTGCCCATCGGGCAGGCCCTGAGCCATTCGGCCCACGTAGACATCTCCCGAGGCGTAGGTGAGCGTACCCGTGCCGTCGGGCTGCCCACCCACGACCTCTCCGACATAGGTGTTGCCGTTGGCAAACACGAGGCGACCGCGACCCGTGGCCGACCCCTTCGCCCAGGGGCCTTCGTAGACCTGCCCGTTCGCCCAGCGATACACCCCACCGGGCCCGTCGGGCTGCCCCAGGACCATCGGCCCGACGTACTCATCGCCCGCAGCCGTCACGAGCCGCGTTTGCCCATGGGGCAGGCCGTCGCGGAAGTCGGACTCGACGCGGCCGCCTTGTGCCAGCACCTTGACGCCCTTGCCGTTGGCGCGGCCCTGCGCCCACAGGCCCTCGTGACGGTCCCCGTTGGCTGATACATGGGCACCCTGGCCCTCGGGCACGCCTTGCCGGACCTCTCCGGTGTAGACATCGCCCGAGGCGTAGCGCATGCGCCCCGTGCCCTGCGGTTGGCCATCGATGACCTCGCCCTCCCACTCGTTGCCGCCGGGAAAGCTCAGCACGCCGCGGCCGGAGGCCCGGTCGTCCACCCACTGGCCTCGGTAGCGCTGGCCCGAGGCCCACTGGATCTCGCCCGTCCCGTGGCGCATGCCGGCGCGCACCTCTCCCTCATAGACGTCGCCGTTGGGCCACTGCACCCGCCCCTGGCCCGAGTAGAGCCGGCTGGAGGGGTCCTGGGTGAAGACGCCCGCCATCCGTGTGCCGCCGTCGAGCACCACGTCGATGCGCACCGGCGTCGGGTTCGCCAGTGGCGCCGCAACAGGGGGCGCGGGTGCGGGAGCTGGCGACACCGCCGCAGCGGGTGCGGCCGCAACGGCGCTGCGTGCCGCCTGCACCGCCGACGCTGTCGCCTGGGTCACGGCTCCCGCGGCCGCCTGGAGCGCACCGGTGGCGGCAGTTGCTGCGCCAGTGGCACCCGCGGCCGTCCGCTCCACCGGCGCTGGCCGGATGCCGGTAGCCGGCGCAGGCGGGCGCGCAGCCACCCAGGGCGTCCCGCGTTCGCGTGCGATCGTCTGCGCGGCGCTGAGGGCAATCTCCAAGGGGCGGTCCTTGCACCGTTCGGCCGCGTCGCGCCACAACGTTTCGGCCATCTGCTGCTGGGCCTGGCGCGCCGCTGGGGCGAGCGAGGGCAGGTTCAGCCGCATGCGCCGCGCAAACTCCGCTGCCTCGTCGAAGGGCGGCCCGCAGTACTCGGCGTTGTGCCCGTCGGTCTCCACCTGCAGCCGCCGGCGCACAGCTGCTTCCTGGAGCGGCCCCACGCATGACTCCGCTGCGACGTCCCAGGAATTCTCCGCGCGCCTGAACAGCAGCGCGGCATCGCGCCAGCGCCGCTCGGACACGGCTTGCTTGGCCAGTTCCTCGATTGACTGGGCGTCCCTCTGGGCAGCCGAGCATCTGGCACCTGAGCCCTGTACGTCACCGAGATCCTGGCGCAGGCGCTGGCTGTCGGCGAGGCTGCGCAGCGCCCGAGTCTGCGCCCGCCCGGTGCACGCCTCCGAGGCCTGGCGCCACAGGTCGATCGAGCGCTCGATCAGCGGGGCCAGCTCGGCCGCCGCCGTGCGCTGGGCCTGAGCCCGTGCAGCAGCAACGTCTACCGAGGCGGCTCGTTCCGTGAGGTCGCTGCAGTTGGCAGGCCCGCTTGGCGAGCCTGCCACGGCAGCAGGTGCGGCGGGCGTCGAAGGCGGCCTGGCTGCGGGTTCGTTCGGTGTCTGGGCCAGAACGGCCGAGGTCGTGAGCACGCCGGCGCAGGCCATCGCGATCCGGCACCAGGCAGCCCCTGCTCGCATCTCGCGCGGGCACAGGGTCAGGGTCGGCAGGCGTCCGGGTTGCATGGCTGGCAGGACCTCATGGGCGGCTGGGCAGGGCTGGCGTTCGCAGCATGGCGTCGATGAGCCCGCGGGCATAGGGATCGTCGGCGCTGGCGGCGGCATCCTCCCAGCTGAACCGTTCGCGCGCGCTGGCCAACGGCATCGCGGTGATCTCGCGCTCCAGGGATTCGGGTGCCAGCCCTTGAAGCACGGCCTGCACCTGGGGGCCCAGCCCCCGCTGGCGGGCGCGCGCGTCGAGCGCGGTCAGGCGCTCGATGTCCAGCGCGAATGCGTTCTCGGTGAGGTCGGCTTCGATGAGCTTCTGGTGCAGCGTGAAGGCGGCCAGCGGGTTGGCCTGGAGTTGCGCCGCGCGCTCGAAGGCCCAGGCGTCGGCGCGGTCGAAGACAGTGGCCGCTACGCGTGCCACGCCACGCAACGTGCCACGGTTCACGGCGGCCTTCTGCATCGCGTTGACCACCTGCGCGCGCGTCATGGCGTCGGCGGCCTCTGTCAGGCCCTCCCGGATCCGGCGCGCCGCGTAGGCCTTGGCCTGCTCGGCCAGTTGCTGCTTGAGGAACTCGGCCGCCGCGTTGGCTGCTGCCGACTGCGCCGCCTTGGCCGCGGCCTCCGCCGCGACGGCCGCCACCTTGACGCCGGAGGCGATCGACGCGATCGACAGCAGGTTGCTTGCCAGGCTCGTGCCGTAGTCGTAGGCCTTCATCCGGAAGCCACCCTCCTCGGACACGCCCTGCGACCACAGCGCCACCCACAGCGCCTCATCATCGGTCAGCGCGACCCTGGCCAAGT
The DNA here is from genome assembly GCA_040400855.1 of Rubrivivax sp. Taxonomy (GTDB): domain Bacteria; phylum Pseudomonadota; class Gammaproteobacteria; order Burkholderiales; family Burkholderiaceae_C; genus Rubrivivax. The sequence goes on from JBBAPJ010000028.1 coordinate 2,988, forward strand.
CCAGCGGGTGGATGGACATGAGCCAGTGGTAATCCTGCATCCTCGGGGTACTCGGGGGCGCCAGGCGGGCGTAACCGCGGCACACCTGGACCGGATCGATCCGCACGTCTCGGCCGCCTGCCGTGCGTACGCTGAACGGTACTCCCCGGTCGCGCAGCTCGGTGACCTGTTGCAACAGGCGCGAAGGATCCTCGGCCTGCCTGTGGCCTCCCAGCGCCACGATCCGCTCGCCTTGCGGCAGCGGGGAGCCCGGAGCGATCGCCACGACGGTCAGGCGCTCGTCCACCCCGAGCGCCCGCACCCAGGCCACCCTGTCATCGGGCGACCAGTCCTGGCTGCTGCTGAGGGAGAACGGAAGCTCCCACTGCTTGTCGCAGTCCTTGTCCGCCAACCGGGCCGTGCGCATGATGGCAGGCCGCAGGGCGCGCTCGCCCGCGCCGAAGTCCTGGAGGCTGCGCAGCAGGACCTCGTTGACCTTGCGTCCATCGTCCACGGTGAAGGTGGGCGCGGTGGCACAACCGCCCAGCAGGAGCGACATCGCCGCCAGCAGCCAGGCCACCAGGGTCTTCCGAGAAAGATGATGAGCGCCGTCCACGGCGTGAAGCATAAGACCGAGCGGTCGCCCACGTGTGGGAAACCTTCCGATCCTGTGGTAAGCCCGTGCCGGGTCCGAGGTCAGCCGGAACCCAGAGCCGGCGGCTGCGCTCCCGGGTGCAGTTGCAAGACGAGAGCGCAGCCTCGCCGCAGGCCGCCGGCTAACATCGGGTTGCCTGGGCGGAGGAAGCCTGGGCATCACTTCCCTCAGCGGGGCAGGGCACCATGACCGACGTGCTGCGCATCACCACCGAATACGTCGAGACCGAGGACCGGCTGCGCCTGACCTGCGCGCTGCGCAGCGGCGACACCGCCGTGCTGTGGCTCACGCAGCGGCTCTTCCTGCGCGTGCTGCCGCACCTGCTGGAGTGGCTCGACACGCACACGCCCGGGCTGGCGGAGTCGCCTGCCACGCGCGAGCAGGCCGACGTGGTGCGCAGCTTCAGCCAGGAGGCGGCCCGGGCCGCCCAGCCGGCCGAGCCGCCCGTGCTGCCCCAGCACGCATCACAGATCTGGCTCGTGCACACGGTGGAGCTGCAGCCACGCGCAGGCGAGCTGCGCCTGGTCTTCCGGCCCGCGGCGCGCGACGTGGCCGCCGGCAGCCTCGCGCTGGCCCCCCAGCCGCTGCGCATGTGGCTGGGCATCGTGGCCGACCAGTTCGGGCGCGCGGGCTGGCCGCTTCAGGCCTGGCCGGTATGGCTGCGGCCGGCCGGTGCCGCGCCCGGTAGCCAGGCCGCCGAGTCGCCCGACGAGCCGGGCGCGGCGCAGCCCGGTCCCGCCACGGGCACGGTGGTGCACTGACCGGTGCAGGGGAAGCCCCGCCTGCCGGCGCTGGAGGGCTGAAGGTACGATCCGCCCGGCAAGGGAGCGTGGGGGCCAAGATGGAAACCCTGGAGAGCCTGTTCGAGCGGCTGGATCGACTCAACGACGTTGGCGCGTCGCTGTCGGCCGAGCGCGACCTGGACCGGCTGCTGGAGAAGATCCTGCTGGCGGCGATGTCGATCACGCATGCCGACGGCGGCACGCTCTACACGATGACCGACGATGCGCGCTTCCTGCGCTTTCGGATCGTGCGCACGAACTCGCTGGGGATCGCCTTCGGCGGCAGCGGAGGCAAGAGCCTGCCGCCCAATTTCCAGGACCTGCCCCTCTACGGCGAGGATGGCAGCCCGAACGACCACATGATTGCCCCGTGGTCCGCGGTCAGCGGGCAGACCGTGAACATCGAGGACGCCTACACCGCCACCGACTTCGACTTCTCGGGCACGATGCGCTTCGATCAGGCCACGGGCTACCGCTCGCGCTCCTTCCTCAGCGTGCCCATGCGCGACCACGAGGGCACGGTCATCGGCGTGCTGCAGCTGATCAACGCCACCGACCCCGAAAGGCAGTCGGTGCACGCCTTCTCCAAGGCCGACCAGAGCCTGGCCGAATCGCTCGCCTCGCAGGCCGCGGTGGCTCTGACGAACCGCGCGCTGCTCGCCCAGCTGGAAGGGCTGTTCGAGGCCTTCATCAAGCTCATCGACACCGCGATCGACGAGAAGTCGCCCTACACCGGCGGGCACTGCGAGCGCGTGCCCGAGCTGACGATGATGCTCGCCGAGGCGGCACACGAGACCGACAGCGGGCCGCTGGCGGACTTCCGGCTGACGGACAAGGACCGCTACGAGCTGCGCATCGCCGCGCTGCTGCACGACTGCGGCAAGATCACCACGCCTGTGCACGTGGTGGACAAGGCGACCAAGCTCGAGTTGATCTTCGATCGCATCGGGCTGGTGGCCACGCGCATGGCGGCCGTCAAGCGTGAGGCGGAGGTGGCAGCGTGGCGCGTGATTGCGTCAGGCGAGCCCGAGGCAGCCGTCTTGCGGGACCTGGAGCGGCGCTACGGGGAAATGGACGCCGACCTCGCCTTCTTGCGGGAAGCCAACAAGGGCGCCGAGCGTCTGCCAGACGAGGCTGTGCAGCGCATCCAGCAGATCGCGCTGCGCTACCCCTGGCGGGATGAGACCGGGCGGGTACGAAACTTTCTCAGCGACGACGAGGTCGACAACCTGTGCATCCGCTCCGGCACGCTGAACACGGCCGAGCGCGAGGTCATCAACCACCACATCGTGGCCACGATCCAGATGCTCGAGCAGCTGCCCTGGCCCAAGCACCTGGTCAACGTGCCCGAGTACGCCGGTGGCCACCACGAGCGCATGGACGGGCGCGGCTACCCGAAGGGGCTGCGGCGCGAGCAGATGAGCGTGCAGGCGCGGATGATGGGGATCGCCGACATCTTCGAGGCCCTGACCGCAGCCGACCGCCCCTACAAGCCGGCCATGCCGCTGTCGCAGGCGCTGTCGATCATGGAGAACTTCAAGCGTTCCGGGCACATCGACCCGGACCTGTACGACGTCTTCCTGGCCCGGCGTGTGCCGCAGCGCTACGCCGAGCGCTTCCTCGCGCCCGGGCAGTGCGACTGCTGAACAGGGGCTGAGCCATGAGCGTGGAATCGGTCCGGGCAGACCTGGCGCGGCACGGGCTGCAGCTGCCCATCCTCGAGACGGCACAGAGCACCGCCACGGTGGAACTCGCGGCGCAGGCGCACGGCGTGGAGCCGGGGCGCATCGCCAAGACGCTGGCCTTCCGGCTGGCTGCAGGCGAGGTCATCCTGCTCGTGGCGCGCGGCGATGCGCGCATCGACAACCGCAAGTTCAAGGACGCCTTCGGCAAGGGCCGGATGCTGCCGCCCGCCGAGGTGGGCGAGATCACCGGCCACCCGGTGGGCGGCGTGTGTCCCTTCGGCCTGGCGCAGCCGCTGCCGGTGTGGCTGGACGTGTCGCTGCGCGCCTTCGACGAGGTGCTGCCGGCGGCGGGTTCGACGCACAGCGCGGTGCGGCTGACGCCGTCACAGCTCGAGCAGGCGACGCACGGGCGCTGGACCGACGTGTGCACCGTGCCGGGAGCGGCCGCCGGCACGCCCGAGGCCTGAAGCACCGCCCGGCCGGCGCCGCGCGGCCCCGGCCCAGCCTGCGCGGGGTCAGCCCCCGGACGACTTCTGCCCGGCGCAGCCCTCGACGCTGATGAGCTTGGCCAGCAGCACGCCGGCGTTGACCGTGCCCAGCACGTCGACCTCGCGCCCGGCGGCCAGGCAGCCGGCGTTGCCGCGCACGTAGATCGCGTTCTTCGGGTCGACCGTCAGGCTGGTGGTGCCGGCCGTGGCGCCCGGGCCGCGCAGCTTCTCGACCTGCACCACGAAGCGCCCGTCGGCTCCCACGGTGCTGACCTTGCCCTCGAGCGCGGCGAAGGTGGCCAGCGGCATCTTCTCGCGCTCCGGCGGGCTGGCGGCGCCCTCGACCTGCACCCGCAGGGCCACGACGCGGGCGCTGGCGCCCGTGCCCGAGACCGTGCCCGAGAACTCGATCTTCACGCCAGCGGAGAGGTCGCTGGCCTGGCCGTGCGAGAACTTCGCCGAGGCGACGTCGACGATGACCGTGTTCGAGCCCGGCAGGAAGTTGGCCTCCTCGATGGCCACGGTGACGAGCGAACCCGCCACCGACACCACCTTGCCCTCGCCCTTGGCACCCCCCACTGCCGTGGGCGGGGTCGCGCCCGAGGCAGGCTTGACCTCCACGACCAGCGTCGTGACCGTCACGGGCGCGGATGTGGTGGCGCCCGGCGTGACCACGCCCTTGGCCTCGATGCGGTCTCCGACCTTCACGTCGGCCAGGGTGAGCACTGCGCCCGACGGTCCGGCGACGACGCCCCCGGTGGCGAGCTTGACGACGGTGGCTGCGCCCAGGCGCGGGTCGTCGACCGTGAGGGTCTGTGCGGCGGCATCGACGCTCTTGACCGTGCCCTTGGCTTCGGCGAACTGGCGCACGAACTTCTGGAACGCCTCGGCCGGGCGCGGCAGCCGCACCGAGGGCGTGACCAGGCCGGTGGCCGGGTTGTAGGTGAACTTCTCCAGGTCGAAGTCGAAGACGAACTGCGTGCCGCTGGAGGCGTCGAGCTCGATCTCGCGCACCCGCAGCACGAACTCGGAGCCGGTGGCGGCAAACTTGGCGTTGGTCGTCGTGCTGCCGTCCTTCGAGACGAGCTGCACCGCGTTGTCCATCGTCACCGCCACCTGGCGGTAGATGCCGGCGGGAATCGTCACCGTGGACACGAACTGGCCCACGGCCGCCAGCGAGGCGAGGTTCACGGCCACCGGCGCCGCGCTTGCGTCGAGCAGCACCACCTCGGCCCCGGCGCCGTCCACCGCGGTGATGCGGCGGATCGACACCCACACCTTGGAGTAGGCCAGCGTGAGGTTGTCGGTGAGGTAGGTCTGCACCGAGACCATCTGTGGCCGAGCGGCCTGGGGGGCGGGCGGCTCGCCGCCGCCGCAGGCCGCCAGAAGGGCCAGGCCCGCGAAGGTGGCGATCGTGCCCAGGCGCTTGAAGGTGGAGGAGGACATGGCGGGGCTCCCTGTCGATGAGGCAAAGCGGGCATTGGTGCCCGAAAATCAGGCAAAGATGCTAACCAAGAACGGGCCGAGCGTCTGTAAAGAATATTGTCCCGGCGCAATTGGGCAGGCTGGCAGACACGCCCGGGGGCTGCGGCGGCGCTCAGCGTGGCGGATGTCCGGGCTCATCGCGCACGGGCCCCTCCAGCGCGCGTGCCACCAGCCAGGCCAGAAGCGTGCCCAGCACGGCGCCCACCACATCGGCCACGAAATCCGCCGCATCCGCCCGGCGCGAAGGCACGAAGGCCTGCAGCAGCTCGATGGCCGCGCCCAGCGCAGCCAGCAGCGGCACCAGCAGCACCACCCCGCGGCGCATCCAGCGCAAGGCGAACACGCCGACCACGCCCAGGGCCCCGAAGGCCAGCGCATGGTCGAGCTTGTCCCAGCCCGTGGAGTCGGGCGCACGCTCGGCCGGCAGCAGCGCGACGACGAGCGTGGCCGCGCTCAACGCGACGAAGAGGGCCATCCAGTGGCGCCGAGCCCGGGGGCCGAGGAGCAGGTCGCGCAGCATGTCGGGCAGTCTAGGGCACCCCTTGCACGGCTGCCGGACTGGGGGAACCGGCCCCGTCGGTTCGCTGCCCGGTTTCTTGCCACAATTGCCGGCATGCCGAACCCGACGCCGGAGCGCCGAGCATGACCCACCTCCTGGCCCTGGACCAGGGCACCTCGAGCTCGCGCAGCATCGTCTTCGATACGAGCGGCCGCATCGTGGCGATGGCGCAGCGCGAGTTTCGCCAGATCTACCCCCAGCCCGGTTGGGTCGAGCACGACGCGAACGAGATCTGGCAGACCCAGCTCGACACGGCGCGTGAGGCGCTCGCGCGCGCGGGGCTGGCCGGGCGCGACATCGCGGCCGTGGGCATCACGAACCAGCGCGAGACCACCGTGGTGTGGAACCGCCGCACGGGCGAGCCGATCCACCATGCCATCGTCTGGCAGGACCGGCGCGGCGAGCCCGACTGCGCAGCCCTGCGCGCAGGGGGCCACGCCAACGCGATCCGCCAGGCCACCGGCCTCGTGGTGGACTCGTACTTCTCGGCCACGAAGCTGCGCTGGCTGCTCGACAGCGTGCCCGGTGCGCGCGAGATGGCCGGGCGCGGCGAGCTCGCCTTCGGCACCATCGATTCCTGGCTGCTGTGGAAGCTCACCGGTGGCGCGGTGCATGCCACCGACGTGACGAATGCCTCGCGCACCATGCTCTTCGACATTCGCGCCAACCGCTGGGACGAGCGGCTGCTCGAGCTGCTGCGCGTGCCCGAGGCCGTGCTGCCCCGGGTGCAGCCCTCCAGCCACGTCTACGGCGCGTGCGCCCCTGCGCTGCTGGGCCACGCGATTCCGATTGCCGGCATCGCCGGCGACCAGCAAAGCGCGCTCTTCGGACAGGCCTGCTTCGAGGCGGGGCTGGCGAAGAACACCTACGGCACGGGCTGCTTCATGCTGATGCACACGGGTGGGCAGCCCCTCGAATCGGCCAACGGCCTCATCACGACGAGCGCAGCCCAGCTCGGCACCCTCGAGCAGGCGCAGTACGCGCTGGAGGGCAGCGTCTTCATCGGCGGGGCCGTGGTGCAGTGGCTGCGCGACGGCCTGGGCGTGATCCAGGCCAGCGCGGACATCCAGGCCCTGGCCCAGAGCGTGCCCGACTCGGGCGGTGTCACCTTCGTGCCCGCCTTCACGGGCCTGGGCTCGCCCTACTGGAAGCCCGATGCGCGCGGCGCCATCGTGGGCCTCACGCGCGGCAGCACGGTGGCCCACGTGGCGCGCGCGGCGCTGGACAGCATCGCCTTCCAGAGTGCCGCGCTGCTGCAGGCGATGAGCCGTGATGCGGTGGCCGCAGGGGCTGCGCCGGTGGCCGAACTGCGGGTCGATGGCGGCGCCTGCGTCAACGACCTGCTCATGCAGACGCAGGCCGACCTGCTGGGCATCCCGGTGGTGCGCCCGACCGTGGTGGAGACGACGGCGCTGGGTGCGGCTTACCTGGCGGGCCTGGCCACGGGCGTGTGGGGCGGTGCGCGCGAGCTGGCCTCGCACTGGCAGGCCGAGCGTGCCTTCGAGCCCGCGATCTCGCGCGACGAGGCCGCCTCGCGCCTGGCTCAATGGGAGCGCGCGGTGGCCCAGGCCTGCGCATGAGGTGGCCCGCGCGCGCGAAGACGACCGTGGTCGGGGTAGGGCCCTGATGGACCTGAAGGGGCTGCACTTTCTCGGCTCGCCGGTGCAGGCGGTGCTCTTCGACCTGGACGGCACGCTGCTGGACACCGCGGGCGACATCGCGCTCGCGCTGCGCCGGGCCTTCGCCGACCAGGGCCACGAAGGGCCGGGCGAGGACGAGGTGCGCACGATGATCGGCCGCGGCGCGCCCATGCTGGTGCAGCGTGCGCTCGCCTGGCGCGGCCTGGCGCTGGAGGTCGCGCAGCGCGAGGCGCTGCTGGAGGGCTTCTTCCATCATTACGGCCGCCTCCAGGAGGTCGACGAGTGCGCGGCGCAGCCCTACCCGGGCGTGCGCGAGGGGCTGGCACAGCTGGGGGCGCAGCGCCTGCCCATGGCGGTGGTGACGAACAAGCAGGAGCGCTTCGCCCGCGGGCTCGTGGCGCGGCTGGGGCTGGCGCCCTGGTTCCCGCTCGTCGTGGGCGGGGACACCTGCGAGCGCCGCAAGCCCGATCCGCAGCCGCTCGTGTGGGCCTGCGCACAGTTGGGCGTCGAGGTGGCGCACACGGTGATGGTGGGCGACTCGGTCAACGACGTGCAGGCCGCACGTGCCGCAGGCATGCGTGTGGTGTGCGTGCCTTACGGCTACAACGAGGGGACGGACCCGCGCGCGCTGCCCTGCGACGCCTTCGTGCAGACGCTGGCCGAGCTGCCTGCGCTGCTGGGGCACCCGGGAGCCTGAGGATGGGACCGCTGGCGGGGTTGCGCGTGATCGAGCTGGCCGGCATCGGGCCGGTGCCGATGTGCGCGACGCTGCTGGCCGACCTGGGCGCCGATGTCGTGCGCATCGACCGGCTCGAGCCCAGTGGCCTGGGCGTGGAGATGGACCGGCGGGTGCACGTGCACGGGCGCAGCCGCCGTTCGGCCGCCTTCGACCTCAAGGTGCCGGCCGCGCGCGACGCGGTGCTGGGCCTCGTGGCGCGCGCCGATGTGCTGCTGGAGGGCTTCCGGCCGGGCGTGGCCGAGCGGCTGGGGCTCGGGCCGGCGCACTGCCGGGCGCGCAACCCGCGCCTCGTCTATGGCCGCATGACGGGTTTCGGGCAGGAAGGGCCGCTGTCTCATGCCGCCGGGCACGACCTGAACTACCTGGCGCTGGCCGGCGCGCTGCACGCCATCGGTCCGGCCGGTGGCGCCCCGGTGCCGCCGCTGAACCTCGTGGCCGACTACGGCGGCGGGGCGCTGTACCTGGCCTTCGGCGTCATGGCCGCGCTGCACGAGCGCACGCGCTCGGGCCGGGGTCAGGTGGTGGACGCAGCCATGGTGGACGGCGTGGCCTCGCTGATGGGTCTCTTCCACGGCCTGCAGGCCGCCGGCGCATGGAGCGACACGCGCGGCGCGAACCTGCTCGACGGCGGGGCGCCGTTCTACGCCACCTACGAGACGGCCGATGGCAAGTGGGTGGCCATCGGTGCGCTGGAGCCGAAATTCTTCGCGGAACTGGCCCGGCGCATCGGGCTGGACGCACGCTTCGTCGCTGCGCAGCACGACCGCAGCCAGTGGCCGGCGATGCGCGAGGCCATGGCCGCGATCCTGCGCAAGCGCACGCGCGACGAATGGTGCGCGCTGCTCGAAGGCACGGACGCCTGCTTCGCGCCCGTGCTGACGATGGGCGAGGCCCCGGGCCACCCGCACGCGGCCGCGCGTGGTACCTACGTGGAAGTGGAGGGGGTGGTGCAGCCCGGCCCGGCGCCACGCTTCGACCGCAGCGCCCCCGGGCCGGCGCGGCCGGCTCCCGAGGTGGGCGCGCACACGCACGAGGTGCTGGCCGAAGCCGGCCTCACCGCCGACGACATCGAGGCCCTGAGGGGTTGTGGAGCGATTGCACGATGAGCCACCTGCACCCTGAAGACGCCGCCTACGACATCTTCGCCGATGCCCGCAAGGCGGCCTCGGTGATCGTGCTGCGCGACCGCCCCGAGGGCGGCGTGGAGGTTCTGATGATGCGCCGGGCCGAGCGCGACGGCGACATGCGCAGCGGTGCTGCGGTGTTCCCCGGCGGCGTGCTCGATGCGCGCGACCGCGACGCGCACGTGCACGTGCTCGGCTGGGACGACGCGGGCGCCAGTGCGCGACTGGCGCTGGCCGAAGGCGGGCTCGACTACCTCGTGGCTGCCGTGCGCGAGTGCTTCGAGGAGGCGGGGCTGCTCTTCGCCTGCCCGGCGCTCACCGCGCACCAGCCACCCGTGGCACGCGTGCCCGGCGACATCCTCGCCGAGGCGTACGCGCAGTGGCGCGGCCCGATGCAGCGCGGCGAGCAGCCGGTGGCGGCGCTGTGCGAGGCGCTGGGCCTGCGCCTGGACCTGCGAGACTGGGCCTACTTCAGCCACTGGCTCACGCCGCCCGGGCAGCCACGGCGCTTCGACACGCGCTTCTTCGTCACGCGCGCCCCGGCCCTGCAGGAGGCCGAGGCCGACTACGGCGAGGCGGTGGAGCTGATGTGGCTGACCCCGCAGGCTGCGCTCGATCCCGCGCGCGGCTTGAAGCTGCTGCCCGTCACGCGCGAGACGCTCAAGCGGCTGGGCCACTTCTCGAGCGCGCAGGCGGCCATCGACCACGCCCACGCCCAGGGCGAGGTGACGCTGACGATGCCGCGCCGCGCCGAGACGGCCAAGGGCCAGCGCGTGGTGCTGCCGCACGAGACTGCCTACGCCGAGATCGGCCACGTCGACCCGGCCGGCCGGGGTCTGGCCTTTGCCGACATCGTGCCGGGCCGCGTGGTGCGGCTGTCCGCGCGCGTGCGGCGCATCACGGCACCCAACGCCGGCATGATGACCGGGCCCGGCACCAACAGCTACCTCGTGGGCGATGCGGCCACGAACCGCTGGACCGTGATCGACCCCGGCCCAGACGACGCCTCGCACCGCCAGGCGCTGATGGAGGCCGCACCGGGCCCCATCGAGCGCATCCTCGTGACGCATACGCACGTGGACCACTCTCCCGGCGCCGCGCCCCTGGCGCGTGCCACCGGCGCTCCGGTGCTGGGCCGCCGGCCGCTGCACCCGGCCGGGCAGGACGCGAGCTTCGCGCCCGACGAGGAGCTCTTCGGCGGGGAACTGCTGGCGCTCGGACCGGATACGACGCTGCGCGTGCTGCACACGCCCGGCCACGCCTCCAACCACCTGTGCTACCTGCTCGAGCAGGAGCGCACCCTCTTCACGGGCGACCACGTGATGCAGGGCTCCACGGTCGTGATCAACCCCCCCGATGGCGACATGGCGGCCTACCTGCGGGCGCTGGAGGCGCTGCACGCCCTCGAGCTCGACTGGCTGGCCCCGGGACATGGTTTCCTCGTGCCCCGGCCGCACGAGGTCGTGCGCGCGCTCGTGCGTCACCGGCTCGGCCGTGAGTCCAAGGTCGTGGCTGCGCTGACGGCAGTCGGGCCGGCGCCCATCGAGGCGCTGGTGCTGCAGGTCTACGACGACGTGCCTGCCGCTCTGCACCCGGTGGCGCGGCGCTCGCTGCTGGCGCACCTGCTCAAGCTGGAGGCCGAGGGCCGCGCGCTGTGTGCGGACGGGAGCTGGTCGGCCGCGTGAGGGCAAGGCGCCCGGGCCCGGCCGGTCAGCCTTCGGCCGGCGCGTCGGCCCAGTGCCCGTCGCGCAGCAGCTGGTGCGGGCGGAAGGCCACCTTGTAGGCCATCTTCGGGCTCTGTGCGATCCAGTAGCCGAGATACAGGTGCGGCAGCCCGAGCTGGCGCGTCTGCTCGATCTGCCACAGCACGCTGTAGGTGCCGTAGCTGGCCTGCGGGTCGGGGTCGAAGAAGGTGTAGACGGCCGAGATGCCGTCTTCCAGCACGTCCAGGATCGACACCATGCGCAGCGCACCGGCCTGGGCAGAGGTGGCTGGCTCGCGGAACTCCACCAGACGCGAATTGACACGGCTTTGCAGCAGGAACTGCGAATACTGATCGACGCTGTCGTGGTCCATGCCGCCGCCGCTGTGGCGGCCCGACTGGTAGCGCAGGTAGAGCTGGTAGTGCTCGGGCAGGAAGCCCAGCCGCAGCACGCGCGCCTGCAAGCCGGCGTGCGCCTTCCAGGCGCGGCGCTGGCTGCGGCTGGGTGCGAAGCGCGCCACCGGCACGCGCAGCGGCACGCAGGCCTGGCAGCCGTCGCAGTAGGGCCGGTAGGTGAACATGCCGCTGCGCCGGAAGCCGTTGGCGATCAGGCCCGAGTAGACGTCGGAGTTGATCAGGTGGCTGGGTGTGGCCACCTGCGAGCGTGCCTGCCGGCCGGGCAGGTAGCTGCACGGGTAGGGCGCCGTCGCGTAGAACTGCAGCGACGAGAGCGGAAGTTCCTTGGGGTGCGTCACGGTGCGGGCTCGGGCGGGGTGCCGGGCGGCTCGATGCCGAGCAGCGTCCAGTGCGCCGAATCATAGGACCATTCCCCGATGTCGGGCTGCGCCACGGCAGCGCGCACGTGCTGCTCGAAGGGGGCGCGCGGCAGCGTCACGGCCCCCAGGCTCAGGAGGTGGCGCGTAGCCTGCTGGCAGTCGATCAGCGCCACGCCGCGGGCGCGGCAGAAGGCCACGAGCGCGGCCAGGGCGATCTTGGAGGCATCGGTGCGGCGCGCGAACATCGACTCGCCATAGACCATGCGCCCGATGGCCACCGCATACAGGCCGCCGGCGAGCTCGCCGTCGACCCACGTCTCCACGCTGTGCACGCGCCCCAGGCGGTGCCAGGCCGTGTAGGCGCGCACCATCTGCGGCACGATCCAGGTGCCGTCCTGGCCGGTGCGCGGCGTGTGCGCGCACGCACCGATGACACGCTCGAAGGCACTGTCGAAGCGCAGCGTGCAGCCCGGGGTGGCCAGGAAGCGCCGGATCGTCTTGCGCAGCGAGCGCGAGAGGGCGAAATCCGCCGTGCGCAGAACGGTGCGGGGCTCGGGGCTCCACCACAGCACGGGCTGGCCGGCACTGAACCACGGGAAGACGCCGTGGCGGTAGGCCTCCTCCAGCCGCGCCGGGCGCAGCCCACCGCCGGCGGCCAGCAGCCCGGGCGCGTCGCTGTCCTCGGGCAGCGCCTGGCTGGTCGGCGGCAGAGGGGTGTCGTCGTCGAGCCAGGGGATCATCGTCGCGTCGCCGATGCGCGCTGCGCGGTGCCTGCCTTCGGCGCGCTCAGCGGCCCGCCGCCCAGGCCTGCACCGTGGCCACGCCGGCCAGCGTGGCCAGCAGCGAGCCAGCCAGGTGCAGAGCGGCCAGGCCTGCGCCGGCCATCAGCCGGCCCTGCTGCAGCAGCGTGACCACCTCGGCCGAGAAGGTGGAGAAGGTGGTCAGGCCCCCGAGGAACCCCGTGACCACGAAGAGCCGCCACTCGGCGGGCCAGTGCGCGTGCTGGGCGAACAGGGCCAGCGCCAGCCCGGCGCCGTAGCCGCCGATCAGGTTGGCCGCCAGCGTGCCCGCCGGCACCCACGCGTGGGCGTGCTGCAGCCACAGCCCGAGCCCCCAGCGCAGCAGCGCCCCGAGGGAGGCGCCGGCGCAGATGGCCGCCACCGCGGCGAGGGTGGGGGAGGTGGCACTCATGGCATCGGCTCGGATGAGGTGTGGTCAGGATTATGGGCACGTCCCTTCGGTACCATCGGCGCATCGGGCGCAATGGCACCCGCCTGTCGCGGTGCAGGCGCGTGCGGGCCGCGCGCCCCTGGATGGAGGAAACAGGCATGGCGATGGATGTCGTCGACTACGAGATCAAGGGTGCGGAGATGCAGTTCGTCGAGGTCGAGCTCGACCCCGGCGAGGCCGCCATCGGCGAGGCCGGCAGCATGATGTTCATGGATGCGGGCATCTCGATGGACACCGTTTTCGGCGACGGCAGCGCCCAGACGGGCGGCTTCTTCGGCAAGCTGCTGGGGGCGGGCAAGCGCCTGGTCACCGGCGAGTCGCTCTTCACCACCGTCTACAGCAACGTCTCCACGCTCAAGCAGCGCGTGGCCTTTGCCGCGCCCTACCCGGGCAAGATCCTGCCGATGGACCTGCGCCAGCTCGGCGGCACGCTCATCTGCCAGAAGGACGCCTTCCTGTGCGCGGCGCGCGGCGTGTCGCTCGGGATCCACTTCCAGCAGAAGCTCTCGGTGGGTTTCTTCGGTGGCGAGGGCTTCATCATGCAGCGCCTGGACGGCGACGGCCTGGCCTTCGTGCACGCCGGCGGCACCGTGGTGCGGCGCGAACTCGCCCCCGGGCAGACGCTGCTCGTGGACACCGGGTGCCTGGTGGCGATGACGCCGCAGCTGAACTTCGAGATCCAGTTCGTGGGCAAAGTCAAGACGGCGCTGTTCGGCGGCGAGGGCCTCTTCTTCGCCAAGGTCAGCGGGCCCGGGACGGTGTGGCTGCAGAGCCTGCCCTTCTCGCGCCTGGCCTCGCGCGTATTCGCGGCTGCGCCGCAGCGCGGTGGCTCGCGCGAGGAGGGCTCGGTGCTCGGCGCCGTGGCTGGCGGTGGTGTGCTGGGCGGGCTGATCGGCGGTGACGATGAGTGACTCCCCGCCCGATCCGAGGCGCGAGCCCGTGCCCCGGCTCCTGCGTGACGCCACCCGCCGCGCGCTGCTGATCGGGGCGGGCGCCACGGCCGTGGGGGTGCACGGGTCGCCCCGCGCCGCGCATCCGATCTTCGTGCTGAATTCGCAGGACGCAGACGTCAGCGTCATCGACCCCGCCACCTTCACGGCGACCCGACGCATCACGGTGGGCAAGGAGCCGCACCACCTGTACCTCACGCCCGACGAGAAGAGCCTCATCGTGGCCAATGCGGCGGGCAACTCGCTGACCTTCATCGATCCCGCCAGCGGCGCCGTGCAGCGCCAGGTGCCCGACATCGTCGACCCCTACCACCTGCGCTTCTCGCCCGACATGCAGTGGTTCGTGACGGCGGCCAACCGGCTCGACCATGTCGACCTGTACCGCTGGCAGCCGCAGGCGGCGCGGCCCTTCGTGCTCGTCAAGCGCATCCGGGCCCCCAAGGTGCCGAGCCACCTCTTCATCGACTCGCGCTCCACCGTCTGCTACGTCTCGCTGCAGGACAGCGACGAGTTGCTGGCCATCGATCTGGCCACCCAGGCACCGCGCTGGAAGGTCCGGACCGGCCGCATGCCGGCCGACGTCTTCCTCACCGCCGACGACCGCCATCTGATGGTGGGCCTGACGGGCGACAAGGTGGTGGAGGTCTACGACGTGTCGAACCCGACGCGGCCGGCGCCGCTGCTCAGGCGCATCACCACCGGCGCCGGGGCGCACGCCTTCCGCGCGCGCGGCGACAAGCGCCACGTGTTCGTCAGCAACCGCGTGGCCAACACCATCAGCCTCATCGACACGCAGAGCTGGAGCGTGGTGGCCGAGATGCCGGCCCCGGGCGGCCCGGACTGCATGGAGATGCTCGCCGACGGGCGCACGCTGCTCGTGACCTCGCGCTGGGCGCGCAGGCTCACCTTCATCGACATCGAGCAGCGCCAGGTGGTGCGCCAGGTGGCGGTGGGGCGCTCGCCGCACGGGGTGTGGACGCTCGACCATGCGCCGCGTGCCTGAGGCCCTGCAGCCCCGCAGCGGCCGACCCGCTGCGGGGAAGTGCTTCGTGCATGCCAGCCTGGCGGCGTCGGGCCTGTGGGTGTGCTTCGGGCTGGCCCTGGCTGCTGCGCCGAACGCAAGCCCTGCCGGGCCGGGCGCCGCGGCTGCACGGGCCCCGGGGTGCAGCAAGCCCGTCTACCTCACCTTCGACACTGGCCACATGGGCGTGGCCCCGCTCGTGGCAGAGGTGCTCGCGCGCCAAGGCGTCAAGGCCACCTTCTTTCTGGCCAACGAGCGCACGCGCGGCGGCGGCGCGAGCCTGGACGACGAGTGGGCGGCCTGGTGGCGTGCGCGCGCCGAGGAGGGCCACGCCTTCGGCTCGCACACCTGGGATCACGACGTCTGGGTGGGCGACACCGACGAGGGCCTGCGGCTGCGCCCGACGATGGGTGCGCAGGCCGGGCGCGTGCGCACGGCCAGCGCGGCCCAGTACTGCGAGGCGCTGCGGCGCCCGGCCGAGCGCTTCGAGGCCATCACGGGCCGGCCGATGGCGGCGATCTTCCGCGCCCCGGGCGGCAAGACCTCGCCCGCACTGCTGCGCGCGGCCGAGCGCTGCGGCTTCACGCACGTGGGCTGGTCGCCTGCAGGGTTCCTGGGCGACGAGCTCTCCAGCGAGACCCACCCCAACGCGGCGCTGCTCGCGCGCGCGCTGCGCGACGTCCGGCCCGGCGACATCCTGCTCGCGCACCTGGGGATCTGGTCGCGGCGCGACCCGTGGGCGCCGGCCGTGCTCGAGCCCCTGATCGAGGGCCTGAAGGCGCGCGGGATGTGCTTTGCGACACTGCGCGAGCACCCCACGCTCGGCGTGGCGGCCACGCGGCCCGTGCCCGCCACCACACCGAGGTGAGGCGGTGCAGGAGCTGCTCGACCTCTTCGGCCGTGCCCAGCAGGCGCTCTTCGAGGGCGTGGTGCAGCCGCTCGTCTTCGCGCTCGGCGCGGGCAACCTGCTGGAGGACGCCTTTCGCGCCACGGGCTGGCTGCTCGTGGGTGCGGTGCAGGTCGTGCTGCTGCTGACGGTGCTCGGCACCCTCGAGCGCTGGCGCCCGGTGGAGCCGGTGCGCGACCGGCGCGCGGTGCGGGTGGACATGCTCTACACGCTGCTGCACCGGCTCGGGCTCTTTCGCCTGGCCATGTTCTTCACGCTCGACGCGGTGGTGCTGGCGCTGGCCTCCCAGCTGCGCCTGGCGGGTGTGCCCGTTTTCCAGCTCGACGGGCTGTGGCCGGGCGTGAGCGACCTGCCATGGATGAGCTTCCTGCTGTACCTGCTGCTCTTCGACTTCGTCGACTACTGGATCCACCGTGGCCAGCACGGGCTGGACGCCTGGTGGCAGCTGCACGCGCTGCACCACAGCCAGCGCCAGATGACGATGTGGAGCGACAACCGCAACCACCTGCTGGACGACATCGCGCGCGACGCGATCCTGGCGCTCGTGGCACTGGGCGTGGGCGTCGGGCCGGGGCAGTTCGTCGCGATCGTGGCCGTCACGCAGCTCGTGGAGAGCCTGTCGCATGCCAACCTGAGGCTGTCCTTCGGCACCGTGCTCGGGCGTGTGCTCGTGAGCCCGGGCTACCACCGCACGCACCACCAGATCGGCCTGGGGCACGAGTCGGCGGGCCGGGGCAGCCTGGGGGGCTGCAACTTCGCCGTGCTCTTTCCGGCCTGGGATCTGCTCTTTCGCACCGCCCGGCTGGAGCCCGACTACGGCCCCACCGGCATCCGCGACCAGCTGCCCGAGGAGGGCGCGCGCGACTACGGGAGCGGCTTCTGGGCGCAGCAGTGGCGCGGGCTGCTTCGGCTGGCGGGCCGGGCCTGAGGCGCGACGGACGGGGCGATGAAGGACATCCTCCAGGCCTGGTGGCGTGCGCTGCTGCACTGCCTGCATCCGCAGGTGCTGCTGTGGTCGCTGCTGCCGCTCGCGGCTGCAGGCGCGCTCGTGGCGGGGATGGGCTGGGCCTTCTGGGAGCCTGCCGTGGCCTCGGTGCGCGCCTGGCTCGAGCAGTGGGCGCTGGTGACGACGCTGCTGCAGTGGCTGGACACGATCGGCGCGCCGGGCCTGCGCACCGTGCTCGCGCCGCTGATCGTGGTCGTGATCGCGGTGCCGCTGATCGTCGTGGCCTCGCTGCTGCTCGTGGCCTGGCTGATGACGCCCGCCCTGGCCACCTTCGTCGCCAGGCGTCGCTTTCCAGACCTGGAGCGCCGCGGCGGGGCAGCGGCCTGGTGGCAGGGCCTGGCCTGGTCGCTCGGGTGCACGGCGGTGGCGCTGCTTGCGCTGGTGGCCACGCTGCCGCTGTGGCTCGTGCCGCCGCTGGCGCTGCTGCTGCCTCCGCTCATCTGGGGCTGGCTGGCTGCGCGCGTGTTCGCCTTCGACACGCTGGCCGTGCACGCCACGGTGGGGGAGCGCCGGCTCGTGATGCACACCGCGCGCTGGCCGCTGCTGGCCATCGGCGTGGCCACCGGACTGCTCGGCTCGGCCCCCTCGCTGCTGTGGGCTGCGGGCGCGGTGAGCTTCATCTTCGCGCCGCTGCTGGCAGTGGCGGCCGTGTGGATCTATACCCTCATGTTCGCCTTCGCGGCGCTGTGGTTCGCCCACTTCACGCTTGCCAGGCTGGCTCGGCTGCGCGAGTCGGTGGCGCGCCGCACGCCTGAGCTTCCCCCCACCCCCAACCCGGAGCCGCTCCCATGAACATCGGCGTGGTCATCATCGGCGACGAGATCCTGTCGGGCAAGCGCCGCGACGGGCACCTGCCCAAGGCGATCGAACTGCTCGGCGCGCGCGGGCTGTCGCTGGCCTGGGCGCGCTACGTGGGCGACGACCGGCGCCTGATCACCGAGGCGCTCACCGACGCCTTCGGCAGCGGCGACCTCGTCTTCTCCTTCGGCGGCATCGGCGCCACGCCGGACGACCACACCCGGCAGTGCGCCGCCGCCGCGCTGGGCGTGCCGCTGGTGCTGCACCCGCAGGCGCGCGCGCTGATCGAGGAGCGCATGCGCGATGTGGCGCGCGAGCAGGGCGTGCCCTTCGAGCCGGACCGCCCGGACAACGTGCACCGGCTCAACATGGGCGTGTTCCCGGAAGGCGCGCGCATCGTCCCGAACCCGTACAACAAGATTCCCGGCTTCAGCGTGGGCGACGTCCACTTCGTCCCGGGCTTCCCGGTGATGGCCTGGCCGATGCTCGAGTGGGTGCTCGACACCCACTACGCCCACCTGCACGGCGGACAGCGCCAGGTGGAGCGCTCGGTGATCGTCTTCGGCGCCATGGAGGCCACGCTCACGCCGCTGATGGAGGAGGTCGAGGCCCGGCATCCGGGCATCAAGGTCTTCAGCCTGCCCAGCGTCGACCACCCGCAGTGGGGACGCCACATCGAGCTCGGCGTCAAGGGCCGTGAGGGCACCGAGGCTGCCTACCAGGCGCTGCGCACGGGGCTGGAGGCCCACGGCTGCCAGTTCGGCCCCGAGATGGTGCGGCCCTGAACTGGTGCAAGACCGGCCGCCGAAGCGCACTAGAATGGTGCGTTTTCGGGGCGCTGGCGCAAGGCAGGCAGGCACGCTTTCTGCAAAGATCCACGCGGACGCCCGGAGCGCGCTTGCGCGCACCCGGGTCCGTAGAACCCGATTGACGAACCCACCCAGTGCATCGCCAGGAGATCGAGATGGCCAAGACAGTTGCCGACGTGATGAAGATGGTCAAGGAGAACGAAGTCAAGTTCGTGGACTTCCGCTTCACCGACACGCGCGGCAAGGAACAGCACGTGAGCGTGCCCGTGTCCGCGTTCGACGAGGACAAGTTCAGCGGCGGCCACGCCTTCGACGGCTCGTCGATCGCCGGCTGGAAGGGCATCGAGGCCTCCGACATGCTGCTGATGCCCGACCCCAGCACCGCCAACATCGACCCCTTCTTCGAAGAGCCCACGCTGATCCTGACCTGCGACGTGCTCGAGCCCGGTGACGGCAAGCCCTACGAGCGTGACCCGCGCTCGCTGGCCAAGCGCGCCGAGGCCTACCTGAAGGCCAGCGGCCTGGGTGACACCGCCTACTTCGGCCCCGAGCCCGAGTTCTTCATCTTCGACCAGGTGCAGTGGAACGTCGACATGTCGGGCTGCTTCGTCAAGGTGTCCTCCGAAGAGGCGCCCTGGAGCACCGGCAAGGACTTCGAGGGCGGCAACATGGGCCACCGCCCGGCTCTCAAGGGCGGCTACTTCCCGGTGCCGCCGGTGGACAGCTTCCAGGACATGCGCAGCGAGATGTGCCTGATCCTCGAGTCGCTGGGCATTCCCGTGGAAGTGCACCACCACGAGGTGGCAGCCCCCGGCCAGAACGAGCTCGGCACGAAGTTCAGCACGCTCGTGCAGCGTGCCGACTGGCTGCAGCTGCAGAAGTACGTGGTGCACAACGTTGCGCACTCGTACGGCAAGACGGCCACCTTCATGCCCAAGCCGATCGTGGGCGACAACGGCAGCGGCATGCACGTGCACCAGTCGATCTGGAAGGATGGCAAGAACCTGTTCGCCGGTGACGGCTACGCCGGCCTGAGCGAGTTCGCCCTGTACTACATCGGCGGCATCATCAAGCACGCCCGCGCCCTCAACGCCATCACGAACCCCGGCACGAACAGCTACAAGCGCCTCGTGCCCGGCTTCGAGGCGCCGGTGAAGCTGGCCTACTCGTCGCGCAACCGCTCGGCTTCGATCCGCATCCCCTTCGTGGCCAACCCGAAGGGCCGCCGCATCGAGGCCCGCTTCCCCGATCCCCTGTGCAACCCGTACTTGGGCTTCTCGGCACTGATGATGGCGGGGCTGGACGGCGTGGAGAACAAGATCCACCCGGGCGAGGCCGCGACGAAGGACCTCTACCACCTGCCGCCCGAAGAGGACGCGAAGGTGCCCACCGTCTGCCACAGCCTGGACCAGGCGCTCGAGTATCTCGACAAGGGCCGCGCCTTCCTGACCAAGGGCGGCGTGTTCACCGATGCCTACATCGATGCCTACATCGACCTGAAGATGCAGGAGGTCACGCGCTTCCGCATGACCACGCATCCGCTCGAGTTCGACATGTACTACAGCCTGTGAGGCTTGGCGCCACCACGGTGACGGAGGCGGCCTGCGGGCCGCCTTTGTCATGGTGCGTTGCGCGAGAATGCACACGACCCGGATGGGCAGGGACGCGCAAGAGGGCAGGCATGCGGCGGATGTTGAGGTGGGCGGTCGGGCCGGCGGTGGGAGCCGCGCTGGCGGGTGCATTCCCGATGGTGCAGGCGCAGCCGGCCGCACCCGAACCCGCACAGCGCCCGGTGTGGCGGTGCCCGGGCCCGCCGGTGGAGTACACCAACGACATCACGCCCGAGCAGGCACGTGAGCGTGGCTGCCGCGTCATCGAGGCCACGCCGGTGACAGTGGTGCAACCCCCGCCTCGCCAGACCCCTGCGCCGGCGGCTTCGCCGCCGTCCCGGCCCCAGCCCGGCTCCGGCGCCGCCGCGGCACGGACCGAGTCTCGCGTGGACCCTGCCGCCCAGCGGGCCCGCGACGCCGAGGCGCGACGCATCCTCGAGGCCGAGCTGCGCCGCGAGGAGGAGCGGCTGGCCACGCTGCGGCGCGAGTTCAACAACGGCGAACCCGAGCGCCGCGGCGACGAGCGCAACTTCGCCCGCTACCAGGAGCGGGTGGCCGAGATGCGCGCCGCGATCACGCGCAAGGAAGCCGACATCGCCGCGCTCAAGCGCGAGATCGCCAAGTTCGGGTCGTGAGCCAGGCTGCCTCTCCCGCCGCTGCGCCGGGCGCGCAGCCGGCCTTGCAGGAAGCGCGCATGGCCCAGGCCTTCGAGGCCTTCGACCTGCTGGGCACGATGGTGCTGCTGGCCGAGCCCGACGGGCGCTGCCTGGCGGTCAATGGCGTGCTCGAGACGATCATGGGGCAGTCCCGGCGCCAGCTGCTGCGCGCGAGCTCGCTGGACTGGCTCGTCGACCCCATGCCGCTGCGCGAGACGCTGCGGGCGGTGTCGGCCAACGAGGTGGCCACTGGCCGCTTCGACGGGCACCTGTGGCGTGCCACCCTCGACGAGCCCGAGCCGCTGCCGGTGCACGTGATCGTCAGCCAGACCGAGGAGCCCGGGCAGGTGCTGGTGGAGATGATCGAGCTCGAGCAGCGCAGCCGCGAGGGCCGCGAGGAGCGCATGCGCGGGCAGGCCTTCGCCAGCCGCGAGCTCGTGCGCAACCTGGCCCACGAGATCAAGAACCCGCTGGGCGGCATCCGCGGGGCGGCGCAGCTGCTGGCCATGGACATCGAGGCGCCCGAGCTCACCGAGTTCACGCAGGTCATCATCCGCGAGGCCGACCGGCTGCAGGCCCTGGTCGACCGGATGCTTGCGCCGCACCGGCATGCGCGCAGCGTGGGCACGGTGAACATCCACGAGATCTGCGAGCACGTGCGCGCCCTCGTGCTGGCCGAGTTCCCGCGCGGCCTGGCGGTGGTACGCGACTACGACATCTCGATCCCGGAGGTGCGCGGCGACCGTGAGCAGCTGATCCAGGCCGTGCTCAACATCGTCCACAACGCCTGCCAGGCGCTGGCCGAGCGCATGGCTGCGGGCGACGCCCGCATCGTGCTGCGCACCCGCGCGGCGCGGCAGGTCACGATCCAGCGCGTGCGGCACCGACTGGCACTGGAATTGCATGTGGAGGACAACGGCCCCGGGGTGCCCGAGGACATCCGCGACTACATCTTCCAGCCGCTGGTCAGCGGCCGTGATGGCGGCTCCGGCCTCGGGCTCACGCTGGCGCAGACCTTCGTGCAGGAACACCAGGGCACGATCGGCTGCGAGAGCGTCCCGGGCCGGACGGACTTCACGATCATCCTGCCCGTGCCTCAACCTGAAGCGACCGCCGCATGAAACCCATCTGGATCGTCGACGACGATCAGTCGATCCGCTTCGTGCTCGAGCGTGCCCTCGCGCGTGAACAGCTCGCGGTGCGCAGCTTCGCCAACACCCGCGAGGTGCTGGCGGCGCTGGACGACGGGGACAGCCCGCAGGTGCTGGTGAGCGACATCCGGATGCCCGGCGGCTCGGGGCTGGACCTGCTCACCCGCGTGAAGGCGCGCCTGCCTGCGCTGCCGGTCATCGTGATGACGGCCTTCTCCGATCTGGACAGCGCCGTTTCGGCCTTCCAGGGCGGGGCCTTCGACTACCTGGCCAAGCCCTTCGATGTACCCAAGGCGGTGGAGCTGATCCAGCGCGCCGTGCAGGAGAGCGTGCGCGAGGCGATCAGCGACTCAGGCCATGCGGCCGTGCCCGAGATGCTCGGGCAGGCGCCGGCGATGCAGGACGTATTCCGCGCGATCGGCCGCTTGTCGCCGAGCCACGTGACGGTGCTCATCACGGGTGAGAGCGGCTCGGGCAAGGAGCTCGTGGCGCGGGCCCTGCACCGCCACAGCCCCCGCGCGCAGGGTCCCTTCGTGGCGCTGAACACGGCGGCCATCCCGAAGGACCTGCTCGAGTCGGAGCTCTTCGGCCACGAGCGAGGCGCCTTCACCGGTGCGCAGACGCTGCGCCGCGGCCGCTTCGAGCAGGCCGATGGCGGCACGCTCTTCCTCGACGAGATCGGCGACATGCCCTTCGACCTGCAGACGCGCCTGCTGCGCGTGCTGTCGGACGGCCAGTTCTACCGCGTGGGGGGCCATCAGTCGCTGAAGGTGAGCGTGCGCGTGATCGCCGCCACGCACCAGAACCTGGAGGAGCGCGTGCGCCAGGGTGCGTTCCGCGAGGACCTCTTCCACCGTCTCAACGTCATCCGGCTGCGCCTGCCGCCGCTGCGGGAGCGGCGCGAGGACATCCCGGCGCTGGCCCGCTCCTTCCTCGCGCGCAGCGCCAAGGAGCTCGGCGTGGAGGCCAAGCGCCTGACCGAGGCCGCGCTGGCGCGGCTGGCCGCCTTCGACTTCCCCGGCAACGTGCGCCAGCTCGAGAACGTGTGCCACTGGCTCACCGTGATGGCGCCCGGCCAGGTGGTGGAGGAGAAGGACCTGCCTCCGGAGATGCTGTCGGCCTCGGTGCCTGCCGGCTCGATCGCCGTGTCCGTGCCCGAGGCGGCCGAGTCCCCCGAGGCCCGGCCGGCCCCGCCACGGGCCAGCGCGTCCGAGGTGGCAGCGCTCGTGGCCGTGCCGGCCACGGCCCCCCTGGCCCCGTCGCCTGCCGCGGTCGGCGGGCCGGCCCACTGGTTGTCCGACCTGCAGCGCCAGGCCCGCGACATGCTCGAGCAGGGCCGCCCCGACGTATGGGATGCACTGTCGCGCGAGTTCGAGAGCACGCTCATCGAGACGGCGCTGGCCGTCACGCGCGGGCGGCGCATCGAGGCGGCGCAGAAGCTGGGCATCGGGCGCAACACCATCACCCGCAAGATCCAGGATCTGCGCCTGGACGAAGCCTGAACAGGCCCTGGCTCAGTCCAGCGTCACGACCACCGGCGCGTGGTCGCTGGGCCGCTCCAGGCGGCGCGGCGCCTTGTCGATCG
>JBBAPJ010000029.1:0-25967 GCA_040400855.1 Rubrivivax sp.
TGATCGTCGAGGAGAACTCGGTCATCAGCATGGGCGTGTACATCGGCCAGAGCACGAAGATCTACGACCGGGCCACGGGCGAGGTGATCTACGGCCGCGTGCCCGCGGGCTCGGTGGTGGTCAGCGGCAACCTGCCCTCGCCGGACGGCCGCTACAGCCTGTACTGCGCCGTGATCGTGAAGAAGGTGGACGCGCAGACGCGCGCCAAGACGAGCATCAACGAACTGCTGCGGGCCTAGGCGAGGCGAGCCCGGGAGCGGCGCGGGGAGGTCCGATGAGCGGAAACATGGAACGCGTGCTGCGGCTGATGGCCGAGCGCGGAGCCTCGGACGTCTACCTGGCGGTCAACACGCCGATCCTGATCCGCATCGATGGGCAGATGGTGCAGCTGTCCGAGCAGCTCGTCTCGGTCAGCCAGATGCGCTCCCTCCTGGCCGAGGTGCTCAAGCCAGGCCAGATGGAGGAGCTGGACGCGCACCGCGAGCTCAACACGGGCATCGGGCTGCCCGGGGTGGGGAGCTTTCGCATCTCGGCCTTCCAGCAGCGCGGCACGCTGGCCGCGGTGCTGCGCTGCATCCCGGGCAACGTTCCCGTGCCTGAGGAGCTCGGGCTGCCTCGCGGCCTGGCGGAGCTGGTGCTCGAGAAGCGGGGGCTGGTCCTGATGGCGGGCGCCACCGGAACGGGCAAGAGCACGACGCTCGCCTCGATGCTCGAGTGGCGCAACCAGCAGATGACGGGGCACATCCTCACGATCGAGGACCCAATCGAGTTCCTGTTCACCAACAAGCGCTCGATCATCAACCAGCGCGAGGTGGGGCGCGACACCGACTCGTTGCACACGGCTCTGCGCAACGCGCTGCGCCAGGCGCCCGATTGCATCCTGATCGGCGAGATCCGCGACCGCGAGACGATGGCCGCAGCGCTGTCGATGGCCTTGTCGGGCCACCTCGTGCTGGCCACGCTGCACGCCAACAACAGCGTGCATGCCCTGGGCCGGATCCTGAGCTTCTACCCGCACGACTCGCGGTCGGCGCTGCTGTCCGACCTGTCGGCCGCGCTCAGGGCGATCGTGTCGCAGCGGCTGCTGCGCGCGCTCGTGGGCGGCCGCGTGCCGGCCGTGGAAGTGCTGCGCAACACGAAGCTCGTGGCCGAGATGATCGAGCGCGGGGACTTCACCGGCGTCAAGGAGGCGATGGAGTCGTCGATGGCCCCGGGCTCGCAGACCTTCGAGCAGGACCTGATCCGACTGGTCAGCGAAGGGCTGGTGTCCCAGGACGAGGCGGTTTCCTACGCCGACTCGCCGGCCAACCTCATGTGGAAGCTGCAGAACCGAGACGCCGCCTCCGAGGCTGCAGCGGCTGGCCCCGCGCCGAGCACTCGCGACGCGGAGCAGCCGGCCTTCACCGCCTTCACCGTCGAGGTACGCGAACCCGCGATGGCGCTCCCGCCGGTGCAGCGTCCGCCCCGGGCCTCCGCGTGAGCCGCCCGCGCACCGCCGCCCGGCGCGCACTGCCGTGACCGTCGACGAGCTGGTCGAGCGCTGCTGCGCGCGGCTTGAGGCTGCCGGTGTGAGCTTCGGCCACGGCACGACCTGTGCCTACGACGAGGCGGCGTGGCTGGTGCTGTGGCAGCTCGGCTGGCCGCTGGATGCGCTCGACGAGGTGGCGGCTCGGCCCATCGGCGCGGACGACGTGCGCCGCTGCGAGGCTCTGATCACACGCCGGATCGAGACCCGCCAGCCGGCTGCCTACCTCACGGGAGAGGCCTGGCTGCAGGGCGTGCCCTTCCACGCGGACGCGCGCGCGATCGTGCCGCGCTCGTTCATCGCCGAGCTGCTGGCCGACGGCACGCTCGAGGCATGGCTGCCGCGCGAGCCCGCCCGCATCCTCGACCTGTGCACCGGCAACGGCAGCCTGGCTGTGCTCGCCGCGATGGCCTGGATCCAGGCCCGGGTGGATGCGACCGACCTGAGCGAGCCTGCGCTGGAAGTGGCCGCGCGCAACGTGACGCGGCACGACCTGTCCTCGCGCATCGCCCTGCACAGGGGAGACGGCCTGGCAGCTGCCAGCGGGCCCTACGACCTGATCCTGTGCAACCCGCCGTACGTGACGCATGCGTCCATGGCCCGCCTGCCACCGGAGTACCGGGCCGAGCCGGCCCTGGCCCTGGACGGCGGGGAGGACGGCATGGACTTCGTGCGGGCGCTGCTGGAGGCGCTGCGCGCAGACCCCTCTCGCCACCTCGTGCCGGCCGGTGCGCTCGTGCTCGAGATCGGGCACGAGCGCGCGAACTTCGAGGCCGCCTTCCCGGAGCTGGCCGCGGTGTGGCTGCCCACCAGCGCCGGCGACGACCAGGTGCTGCTGCTCTCCCGCGAGGCACTGGACCGATGATCACGCTGCGCGGGGTCACGCTTCGGCGTGGCGTGAAGGTGGTGCTGGAGCGCGCGGACTTCACGCTCAACCCGGGCGAGAAGGCAGGCCTCGTCGGGCGCAACGGAGCCGGCAAGTCGAGCCTGTTCTCGCTCCTGGCCGACCGGCTGCACGCCGACCAGGGTGACGTCCAGGTGCCCGCGGGCTGGCAGGTCGCCGAGGTGTCGCAGGAGATGCCCGAGACCACGCAGGGTGCCACCGAGTTCGTCCTCCAAGGCGACGTCTCCCTGCAGCGCGCACGCGCCGCGCTCGAGCTGGCGGAGGCGGCCGACGACGGCCAGGCCATCGCCGAGGCCCACCTCGCCCTCGAGGAGGCGGGGGCCTTCGATGCGCCGGCCCGGGCGCAGGCGATGCTGCTGGGGCTGGGCTTTCTCGTGGAGCAGCTGGACGCACCGGTGAACAGCTTCTCGGGCGGCTGGCGCATGCGGCTGCAGCTGGCACGCGCGCTCATGTGCCCGTCGCAGCTGCTGCTGCTGGACGAGCCCACGAACCACCTCGACCTGGATGCCCTGGTGTGGCTCGAGAACTGGCTGCAGCGCTGGCCAGGCACCATGCTCGTGATCAGCCACGATCGCGAGTTCCTGGACGCCGTCACGCAGGTCACGTGGCACCTGGACGACGCCTCGCTGACGCGCTACGGCGGGGGCTACAGCGCCTTCGAAGCGATGCGCGTGGAGCGCCTGTCGCAGGCGCGCGCGGCCTTCGAGCGGCAGCAGGAGCGCATCGCGCGGCTGCAGCGTTTCATCGACCGCTTCAAGGCCAAGGCGACGAAGGCGCGCCAGGCACAGAGCCGCGTCAAGGCCCTCGAGCGCATGGAGCGACTCGCGCCGGTGCTCACGGCCGGGGATCTTGCCTTCGATTTTCCCGAGCCTGCCACCCTCCCCGACCCGATGCTCGCCCTGCGCGACGTGGCCTGCGGCTACGGCACCACGGCCGTGGTGCGCGGGGTCACGCGTACCGTGCGCGCCGGCCAGCGCATCGGCATCCTGGGCGCCAACGGCCAGGGCAAGTCCACGCTCGTCAAGACGCTCGCAGGCGTCCTGCCTGCCCTGGCGGGCGTGGCCACCGCGGGCAAGGGCCTGGCCATCGGGTACTTCGCCCAGCAGGAGCTCGATCTGCTGCACGCCGACGACACGGCGCTGCAGATGATGGTGCGACTGGCGCGCGAGCGCCCGCCGCCTGGCGCCGACACGCGCGAGCAGGGGCTGCGCAACCACCTGGGCCAGTTCCGCTTCGAAGGCGACATGGTCCACCAGCCCGTGGGCACGCTCTCCGGCGGCGAGCGTGCACGGCTGGTGCTGGCCATGCTCGTGTGGCAGCGCCCCAACCTGCTGCTGCTGGACGAGCCCACCAACCACCTGGACCTGTCCACGCGCGAGGCGCTGTCGGTGGCGCTCAACGGCTTCGAGGGCACGGTGCTGCTCGTGAGCCATGACCGCGCCCTGCTGCGCGAGGTCTGCGACGAGTTCTGGCTCGTCGCGCGCAGCGGCGTCACGCCCTTCGAGGGCGACCTGGACGACTACCAGCGCTGGCTGCTGGAGCTCTCGCGCGAGCGCACACGCGGCCATGCAGGCCCGGCCACCGCGCTGCCGCAGCCGGCCGCGGCAGCGGGCCCGCGCACAGGCGGCAGCCAGCGCGCGGTCGCGCCTTTGGGTGCCCCCCAGGCCGGCACCCCCTCGAACAGTGCGCGCGACGAGCGCCGGCGCAACGCCGAGCAGCGCCAGGCCCTGGCCGCGCGCACGCGTCCCATGCGCGTGGAACTGCAGGGCATCGACGCGCGCCTGGCCAGGCTGGCGGCCGAGCGTCTGGAACTGGAGACGCGGCTGGCCGGCGGCAGTCTGGCACCCCAGGCAATCGCCGACGACGGACGGCGCCTGAACCATGTCCTGGCGGAGGTGGCGATGCTCGAGGAGCGCTGGCTGGAACTGCAAACCGAGCTCGAGACCCTGGGCGCGGCATCGGCCTGAGCGCGCAAGGCCGAACCTGCGGCGGGCCGGCGCTCAGGTTGCCGTCGCCCGCTGCTCGAGCAGAGCCAGCGTGAGGGCCACGCGGGCCTGGGCCGGGCTGAGCGTCCCGGCCGAGGCGAACTCCCCCGGCTCGCCTCCCACCACCCCGCCCGCCGCGCACCGGCTGGCCCGCCACACGGTCACGCCCGCCGCCTGCGCCCGTCGAGCCGCTCGCTCCAGCGCATCGGACACCGTGCCGTTGCCGGTGCCGGCCAGCACCAGCCCGTCCAGCCCGTCGGCCCACAACAGCTCGACCAGCCGGCCGTCGGCACCCGCGTGGTTGGTCACGATCTCCACGCGTGGCCACGCCGCGCCCGCCAAGGGCAGGCGGTGCAGGCCGAGCGGGCGCGCCTGCGGCCATGCGCGCTGCCGATGCAGCGTCCCGTCGACGACCTGGCCCAATGCGCCGGAGTCCCCGGCGGCGAAGGCATCGAGCCGCCAGGTGTGGTGCTTGCGCACCGCCTCGGGGTGGAACACGGTGCCGGCCACGCAGACGACCACGCCCTGCGCGCCGGGCGTGCGCGCCACTGTCACCGCATCGCACAGGTTGGCGGGTCCGTCGGCCTGGAGCGAGGTGGCCGGGCGCATCGCGGCGGTGAGCACCACCGGCTTGGCCGGTGCGAGCAGACGGTGAAGCAGCAAGGCTGTCTCCTCCAGCGTGTCGGTGCCGTGCGTGACGACCACACCTGAGACCTCCTGCCGCTCGAGGTGGCGCGCGACGGCGTGCGCGAGCGCCGTCCACACCGCCGGACCCATGTCCTTGCTGTCCACCTGCGCGACCTGTTCGGCCTCCAGCGGCAGGCCCGCCAGCGGCGGGGCGGCCCGGATCAGTTCGGCCACGCCGACCTGCGCCGAGTGGTAGCGCAAGGCCTCCCCCGGGGAAGGGCCCTGGCCGGCGATCGTGCCGCCCGTGCCCAGGATCACCGTGATTGAAGCAGCACTTGCCATCCGGCCTCCTCTGGATGAAAATACAGTTACTGGACAAATCGACAGGAGTCGGCATGGAAAGCCCCAAGCTCACCGACCGCCAGCAGCAGATCCTCGATCTCGTGCAAAGCGCCATCGCCCGCACCGGGGCACCGCCCACGCGAGCCGAGATCGCGGCAGAGCTCGGTTTCCGCTCGGCCAATGCTGCCGAGGAACACCTGCAGGCACTGGCGCGCAAGGGCGTGATCGAGCTCGTCAGCGGCACCTCGCGCGGCATCCGTTTGAAGTCTGACACACTGCGCGCGCTGCACGAGGCGCGCATGAGTCCCGTGGGCAAGCAGTTCAGCCTGCCCTTGCCGAGCCTGGCGCAGCTCACGCTACCCCTGATCGGGCGCGTGGCCGCGGGCTCCCCCATACTGGCCCAGGAGCACATCGACCAGAGCTACATCGTCGAGGCCACGATGTTCGCCCGTCGGCCCGACTACCTGCTCAAGGTGCGCGGCATGAGCATGCGCGATGCCGGTATCCTCGACGGCGACCTGCTCGCCGTGCAGAAGGCCAGCGACGCCAAGAACGGCCAGATCGTGGTCGCTCGCCTGGGCGATGACGTCACGGTCAAGCGGCTGCGCCGCGCACGCGGACACATCGAACTGCTGCCCGAGAACCCCGATTTCGAGACCATCGTCGTGCAGACCGACGACGCGAGCTTCTGCCTGGAGGGCATTGCCGTGGGCCTGATCCGCAACACGATGCTCATGTGAGCCCCCCCGGGGCAGGGCCCCGGGCGGGCCCATCCTGGCGCAGCGGGGCCCCTTTTCGGTAATTCGCCACACTTTGGGGCCTGAGCGTCCGGTCAAGTCAGGAGCCGGCGCTCCGATAGTGGAGAGGTGTTCTCTTCCACCTCCCGAGACAAGCGCAACCGCTTCAAGGCCTCGAGCCGGCTGAGGGGAGAGGTGCCGCCCCCCGCCATGCTGCCCAGCCCCGTGTCGGGCTGGCAACGGCTGCTGGGTTGGATCGTCTCGGCCGGCTCGGACGAAGCCCGCATTCCCATCGGCAGGCTGGCCGCCGTGCGCGCGGAGTTCGTGACGGCACTGGACGACCTCGACCCGGGCCGCACCGCGCTGCTGCGCCAGCGCATCGCCAAGGCGGCCTCGCTGCGCGACCTCTGGCACCTGCGCTCGGATCTGTACGCCGCCGTCTCGCTGCAGCACTCGCAAACCGAGGCCGAGCGCCGCGTCTCGACCCTGAACCGCCACTTCTCCGGGCGCCAGGCGCGCTGAGCGGCCGCCGGCGGGGGCACCTGCGGGCGCCCGCGGGCGCCACCCCCCCGGCTCAGGGCACAATTCCGCGGGCCATGAACGTCATCATCCTCGACGACTATCAGGATGCGGTGCGCAAGCTGCGCTGCGCATCGCTGATGGAACAGCTCAACGCCAAGGTCTTCACCAACACCGTAAAGGGCAACGGCCAGCTGTCGGTTCGGCTGCGCGACGCCGACGTGGTGGTGCTCATCCGTGAGCGCACCCACCTCAACCGCGCCCTGCTCGAGAAACTGCCGCGCCTGAAGCTGATCTCCCAGACCGGCAAGGTCGGCCCGCACATCGACCTGGAGACCTGCACGCGCATGGGCATCGCCGTGGCCGAGGGGGTGGGGTCGCCCACCGCACCGGCCGAGCTGACCTGGGCGCTGATCATGGCGGCGATGCGCCGGCTGCCCCAGTACATCGGCAACCTCAAGCACGGAGCCTGGCAGCAAAGCGGCCTGAAGGCGGGCTCGATGCCGTCGAACTTCGGCCTGGGCATGGTGCTCAAGGGCAAGACGCTGGGCATCTGGGGTTTCGGCCGCATCGGCGAGCTGGTGGCGGGGTACGGCCGTGCCTTCGGCATGAACGTGATGGTTTGGGCCAGTGCGAGCTCGCGGGAGCGGGCCGCCGCAGCCGGCTACGCCCTGGCAGAGTCGCGCGAGGCGCTTTTCGAGCAAAGCGACGTGCTGAGCGTCCACCTGCGACTGACGCCCACCACCCGAGGCCTCGTGCGGGCGCAGGATCTGGCGCTGATGAAGCCCACCTCGTTGTTCGTGAACACGTCGCGTGCCGAACTGGTGGAGGAGGGAGCGCTCGTGGCCGCACTCAACCGCGGGCGGCCCGGCCTGGCGGCGATCGACGTCTTCGAGGTCGAGCCCATCCTGCAGGGGCACCCGCTGCTGCGCATGGAGAACGCCGTGTGCACGCCGCACATCGGCTACGTGGAGCAAGACAGCTACGAGCTGTACTTCCGCACCGCCTTCGAGAACGTGCTGAACTTCCTGCGCGGCGAGCCCACGCGCATCGTCAACCCCGAGGCACTCAAGGTGAACCGGTGAGCGTGGAGGAAGGCCGCGGCCCCGGCAGCCCGGGGGCGCTGTTCCTGGCCTTCAACCAGCTCGCACTGCAGGGCTTCGGAGGCGTGCTGGCGGTGGCGCAGCGCGAGCTCGTGGAGCGTCGCGGCTGGATGAGCAAGGAAGCCTTCCTCGAGCTCCTGTCCATCGGCCAGGTGCTTCCCGGCCCCAACATCGTCAACATGGCACTGATCTACGGCGACCGCTGCTTCGGCTGGCGCGGGGCGCTGGCCGCGCTGGCGGGCGTGATGGGCGTGCCGCTGCTGATCGTCCTGCTCCTGGCCTGGGGGTGGCAGCAGGGCGCGGCCTCACCCGTGGCCGCCGGCGCGCTCAAGGGGATGAGCCTGGTGGCCGCAGGGCTCATCGTGGCCACCGCGCTGCGCCTGGCGGGCGCGCTGTCGCGCAACGCGATGGGGGCGGCTGCCTGTGCCGCCCTCGTCGTGGCGACCGTGGCTGCCATCGGCATCATGCGCTGGTCGCTCGTGCTCGTGCTGCCGGCCATCGGGCTGGCCGCCTGGAGTCTGGCCCGCTGGCGGATGGGTCGCGCGAGGCCATGAACGCGCTGCTCTTCGGCCCGCTGGGCCTCGGGCCAGCCGAGTACGCGCAGCTCTTCGTGCAGTTCGCGCTGCTGTCGCTGCTGGCCGTGGGCGGTGCCATCACGACCGTGCCCGAGATGCAACGCTGGGTCGTGGAGGACCGAGGCTGGCTCGGCGATGCGCAATTCAACGGCTCGATCGCGCTGGCGCAGGCCGCGCCCGGCCCGAACGTGCTCTTCGTGGCCGTCATCGGCTTCAACGTTGCCGGGCTGGCGGGGGTGCTGGCCACGCTCGGGGGGTCGCTGCTGCCCTCCACGCTCGTGGCGCTGAACTTCTCGCGCTGGGTCGAGCCCCGCCGTGAGGCTCCCGGCGTGCGCGCCTTCGTGCAGGGCCTGGCACCCGTGACGATCGGATTGCTGTTGTCCACCGGCTGGATCCTGGCTGAGCCCGTGCGTGGCGAGCCGGCAGCCTGGATCCTCATGGGCGCGACCGTCGCCTTCATGCTGCGCACGCGGTTGAGCCCGCTGTGGCCGATGGCCGCCGGCGCCGTGGCCGGCGCGCTCGGCTGGGTCTGAAGCCTCAGGGTCGAGGCGCGGCCGCCAAGCGCCGCTGCCGCACGGCCTCGAACAGGCACACCGCCGCCGCCACCGAGACGTTCAGGCTCTCCACCGCACCGGCCATCGGGATGCGCACGAGCTCGTCGCAGGTGCGGCGCGTGAGCGCGCGCATGCCCGACCCTTCCGCGCCCAGCACGAGTGCCACGGGGCCGTCGAGCGCGGCCTCGTGCACGGTACGAGGGGCGTCGTCGCTCGTGCCCACCACGCGAATGCCGCGCTCCTGGAGCTCGCCCAGCGTGCGTGCGAGGTTGGTCACCATCAGGTAGGGCACGGTCTCGGCCGCACCGCTGGCCACCTTGGCCACCGTCGGCCCCAGGCCCACGGCGTGGTCCTTCGGTGCGATCACCGCGTGCGCACCGGCACCGTCTGCCGTGCGCAGGCAGGCGCCCAGGTTGTGCGGATCGGTCACGCCGTCGAGCACGAGCAGCAGCGCCGGCCCGCGGCCGGCAGCCTCGGCGGCGTCGAGCAGGTCGTCCAGCGAGTGGGTGGGCTTGAGCGGCTGCACGCGCGCCACCACACCCTGGTGGCGCCCGGTGCCGGCCAGGCGGGTGAGCCGCGCGTCATCGCTGTCGTGCAGCCGGCAGCCCGCGGCCTGCGCGCGCTCGACGAACTGGCGCATCCGCGCGTCGCGCCGCGTGGCGTCCACGTGCACCTCGAGCACGGACTGGGGCGCCACCTTCAGGCGCACGCCCACGGCATGGAAGCCAAAGAGCAGCTGGGTCGGTTTCATCGTGCCAGCAGCGTAGCAGCCCCGACGAGGCCGATCAGCACCGGCTGGTGAACCATGTAGAACGTGAGGGGCCAGCGCCCGAGGGCGGCCAGCGGGCGGCACGCGCCTGGAAGCGACCCGGCCAGCAGCTGAGGCGCGCGCCGCAGCGCGAGCTGACCGGCTGCACATCCCCACGCCAGCGCTGCCAGCCAGGGCAGCACCGGCACGTAGTCCTCGGTGACGGGCTTGCGCGTCACGAGCCCGAGCCCGTTCGTCCACCGGCTGTCGAAGAAGGGGTGCTGCACCAGCCACGGCAGCACGAGCGCGACCGCCCCGAGCAGCCACAGCCCGCGGCCCAGGGGTGCAGCCAGCCTCAGCAGCACGAGCATCACGGCAATGCCGTGCAGCACCCCGAAGCTGATCCAGCTGCGCGGAAACATCCACGCCGAGCCGGCCGAGACGAGCACTGCGCAGCCCGCCACCTGCGCCCAGCGGCGCCAGAAGCGTGCGGGCACCTGACCCGCCTGCCAGGCGACCGCCTGCGACAGGCCCGCG
Source organism: Rubrivivax sp. (assembly GCA_040400855.1). Lineage (GTDB taxonomy): Bacteria > Pseudomonadota > Gammaproteobacteria > Burkholderiales > Burkholderiaceae_C > Rubrivivax. Next base: position 10,157 of record JBBAPJ010000029.1, read on the forward strand.
CAGAAGAGGAAGAGCGAAACGATGGCAGTGCGTTGTACGGTCCAGAACGGATCGGCGTAGAAATCCTGCCGCGGGGCGAGCCAGCCGAAGTGGTTCAGGTCGAAGCACAGGTGGAAGACGGCCATCCACACGATCGCCACCCCGCGCAGGGCATCCAGCCGCGCGTGGCGCGGGCCGCCCGCAGCGGGCGAGCCGGGCACCCTCAGACCCTTTCGATGATGGTCGCGATGCCCATGCCGCCACCGGCGCACAGCGTGGCGCAGCCGGTGGCCAGGTCGCGCCGCTCGAGCTCGTCGAGCAGTGTGCCCAGGATGATGCAGCCGGTGGCTCCCAGCGGGTGGCCCATCGCGATGGCCCCGCCGTTGACGTTGACGCGCGCGAGATCCACGCCGAGGTCGCGCGCGGTCTTCATCGGCACCACGGCGAAGGCCTCGTTGATCTCCCACAGGTCGATGTCGGCCACCTCCATCCCGGCTCGCGCCAGCGCCTTGCGGCAAGCTGGCGTGGTGCCCGTGAGCATGATCGTGGGCTCCGAGCCCACGACGGCCGCCGCGCGGATGCGCGCGCGCGGGCGCAGTCCGGCGCGTTCCCCGCCCTGCCGTGACCCCACGAGCATCAGCGCCGCCCCATCCACGATGCCCGAGGCGTTGCCCGCATGGTGCACGTGCTCGATGCGCGCGAGCGAGGGATAGCGGCGCAGGGCCGTGGCGTCGAAGCCCTTCGCGCCCAGCGCCACGAAGGAAGGCTCGAGCCGCGCCATCGACTCCAGGCTCGCTTCCGGGCGGATCGTCTCGTCCTCGGCCAGCAGCAACTGCCCCGCGGTGTCGTGCACGGGCACGAGGGCGCGAGCGAAGTGGCCCGCCACGCGGGCGGCTGCAGCCCGCTGGTGCGAGCGCAGTGCATAAGCATCGAGCTCCGGGCGCCCCCAGCCCTCCAGCGTGGCGATCAGGTCAGCGCTGATGCCTTGGGGCACGAAGCCGATCTTCTGGCTCACGCGCGGGTCGCCGAACCAGGCTCCTCCGTCGCTGCCCATCGGGCAGCGGCTCATGCTCTCCACGCCGCCGGCCACGACCAGGTCCTCCCAGCCGCTGGCCACCTTGGCCGCCGCCAGGTTGACCGCCTCCAGCCCGCTGGCGCAGAAGCGCGACAGCGTGACCCCCGCTGCCGTCTGCGCCCACTCGGCGTCCAGCACGGCCGTGCGGGCGATGTCGGCGCCCTGGTCGCCCACGGGCGTCACGCAGCCCAGCACCACGTCGTCGACGAGCGCGGTATCCAGCGCCAGCCGGTCCCGCAGCGCGCCCAGCAGCGTGCGCAGCAGCCACACCGGCGTGGCCGGGTGCAGCGCACCGTCCTTCTTGCCCTTGCCGCGCGGCGTGCGCACGTGCTCGTAGAGGTAGGCGTCGGCCACGGTCGCTCCTGAATGACGTAGGAACCTAGACGAGCCGCTGCAGCTTCAGCGCCACGCCCATGTCGCCCGCCACGCGGAACTGGCCGGTCATGAAGCCCATCATCGGATCGAGCTCGCCGCTCATCAGGGCCACCAGGTTCTGGCGCGAGATCGTGACCGTGCAGTCGGCCTCTATGCGCTCGTTGGCCACCGTGTGCGGGTCTGCGCGGCCGTCGATGACGACCACGCCGTCGTCGCCACAGTCGAACATCAGCGTGGCGCCCAGGTCGACGCCGGAGCCGATCTTGCTGCGCATCGCCTCGGTGATGGCGGGCATGTCCATGGGAGTATCCTCGAAGGGGAAATGCTGGTCGGGATGGCATCCTAACGGCCCGGCCATACCGCCCGACGCCCGATCCCCGAGGCCACGATGAGTGATTCCCCCAAGGCTCCCGCCGCTGCGGGCTATCGCAGCGTGTTCCGGCCTGGCCTCTTCGCCGGGCAGACGGTGTGGGTCACTGGCGGCGGCAGCGGCATCGGGCGTTGCACGGCGCATGAGCTGGCCAGCCTGGGGGCAAGTGTGGTCATCAGCGGCCGGCGCGCCGAGCGGCTCGAGCAGGTGGCCGCCGAGATCCGCGAGGACGGCGGGCAGGCCCACACGATCGCCTTCGACATCCGCGACGAGGAAGCCGTGCGCACAGGCGTGGCCGACGTGCTGCAGCGCCTGGGCCCGGTCAGTGGCCTCGTCAACAACGCGGGTGGACAGTTCCCGTCGCCGATGCTGGCCATCTCGAAGAAGGGCTTCGACGCCGTGGTGGCCAACAACCTCACGGGCGGCTTCCTCATGATGCGCGAGCTCTTCACGCAGTGCATGCAGCGCCACGGCGGGGCCATCGTCAACATGACCGCCGACTTCCGCAACGGCATGCCCGGCATGGCGCACTCGGGCGCGGCGCGGGCCGGCATGAGCAACCTCACGCAAAGCGCCGCCTTCGAGTGGGCACATGCGGGCGTGCGCGTGAACGCGGTGGCCCCGGGCTGGATCGCCTCCTCGGGCATGGACACCTACCGCGGCGCAGTCCAGGCGCTGATCCCCAAGCTGCGCCAGCACGTTCCGCTGCGGCGCATGGGGGTGGAAGCGGAGGTGAGTGCCGCCATCGTCTTCCTGCTGTCTCCTGCGGCCGCCTTCATCACGGGCGTGACGCTGCAGATCGACGGCGCGGCGTCGCTGGGCAGCGCCATCTTCCCGCTGCCGCCCGATTCGCGCAGCGTGCCCTTCGACGGCTTCCACCGAGCCGCCACGCCCGAGGTGCTGCGCTGATGCCGGTGCTGGCCACCCGCGTGGACACGGCGGGCGCCGCCTTCGCCGCCAACGCGGCGCGGATGCACGAGCGCCTCCAGGAGGTGCGCGAGCTCGAGGCCAAGGTGGTGCAGGCCTCGGCCAGCCGGCGCGAGCGCTTCGAGGCGCGCGGGCAGCTGCTGCCGCGCGAGCGCGTGGCGCGCCTGCTCGACCGTGGCAGCGACTTCCTGGAGCTCAGCGCCCTGGCCGGGCTGGGCATGCACGATGACGACGGCCAGGCCACCGTGCTGGGCGGCGGATCGATCACCGGCATCGGCACGGTGGCGGGCAAGCGGGTGGTGGTCTCGGCCAGCGACAGCGGCATCAAGGGGGGGACCGTCCCGCCGATGGGACTGAAGAAGGCGCTGCGCGCGCAGGAACTGGCGCGCGAGAACAAGCTGCCTGTCGTCTCGCTCGTGGAGTCCGGCGGCGCCAACCTCCTGTACCAGGCCGAGATCTTCGTCGACGGAGGCCGAAGCTTCGCCAACCAGGCGCGCCTGTCGGCTGCCGGCATCCCGCAGATCGCGATCGTGCACGGCTCCTCCACCGCAGGCGGGGCCTACCTGCCGGGGCTGTCGGACTACGTCGTGCTGGTGCGCGGCCGCTCGAGCATCTACCTGGCCGGCCCACCGCTGGTGAAGGCGGCCATCGGCGAGGAGGCCGACGAGGAATCGCTGGGCGGCGCGCAGATGCACGCGCAGCTCACGGGCCTGGGCGAGTACCTCGCCGAGGACGACGCGCACGCCATCGCGATGGCGCGCGAGCTCATCGACAAGCTGCAGTGGGACACCGTGCCAGTGCCCCACGAGGCTCGGTCGCCGCGCCTGCCTGCGCAGGAGCTGATGGGCCTCGTGCCGGTGGACGAGCGGGAGCCCTACGACGTGCGCGAGGTCATCGCCCGCCTCGTCGACGACTCCGACTTCCTCGAATTCAAGGCGCCCTACTCGAACGACACCGTCTGCGGTCACGCGCGGCTGCACGGCCACCTGGTGGGTCTCGTGGGCAACAACGGCCCGATCCAGCCCACCGGCTCGACCAAGGCGGCGCAGTTCATCCAGCTGTGCGACCAGTCGGGCACGCCGCTCGTCTTCCTGCAGAACACCACCGGCTACATGGTGGGGCGGCAGGCCGAGCAGGCCGGCGCCATCAAGCACGGCAGCAAGATGATCCAGGCAGTGGCCAACGCGCGCGTGCCGCGTTTCACCATCGTGCTGGGCGGCAGCTTCGGCGCAGGCAACTACGGCATGTGCGGGCGCGGCTTCGACCCACGCTTCATCTTCAGCTGGCCCAGCGCCCGCACCGCCGTGATGGGCCCGGCGCAGGCCGCGCTCGTCATGGAGATCGTTGCCCGCCAGAAGCTCGCGCGCGCCGGCCAGGCCCTGGACGAGGCGGCACAGGCGGCGCTCGCCGCCGCGGGCCAGAAGTTGCGCCACCGGCTCGAGACGGAGTCCACCGCCCTGTACGGCACGGCGCGGCTGTGGGACGACGGGATCATCGACCCGCGCGACACGCGCCGCGTGCTTGGCCTGTGCCTGGCGCTGGCGCGCCAGGCCGATGCACGCACGCTGCGCCCCAACACCTTCGGCGTCGCACGCCTGTAGACGCCACACGAGGAGGCCTCATGGAATTCACGCCCGAGCACCAGCAGCTGCGCGACACGGTCGTGCGCTTCATCGAGCGTGAGGTCAACCCGCACGTGCCGGCCTGGGAGGCGGCCGAGGAGTTCCCGAGCCACCAGGTCTTCAAGCAGCTCGGCGACCTCGGGCTGCTGGGCCTGAAGTACCCCGAGGCCTACGGCGGCGCAGGCCTGGACTTCAGCTACTCGATGGTGATGGCCGAGGCGCTGTCGGTGTGCGCCTGCGGCGCCGTGCCGATGGCCATCGGCGTGCAAACCGACATGGCCACGCCGGCACTGGCCCGCTTCGGCTCGGACGCACTGCGCCAGGCGTGGCTCGCACCCACCATAGCCGGCGACATGGTGGCCTGCCTGGGTGTGAGCGAGCCCGGGGGCGGCTCGGACGTGGCGGCCCTGCGCACCACGGCGCGCGTGGACGGCGACGACTACGTCATCAACGGCACCAAGATGTGGATCACCAACGGCCTGAAGGCCGACTGGTGCTGCCTGCTGGCCAACACCTCCGAAGGCCCGGCCCACCGCAACAAGAGCCTGATCGTGGTGCCGCTGGGCACCCCGGGCGTGACGCGGCAGAAGATCCGCAAGCTCGGCATGCACGCGAGCGACACGGCGCAGCTCTTCTTCGACGACGTGCGCGTGCCGCGCCATCACTTGATCGGCGAAGCCGGCATGGGCTTCACCTACCAGATGATGCAGTTCCAGGAGGAGCGGCTGTGGGCCGCCGCCTCCACCGTCGGCGGGCTCGATCGGCTCATCGACCTGACGATCGACTACACACGCCAGCGCCGTGCCTTCGGCCGCGCCGTGCTGGACAACCAGGTCGTGCACTTCCGCCTGGCCGAGCTGCGCACCGAGGTCGAGGCGCTGCGCGCCCTGACCTACCGTGCCGTGGGGCTGTACGTGCAGGGCCAGGACGTGACGCGCCTGGCCTCGATGGCCAAGCTCAAGAGCGGCCGCCTTGCACGCGAAGTGGCCGACAGCTGCCTGCAGTACTGGGGCGGCATGGGCTTCACGGCCGACAACCCCATCGCCCAGGCCTACCGCGACGGGCGCCTGACCTCCATCGGCGGGGGCGCCGACGAGGTGATGCTGGGCATCCTGTGCAAGCTCGAGGGCACCCTGCCCGGCCGGGCCGCGGGCTGATGTTCGACACGCTGCTGGTGGCCAACCGCGGCGAGATCGCCTGCCGCATCCTGCGCACGGCGCGGCGCCTGGGCTACCGCTGCGTGGCCGTGTACAGCGAGGCTGACGCCGATGCCCTGCACGTGCAACTGGCCGATGCGGCGGTGTGCATCGGCGCGGCGCCCGCTGCGCGCTCCTACCTCGACATCACCGCCCTGCTCGAGGCCGCCCGCCGCACCGGCGCACAGGCCGTGCATCCTGGCTACGGTTTCCTGTCGGAGCGCGCCGACTTTGCCCAGGCCTGCCACGCAGCCGGCCTCGTCTTCGTGGGCCCGTCTGCGCAGGCGATCCGGGCCATGGGCGACAAGGCCCAGGCCAAGCGGCGCATGCGCGCGGCCGGCGTGCCTTGCGTGCCGGGCTGGTCTTCGGTGGACGACGCCCCGGATGCCGGCCTCGAGCAGGCGGCGCAGGCGCTGGGCTTCCCGCTGCTGGTCAAGGCCGTGGCCGGCGGAGGCGGGCGCGGCATGCGCGCGGTGCACCACCCGCAGGAACTGGATGCGGCGCTGGCCTCCGCCCGGCGCGAGGCCGAGGCCGCCTTCGGTGAGGGCGAGGTGATGCTCGAGCGCCTGGTGCAGCCGGCGCGACACATCGAGGTCCAGATCCTGGCCGATGCACGCGGCCGCGTGCTGCACCTGGGCGAGCGCGACTGCAGCACGCAGCGGCGGCGACAGAAGCTGGTCGAGGAGGCGCCGGCACCGGGCCTGGACCCCGGCCTGCGCGAGGCCCTCACGCGCGATGCCGTGGCTGCCGCGGGCGCGGTGGGCTACGTCGGGGCGGGCACGGTGGAATTCATCGTCGACGAGGCGGGGCACCACTTCTTCCTCGAGATGAACACGCGGCTGCAGGTCGAGCACCCCGTGACCGAGTGCCTGACGGGAATCGACCTGGTGGAGTGGCAGCTGCGCATCGCGCAGGGCGAGGCTCTGCCCTGGCAGCAGGCCGACATCCGGCTGGAGGGTCACGCGATCGAGGCGCGGGTGTGCGCAGAGGATCCGGCGCGGGGCTTCCAGCCGCAGACGGGCGCCGTGCGGCTGTGGGCACCGCAGCGGGTCGAGGGCCCGGGGCTGAGGGTGGACCACGGACTGGCCGAAGGCGAGCACATCGGCCCGTGGTACGACCCGCTGCTGGCCAAGGTCATCGCGCACGGCCGTGACCGGGCCGACGCCGCCCGGCAGCTGGCGCGCGCCCTGGACGACCTGCCGCTGCTGGGCCCGTCGCACAACGCCGCCTTCCTGGCGGCGCTGCTGCGTACCCCCGCCTTCGTGCTGGGCGAGGTGCGGACACACACGCTCGACACCTGGCTCGAGTCGGGCCAGCCCCTGCCTGGCACCGAGGCACCAGCAGCCGATGCGTGGCGTCTGGCCGCTGCGCTGCGCGCGACCTCGACTGCAACGGCCTGGCGCCCTGCATGGCTGCAAGCGGCCTCGATCGAGCTGCGCTGTGGCGCTGAACAACGTCGCATCGACGAGCCGCAGCGTGGCGTGCTGATCGTGAGGCGCGAGGGCTCATGGGTGACGGCGCTGATCGACGGGGTGCGCCGACGTGCCCTGTGCGTCGAGGAGGGCCACACGCTGCACCTGCAGCTCGACGGGAGGCGCCACGCCTTCGACGAACCGCAGCCCGGCCACCCCGCCGCCACGATCGCCGACCCGCGCGAAGTGCGCAGCCCGGTTGCAGGCACCCTGGCGCAGCTGCGCGTGGCAGCGGGCCAGCGCGTGACGGCCGGGCAGGCACTGGCCAGCGTCGAGGCCATGAAGATGGAGATCTGGACCCGCGCCGAAGCCGACGGCACCGTGCGCGCGGTCCACGCGTCGGCAGCGGCGACGGTGGCGGCCGGCCAGCTGATCATCGAGATCGAACCCGACACCCCATGAACGACAAGGCCATCCTCACCTGTGCCCTCACCGGCGTGCTCACCGATCCGGCACAGCACCCGGTGCCCGTGACCGCCGCCGAGATGGCGCGCGAGGCCCGCGACGCCTTCGACGCCGGAGCCAGCATCGTGCACGTGCACCTGCGGCGCCAGGAGCCTGGCCAGGGTCACCTGCCGAGCTGGGACCCGGCCGTGGCGGCCGAGGTGTGCGACGCCATCCGCGCCGCCTGCCCGGGCATCGTCGTCAACCTCACCACCGGCATCATCGGCGCGGACATCTCCGGGCCGCTGGCCTGCATCCGCCGCGTGCGACCCGAGATCGCGGCGTGCAATGCCGGCACGCTCAACTACCTGAAGATCCGCGACAACGGCCAGTGGGCCTGGCCGCCGATGGTCTTCGACAACCCGGTGGACAAGGTGGCGCGCTTCCTGGAGGTGATGCGCGAGACGGGTACCCACCCGGAGTTCGAGTGCTTCGACGTCGGGATGGTGCGCAGCGTGGCCATGTACAGGCAAGCCCGCCTCTTCGACGGCGCCCCCGAGCTCAACTTCGTCATGGGGGTGGCCAGCGGCATGCCCTGCGATGCGCGGCTGCTCGAACTCCTGGTGGACTACGCCCCGCGCGACGCGGTCTGGCAGACCACACTGATCGGCCGGGCCGAGATCTGGCCGGTGCACCAGCGTGCGGCCGAGCTCGGCGGCATGCTGCGCACGGGCCTGGAGGACACCTTCTACCTGCCCGACGGCGCACGCGCACGCGGCAATGGCGAGCTGATGCAGGCGCTGGCGCGCTGCGCGCGCGAGGCAGGGCGGGACATCGCGAGCCCGGCCGAGGCCCGTGCGCGGCTCGGGTTGGCGCCTGCCGTACAGTCCGTCGCATGACCGTCCACGCACCCGGGACCTTGCAGCGGCCGCGCACCGCCGCCGAGCAGGCCGAGATCGAGGCTGGGCTCGTCGAGATCTTCGAGCGCGGCATCCCCTTCAACCAGCTGCTGGGCCTGCAGATCCTGTCGGTCCAGCCCGCCTCGGTGCGCGGACGCATCACGATGAAGCCCGAACTCGTCGGCACCGCCTCACAGGGCCGGCTGCACGGCGGTGTCACGGCCTCGGTGCTCGACACGATGGGCGGCCTGGCCGTGCTCGCCGCCGGCATCGAGCGCCACCCGCACGACTCCCCCGCCCAGGCGCTGCAGCGATTCGCCCGCATGGGCACGATCGACCTGCGCGTGGACTACCTGCGCCCGGGAATCGGAAGGCACTTCGAGGCCGTGGCCGAGGTGACGCGGCTGGGCGGCCGCGTGGGCTCCACGCAGATGCGCCTGGTCAACGACGAAGGCACGCTGATCGCCACCGCCGCGGCCGCCTACATCGTCGCCTGACCGCGCTGCCGGCCGGGGCTTGTGCGCGCCGGTCTCAACCCCATCTTGCCCGGATGGACACCAGCCGCCCCACCCCGGACCGCCCCGAGACCGAGCCGCCGGCCCCCGGGCCGGCCCATCCAGCCGCCGTGCCGCGCCGCAGCGCCCCGCGCTGGCTTGGGCTGGCCCTCGTGGCAGGTGTGGCCGCGGCCGCCAGCTTCGGCGTGCCCCGGCTGGTCGAGAGCCGAACCGAGGCCTCGCCGCGCACCGTCACGCCGCGCGGGCCGCTGCCGGCCGACGAGCAGGCGCAGATCGATGTCTTCCGCAAGACCTCGCCCTCGGTCGTGCACATCACCACCCTCGAGGTGCAGCGCGACTTCTTCTCCCTCAACGTGCAGCAGGTGCCGCGTGGCACTGGAACGGGCTTCGTCTGGGACGAGCGCGGCCACATCGTCACCAACTTCCATGTCATCCAGGGCGCCAGTGCCGCGCGCGTGACGCTGGCGGACCAGAGCACGCACAAGGCCACGCTCGTGGGCGCCTTCCCGGACCGCGACCTGGCCGTGCTGCGCATCGAGGTGCCCACCGCCAAGGCGCCGCCCCTGCCCCTGGGCACGAGCCGCGACCTCGTCGTCGGCCAGAAGGTCTACGCCATCGGCAATCCCTTCGGCCTGGACCAGACGCTCACCACCGGCATCGTGAGTGCGCTGAACCGCGAGATCGAGTCGGTCAACCAGCGCACCATACGCGGCGTCGTCCAGACCGACGCGGCGATCAATCCCGGCAACTCCGGCGGGCCGCTGCTGGACTCGGCCGGCCGGCTCATCGGCGTGAACACCGCCATCTACAGCCCCAGCGGTGCGAGCGCGGGCATCGGCTTCGCCATCCCGGTCGACGAGGTCAACCGCATCGTGCCGCGCCTCATCCGGGACGGCCGCTTCGTGCGCCCGGCCATCGGCGTCACGGCCGGCCAGGCCGGGCTGAACCAGCGGCTGAACCTGCCTGCAGGTGTCGTGCTCGTGCAGGTGGCGCCCAACGGGCCGGCCGCCCGTGCCGGGCTGCAGCCGTTTCGCCGGGCCCCGGCCGGGGACATCGTGGCCGGCGACGTGATCACGGCCGTGGACAACGAGCCCGTGAAGGACCTGGACGACATGCTCACGCTGCTCGAACGCCGCGCCCCGGGCGAGACGGTCACGCTCAGCGTCTGGCGCAACGGCAACCTGCGCAAGCAGCCCGTGACACTCGTGGCGGGCGAGTGAGGCCACCGGTGCACGGCTAAGATGGGGGCTCCGCCCGACCGCACGCGCCATGCAAGTCGTCTGCCTCGACCTCGAAGGGGTCCTTGTCCCCGAGATCTGGATCGCTTTTGCCGAGCGCACGGGCATCCCCGAGCTGCGCCGCACCACGCGCGACGAACCCGACTACGGCAAGCTGATGCGCTTTCGCATCGGGTTGCTGCGCGAGCGCGGTCTGAAGCTCGCCGACATACAGGCCGTGATAGCCGGCATGGCGCCACTGCCCGGGGCGCAGGATTTCCTGGATGGCCTGCGCGCGCACTACCAGGTCGTGATCCTGTCGGACACCTTCTACGAGTTCGCCGACCCGCTGATGCGCCAGCTCGGCCGGCCGACGCTGCTGTGCCACCGGCTCGAGGTCGACGCTGCGGGCTTCGTCACCGGCTACCGGCTGCGCCAGGCCGACCCGAAGCGCCATGCCGTCAACGCCTTCAGGAGCCTGAACTTCCAGGTGCTCGCCGCGGGAGACTCCTTCAACGACACCGGGATGCTGGCTGCGGCCGACGCGGGCTTCTTCATCCATCCGCCCGAGAGCATCGTCGCGCAGTTCCCGCAGTTCCCGGTGCACCACGACTACGCGTCGCTGAGGGCCTCGATCGACGCGGCGGCCCAGCAACTGCGCACGGGCGGCTGAGGCTCAGGACGGATCGGCTGCCGGGTGCTGCAGCCCGCCGCGGCGCAGCGTGGGCAGGCCCACGCCGCTGGCGTCGAAGCCTCCGTCCACCGCCAGCGTCTGGCCGTTGACGTAGCTCGCCTCCTGGCTGCACAGGAACCCCACGGCACGCGCGATCTCCTCGGGCGTGCCGTAACGGTTCAGCGGGATCGTGTCGTGGTAGTCGCTGCGGATCGCCACCGAGTGCACGAGCTTGGCCATCTCGGTGTCCACCGGACCGGGTGCGATGCAGTTGGCGCGGATGCCCGCGTTGCCCAGCTCGATCGCCTGCTGCTTGGTCAGGTGGATGATCGCGCCCTTGCTCGTGCCGTAGGCCACGCGCAGCGTGCTCGCGCGCAGGCCCGAGATGGAGGCGATGTTCACCACCGCCCCGCCGCCGCCGCGCTTCATCACCGGCGTGCAGGCCTGCGTGCACAGGAACGCACCGTCCAGGTTCGTGCCCAGGACGTGGCGCCAGTCCTCCCAGGTCGTCTCCTCGATGCGCTTGAAGACGGCCACGCCCGCGTTGTTCACGAGTGCGTCGATGCGACCGAAACGCGCATCGACGGCGTCGATGGCGGATTGCACCTGCTGCGGGTTCGACACGTCTGCCTCCACGGCCAGCACGCGCTGCGCATCGGCCAGGGCTGCCTCGGTGGCCCGCAGGGTCGCCGCGTCGATGTCCAGCAGCGCCACGCGGTAGCCGTGTGCGAGGAACCAGTTCGTGCAGGCCAGGCCGATGCCGCGGGCGGCGCCCGTCACGACGGCCACGGGGGCGGAGCCGGATGCTGCATGCATGGGGCGACCTCGATCAGCCCCGCAAGGGCTGCGCAACGGGTGGGGCCAGGCTCGCGTGCTCAGCCAGCCAGCGCTGCGCGCGCGTGCCGTCGCCCTGCGAGGGGTGGAAGTCGGCGTCGAAGTAGCGGCACCACGCACGCCACTGCAGGCGCACGAGGCCACCCTCGCGGCCGAAGAGGTGGGTCCAGGCGCTACGCCAGGTCGCAAGCTGCCACAAGGCCCCGTCGCGCCAGAGGTTGTGCAGCGTCTGGCGCAGCACGTCGGTGACGAAGTGCCAGGTCACGATGCGCAAGAAGCGCCGGCGCCATGTGTGGTTCCCGCCCAGGGCCTGGTACAGGTCGAAGGCGGTGCAGCGGTGCTCGCTCTCCTCGCTCGAGTGCCACAGCCACAGGTCACGCAGGCGCGGCTCGGCGCCCTCGAGCATCTCGGGGTGGGTGAGCAGGTGCTCGGCCAGCAGCGCCGTGAGGTGCTCGGTGGCTGCGGTGACGGCCAGCCAGGCTCGGGGCTCGTCGCCGGCCAGCCGCTTCAGGCGTGCCAGGCGTCGGTGGATGCGCGGCTCCCAGTGGTTCACGAGGCCTTGCGTGGCCAGGTGCGCGTTGAAGAGCTCGTGCACGCGGCGGTGCGTGGCTTCCTGCCCGATGAAGCCGCGCGCCTCGGCCTCGAAGCGGGCGTGGGCCGCGGGGTCGCGCTGCGCGAGCCGGGCCAGGCCCATGCGCACGGAGTCGATGAAGGTCTGCTCACCGGCCGGAAAGCTCATCGACAGCGCGTTGAAGAGCGCGCTGCGAAAGGCGTCGCCGCCGTTCCAGCGCACCGGAATCGGCGCCTTCAGGTCAACCAGCAGGCGGCGGACAACGAGCTCGCTCATGCAGCAAAGTGTCTCACGCCACCCAGCGGCGAGCGTTGCGGAACATGCGCATCCACGGGCTCGGCAGGGACACGTCGCCGGGCGTCCAGCTCATCTGGGCATGGCGGAAGACGCGCTCCGGGTGCGGCATCAGCGCCGTGAAGCGGCCATCGGCGGTGGTGACGCCCGTCAGGCCCTCGGGGCTGCCGTTGGGGTTGGCCGGGTAGGCCTCGGTAGGCCGCCCGTGGTGGTCGACGAAGCGCAGCGCCCGGTGCACGGCCTGGGCGTCGCCCCGGGTGGAGAAGTCGGCCCGGCCTTCGCCATGCGACACCGCGATGGGCAGCCGGCTGCCGGCCATGCCCGACAGGAAGAGGCTCGGGCTGTCGAGCACCTCCACCATCGACAGCCGCGCCTCGAACTGCTCGGAGAGGTTGCGCGTGAACAGCGGCCAGGCCTGCGCCCCCGGGATGATCGGCGCCAGCGCGGCGAGCATCTGGCAGCCGTTGCACACGCCCAGCGCGAAGGTGTCGGCGCGGTTGAAGAACGTGGCGAAGGCCTCGGCCAGTTCTGCGTGGAAGAGGATCGAGCGGGCCCAGCCCTGCCCGGCGCCCAGCGTGTCGCCGTAGGAGAAGCCGCCGCAGGCCACGAGCCCGACGTAGGCGTCCAGGCGGGCGCGACCAGCCTGCAGGTCGCTCATGTGCACGTCGTAGGTCTCGAACCCGGCCAGGTCCATCGCGCGGCTCATCTCGAGCTGCGAGTTCACGCCCTGCTCGCGCAGGATCGCCACCGGCGGGCGCCGCAGGGCCAGCGCCGGGGCGAGCGGGGCGGCTGCGGCCGTGCCGGTTGAGGCAGGCTCTTCCTGCTGCGGATCGAAGCTCAGCTGCACATGCAGCCCCGGGTCGCCCGGGTCCCCCGCGGCCGCATGCTCGGCATCGGCGCAGGCCGGGTTGTCGCGCTGGCGCGCGATCTGCCAGCTCACGTGGTCCCAGGCCTGCTGCAGGGCCTGCACCGAAGCCGCGAACTGAAGCTTCGCATCGCGCCACACCTCCACGGCACCGCGCCCGTTGGTCTTGCCGATCACGTGCGTGAGGCGGCTCAGGCCGTGCGCGCGCAGCACGGCCAGCGCCGCGTCGCGCTCGGGCGTGCGTACCTGCAACACCACGCCGAGCTCCTCGTTGAACAGCGCGCGCAGCGTCAGCTCGTTGCGGCGCTCGCCCACCTGCGCGGCCCAGTTCTTGGAGTCGCCGTACTCGGCGCGGCTGTCGCCGATGCCGTCGCCCTCGGTGACGAGGATGTCCACGTTCAGGCTCACGCCCACGTGGCCGGCAAAGGCCATCTCGCACACCGTGGCCCACAGGCCGCCGTCGCTGCGGTCGTGGTAGGCCAGCAGCCGGCCTTCGGCACGCAGAGCCTGCAGGGCCGAGGCGAGCGCGCGCAGGCGCTGCGGGTCGTCGAGGTCCGGCACCTCGTGGCCGAAGCGCTGCAGCGTATGCGCCAGCACCGAGCCGCCCATGCGCATGCGGCCTGCTCCCAGGTCCACGAGCAGCAGCGTCGTGTCGCCAGCGGTCAACTGCGGCGTCAGCGTCCCGCGCACGTCCTCGAGCGTGGCAAAGGCAGAGACGATCAGGGACACCGGCGCCAACACCTGCTGCGTCTGGCCACCCTCGCTCCAGCGCGTGCGCATGGACAGCGAATCCTTGCCCACCGGGATGCCGATGCCCAGTGCCGGACACAGCTCCATGCCCACGGCGCGCACCGCGTCGTAGAGCGCGGCATCCTCACCGGGCTCGCCACAGGCGGCCATCCAGTTGGCGCTGAGCTTGACGTGCTCCAGTGTGGCGGGGGCGGCCAGCAGGTTCGTCAGCGCCTCGCCCACGGCCATGCGCGCCGAGGCCGGTGCATCCAGCGCCGCCAGCGGCGTGCGCTCGCCCACGCTCATCGCCTCGCCGCGCAGGCCCGTGTAGTCGGCCAGCGTCACCGCGCAGTCGGCCACCGGCACCTGCCAGGGGCCCACCATCTGGTCGCGGTGCGTCAGGCCGCCCACCGTGCGGTCGCCGATCGTCACGAGGAAGCGCTTGCTGCCCACGGTGGGGTGGCGCAGCACGTCGAAGGCGGCGCGCTCCAGCGTCACGCCGGTGAGGTCCAGGGCCGGCTCGGTACGCGCCACGCGCTGCACGTCGCGGTGCATGCGCGGCGTCTTGCCCAGCAGCACCTCCATCGGCATGTCGATCGCGCGCTCGCCGCCCGGGCCGTCCTCGAGCACGAGGCGGGCCTCGTCGGTGGCCACGCCCACGACCGCCACCGGGCAGCGCTCGCGCGCGCACATCTGCTCCAGCAGCGGCCAGGCGGCCGGGTCCACGGCGAGCACGTAGCGCTCCTGGCTCTCGTTGCACCACACCTCGGCCGGCGACAGGCCCGACTCCTGCAGCGGGACGCCTCGCAGGTCGAACACCGCACCGCGACCGGCGCCGTCCACGAGTTCGGGGAAGGCGTTGGACAGGCCGCCTGCACCCACGTCGTGGATGGCCAGGATCGGGTTGGCCGCCCCGAGCGACCAGCAGTGCGAGATGACCTCCTGCGCGCGGCGCTGGATCTCGGGGTTGTCGCGCTGCACCGAGTCGAAGTCGAGCTCGGCGGCGTTCACGCCTGCGGCCATCGAGCTGGCCGCCCCGCCCCCCAGGCCGATGCGCATGCCCGGGCCGCCGAGCTGCACCAGCAGCGTGCCGGCCGGGAACCCGACCTTGTGCGTCTGCCCCTCGACGATGGCGCCCAGCCCGCCGGCGATCATGATGGGCTTGTGGTAGCCGCGGCGCACCCCGGCCACCACCTGCTCGTAGCTGCGGAAGTAGCCCGCCAGGTTGGGCCGGCCGAATTCGTTGTTGAAGGCCGCACCACCCAGCGGCCCCTCGGTCATGATCTGCAGCGCGCTGGCGATGTGGGCTGGCCGGCCTGCTGCCCCGGCCTCCCAAGGCTCGGAGGCGCCCGGCAGATGCAGGTGGCTCACCGAGAAGCCCGCGAGCCCGGCCTTGGGCCGCGCGCCGCGCCCGGTTGCGCCCTCGTCGCGAATCTCCCCGCCTGCCCCCGTGGCCGCCCCCGGGTGCGGCGAGATGGCAGTGGGGTGGTTGTGCGTCTCCACCTTCATGAGCACGTGCGCGGTGGCCGCGCGCCCGACATAGCGCGGCGCGTTCGTGAAGCCATCGGGGCGCCAGAGCTCCACGGGCCCGCCTGCCATCACGGCCGCGTTGTCGCTGTAGGCCACCACCGTGCGCTGAGGCGACACAGCCTCGGTGTGACGGATCATCTGGAACATCGAGCTCGGCTGCTCGGCGCCGTCGATCGTGAAGCGGGCGTTGAAGATCTTGTGCCGGCAGTGCTCGCTGTTGGCCTGCGCGAACATCATCAGCTCGACGTCGGTCGGGTCGCGCTGCAGCCGTGCAAAGGCCTCGG
>JBBAPJ010000030.1:0-25665 GCA_040400855.1 Rubrivivax sp.
GCCCGAGATGATCAGCCCCTTGTAGAGCGCGGGCATCACGTTGCGCATGCCCGGGGTCGCCTTCACGAAGGCGCAGCCGATGATCGAGGCGATGATCGACACGCCGCCCAGCACGAGCGGGTAGACCACCGCGGCACCGCCACCGCCTCCGACCACCATCAGGGCGCCCAGCGCCATCGTGGCGATGAGCGTGACGGCGTAGGTCTCGAAGAGGTCGGCCGCCATGCCGGCGCAGTCACCCACGTTGTCGCCCACGTTGTCGGCGATCACCGCCGGGTTGCGCGGGTCGTCCTCCGGGATGCCGGCCTCGACCTTGCCCACCAGGTCGGCGCCGACGTCCGCACCCTTGGTGAAGATGCCGCCGCCCAGGCGCGCGAAGATGGAGATCAGCGACGACCCGAAGGCCAGGCCCAGCAGGGGCTTGAGGGTGGCGGAGTCCGGCTTGGCCGCGCCGCCGATGAGCAGGAAGAACGCGCCCACCCCGAGCAGGCCCAGCCCGACCACCAGCATGCCGGTGATCGCGCCGCCCTTGAAGGCCACGTCCAGCGCCGGGCCGATGCCACGCGTGGCGGCCTGCGCCGTGCGCACGTTCGCCCGCACCGACACGTTCATGCCGATGAAGCCGCAGGCTCCGGACAGCACGGCGCCGAGCACGAAGCCGGCGGCGGTCTTGCCATCCAGGAAGACGGCAATGAGCACCGCGAGCACGACGCCCACGATGCTGATCGTCTTGTACTGCCTGGCCAGGTACGCTGCAGCTCCCTGCTGCACCGCTCCTGCGATCTCCTGCATGCGCGCGTTGCCGGCATCCTGGGACAGGATCCAGCTGCGCTGGACGAAGCCGTAGATCACGGCCAGCAGGCCGCACCCGAGCGCCAGGTAAAGCGCCATCGATGTGGACATCGACTTTCTCCTTGTGGTGGTTGGAACGTTCCTCGCAAAGCCCGGGATGCTAAGGGAAGCGCATGACGCCTCGCCAACGGCTTTCTAGGGGAATGTCCGAACGCAGCGGGGCGTTCGCGGCGTGCTCTTCGTCCGGGTGAGCGCGCGCGGCGGGCCGAAGCGCGTCGGCCTGCGCGCCTCCCGGGTCGTAGAATGCGGGACAACCCTTATCCATTGCGGCGCCCGCTGCACCTTGCCATGAGCCTGCACAACGTCACACCCGGCGCGAAGGCGCCCGACGAGTTCAACGTGATCATCGAGATCCCGATGAACGCCGACCCGATCAAGTACGAGGTGGACGAGGAGTCGGGCGCGCTCTTCGTGGACCGCTTCATGGCCACCTCGATGCACTATCCCTGCAACTACGGGTACATCCCGCAGACCCTTGCCGACGACGGTGATCCGGTGGACGTGCTCGTGATCACCCCCGTGCCCCTGATTCCCGGCGTGGTCGTGACCTGCAGGCCCCTGGGCGTGCTCAAGATGGACGACGAGGCGGGCGGGGACAACAAGCTCCTGGCCGTTCCCACGGACAAGATCCTCACGATCTACACGCAGTGGAAGAAGCCCGAGGATCTCAACCCGATGCGGCTGAGGACGATCCAGCACTTCTTCGAGCACTACAAGGACCTGGAGACCGGCAAGTGGGTCAAGGTGCTCGGCTGGGAGGGGCCGGACAGCGCCAAGGCCGAGGTGGCCAGCGGCATGGCGGCCTGGGCCGCGCGGCACGCGGCGCCGCTCAATCCTTGAACGGGTTGCGCTCGCCCAATTCGCTCACGTAGGCCTGGACGCCCGCGCCCTCGCGCGCGAGGAAGTCCGCCACCGCATCGGCAAAGCGCGGGTCGCGCAGCCAGTGCGCCGAGTGCGTGCGCACCGGCAGCAGCCCGCGTGCCATCTTGTGCTCGCCCTGTGCGCCGCCCTCGAAGCGGCGAAAGCCCTGCTCCACGCACCACTGCAGCGGCTGGTAGTAGCAGGCTTCGAAGTGCAGGCAAGGCACCTCTTCGACACAGCCCCAGTAGCGCCCGAAGGCCACCCCGGAGGCGCGGTCGATGGCCACCAGGGATGCAGCGATCGGCAGACCCGCGCGGCGTGCCACGAACATCAGCCACAGGCCGGGCAGGGCGCGTGCCGTCTCGCGGAAGAAGTCCAGGTTCAGGTACGGGC
This sequence comes from Rubrivivax sp., assembly GCA_040400855.1. Lineage (GTDB taxonomy): Bacteria > Pseudomonadota > Gammaproteobacteria > Burkholderiales > Burkholderiaceae_C > Rubrivivax. The sequence goes on from JBBAPJ010000030.1 coordinate 2,107, forward strand.
TCGAGCCGTGTGCCTCGTAGGTGCGCACGTAGCAGGCGTGGAAGAAGGCCCACAGTCCCTCGTCGATCTGCGCACCCTCGTGCACCGTGAAGGCGACGCCCGCCTCGCGCACACGCCTGCGCTCCTGGGTGATGTTCTTGCGCTTGTGGCGCTGCAGCCGGGCCAGCAGCGCATCGAAGTTCGCGCAGGGGTGCAGCGGGTCGGCCTGCCAGTGGAACTGGACCCCCTCCCGGATCATCCAGCCCGCTGCCTCCAGGGCCTGGCGGTCGGCCTGGTCGACGAAGAGGAGGTGGGCGGAGGACAGCCCGGCCTCGTCGGCCAGATTGCGCAGCGCATCGGCGAGCCCGGCGCGGGCGGCCTCGTCCTCGGCCAGCAGGCGGGTGCCTGGCACGGGCGTGAAGGGGCTCGCGCCGAGCAGCTTCGGGTAGTAGCGCAGCCCGTGCCTGCGGTACGCATCGGCCCAAGCCCAGTCGAACACATATTCGCCGTAGGAGTGCGTCTTCAGGTAGAGCGCGGCCGCTCCCACCAGGCGTGAACCGCGCTCGAGCGTCAGGAAGCGCGGGCTCCAGCCAGTGGCGGGAACGGCGCAGGCGCTGCGGTGCAGGGCCAGCAGCCAGGCGTGGCGCATGAAGGGTGTGGGCGCGCCCTGCCGCTGCAGCAAAGCATCCCAGGCCTGGGCATCCACCGCCGCCGGGTCGTCGAGCACCCGGATGCGATACTCCCCGGCCGTGAATGTTTCCTTCCTGCTCACTCAGGCCACACCATGGTGAAGGTCGCGCTCGCACAGGTCAACCCGACCGTCGGTGACCTGGCCGGCAACGCCCGGCTGCTCGCGCAGGCTGCGCGCACCGCGCACGCCGCCGGTGCGCGCGTGGTGCTCGCCCCCGAGCTCGCGCTGACCGGCTATCCGCCGGAAGACCTGCTCCTGCGTCCGGCCTTCCTGCAGGCGTGCGAGGCGACCTTGCAGGAGCTGGCCGCCGGGCTTTCGGATCTGCAGGGCTTGCATCTGGTCGTGGGGCATCCGGCACGCGCTCCGCACGATGCGGACGCACGCTCGAAGTCTAGGGCCGTGCCCGCCCTGTTCAACGGGGCGTCCGTGCTGGCGGGCGGCCGGGTGGCGGGCACGTACTTCAAGCGCGAGCTTCCCAACTACCAGGTCTTCGACGAGCGCCGCTACTTCGTGTCCGGGCGGGAGGCCGGTTTTGGCCCCCTCATCTTCGAGGCCGAGGGCATTCGCCTGGGGGTGCTCATCTGCGAGGACGCCTGGCTCGACGAGCCGGGGGAGGCGGCGCGCGCCGCCGGGGCGCAGGCCTTGTGCGTGCTCAATGCCTCGCCCTTCCACCTCGACAAGCCCGCCGAGCGCGAGGCGCGCATGGCGCAGCGGGCAACTCGCCTGGGTCTGCCGCTCCTGTATGCGCATCTGGTGGGCGGTCAGGACGAGGTCGTGTTCGATGGCGCTTCCTTCGCGGTGGATGCCGGCGGCAGGCTGTGCGCGCGCTCCCCCATGTTCGAGCCGGCGCTCGACATCGTCGAGGTGGATGCGGGTGGCCAGGTCCGGGGGCGGCTCGTGCCGCTGCCCGGCCTGGAGCAGCAGGCGTGGTCGGCGCTCGTCACCGGGGTGCGCGACTACATCGGCAAGAACCGCTTCCCCGGCGCGATCATCGGCCTGTCCGGCGGCGTCGATTCCGCGCTCGTGCTTGCCATCGCGGTGGAGGCCCTCGGTGCGGCCCGCGTGCGTGCGGTGATGATGCCCTCCGCTTACACCGCCGACATTTCCTGGATCGACGCACGCGACATGGCAGCCCGCCTGGGCGTGCGCTACGACGAAATTCCGATCACGCCGATGTTCGAGGCTTTCGAGCGCAGCCTCGCGCCCCAGTTCGAGGGGTGTGCGCCGGATGCGACCGAGGAGAACATCCAGGCCCGCATCCGGGGCACGCTGCTCATGGCGCTGTCCAACAAGAGCGGCGCGATCGTGCTCACCACCGGCAACAAGAGCGAGATGGCCACCGGCTATTGCACGCTCTACGGCGACATGGCCGGGGGCTTTGCCGTGATCAAGGACGTGGCCAAGACGCTCGTGTACCGTCTGGCGCACTGGAGGAACACGCAGCCTGCGGTGCGTGCCGACGGCAGCGTCGGCCCGGTGATTCCGCAGCGCATCATCACGCGCGCACCTTCCGCTGAATTGAGACCCGACCAGACCGACCAGGACAGCCTGCCGCCGTACGAGGTGCTCGACGCGATCCTCGCCCTCTACATGGAGGAGGATCGTTCCGTCGAGGAGATCGTGGCCGCCGGCCACGACCCGGCAGCCGTCGAGAAGGTCACCCGTCTCATCAAGGTCAACGAGTACAAGCGCCGGCAGGCCCCGGTGGGCATCCGGATTACCCACCGCGCCTTCGGCCGGGACTGGCGCTATCCCATCACCTCCGGCTTCCGTGCTTGAATGCAGGCCGGCACCCATCCACCGCTCGAGGGCCTCACGACATGAAGCAGATCACCGCCATCATCAAGCCCTTCAAGCTCGAGGAAGTCCGCGAGGCGCTGGCCGACGTCGGCGTCTCCGGCCTGACCGTCACCGAGGTCAAGGGCTTCGGTCGACAGAAGGGGCACACCGAGCTCTACCGCGGCGCCGAGTACGTGGTCGACTTCCTGCCCAAGGTGCGGGTCGAGGTGGTGGTCAAGGAGGTCGATGTGGAGCGTTGCATCGAGGCGATCGTCAAGGCAGCCCGTACCGGAAAGATCGGCGACGGCAAGATCTTCGTGACGCCCGTCGAGCAGGTCATCCGCATTCGCACGGGCGAGACGGACGAGTCCGCCGTCTGACGGCCGGCCGACGCTCGGGCTGCCTAGATCCTGCGAAAGTCGTCCGGTCTGAGCGACTGCCGAGCCAGGGCCTCGAGTTCGTCGAGCAAGACGCCGGCGTTCTCTCCAGCGCGCAGGCTCTCCAGCTGGACGGGGGACAGGAAACCCTCGGCGACCGTGTGTCGCATGAAGGCGAGGAGGCCATCATAGAAGCCCCCCGCATTGAGCAGCCCGATGGGCTGGTCGTGGTAGCCGAGGTGGCGCCATGTCCAGACCTCGTAGAGCTCCTCCAGCGTCCCGATGCCCCCGGGCAGCGCCAGGAAGGCGTCGGCTCGCTCGGCCATCGCCTGCTTGCGCTGGTGCATGGTGTCCACCACGAGCTGTTCGTCCAGCGCCAGGTGCGCCACCTCACGATGGAAGAGGCTCTTCGGGATCACGCCCACCACGCGTGCACCGTGGGCGAGCGCGGCGTCGGCCAGAGCTCCCATGAGCCCGACGTTGCCGCCACCGTACACCAGCTGCCAGCCTCGCTGCGCGATCTGCCGCCCGACCTCCCGCGCCGCCTCGAGGTAGGCCTCACGCTGGCCGGAGCGCGAACCACAGTAGACGCAAAGCGAGAAGCGGGAGCCCTTCATGCCGTGGATTCTGCCGCACCGCCGTGGCCGCCGGCTGGGGTCCGGGCATCGACGAGCCGGGTGCCGGCCAGGCGATCGTGCAGGTACTGCCGCTGCGGCAGGAAGCGCGCGACACACACCTGGGCAACCATGCCAGCGACCAGCCAGAGGCTGACCCGGCCACCATCGGTGTGACCGGCCAGGCCGGCTCCCGCCAGCGCCGGCAGGAACCACAGCCAGCTCAGCAGGTAGCGCGCGGCTGCGCGCGGCTGCGACAGGGCCCGGCCCTGGCTGTCCACGAGCCGGATATGCCAGGTCTTCATGGCCAGCGTCTGGCGCCCAGCCGACCAGAACCAGGTGAAGTAGATGCCCAGCACGAGGAACACGAAGGCCTGCAGGCCGATCTGCCCCTGCAGGGCGTGGCGTTGCTGGGTGAGTGCGCCGTACAGGTAGCCGGCCATCACGACCACGCCAAACAGCAGCATCCCCTCGTAGACGAGGCATGCCAGGCGCCGGGAGAAGCCCGGTGTCGGGCCGGCGGCGTGCCCGGGCTCGACAGCCATGGTGGCCGCAGCCTCGGCCCCGGTGCGTGCAGGTGGCCCCACTTCAGGAGGAGGGCGGCGATGCGGGCGCAGCCTCGGGCTCGGAAGCCGCAGGCGCCGGGGCTGGTGCCGCGCTGGCCGGGGTCACGATCGCGGCTGCCTGTGGCCCTCGGGTGGGAAGCAACGTGGTCGGATCGACGAAGTCGCGCGTGGCGGCGATCTTCGGCAGCCCGGCCTGGTTGTGCCGAGGGGGGTTCGAAGGGCGGGACACCAGGGTGGTGGAGGCGCCCGGCTTGGCCTGTATGACCGTGGGGGTGACCGGCCGGGTGACCGAACCCGGTGCCGGAGAGGGCACGACGTTCTGCTTGGCCACCGTCCCCGCCCCCGGCCGGGCCTCCTGCCGCGCGACCGAGGCCTTGGCGGCAGGGGCGGAGGCGGCAGCCTGGGCCGCCAGGGCGCGCCGCTCCTCCGAAGGCAGGGCCTGGTACGCTTCCCAGAGGGCCTGGCGTTCCTGGGCCGGGATCTGCCGCGATTCCTGGAACTGCAGCCTGGCTCGGCCCCGCTCACCCGGCGCCATGCGCGCCCAGTCGGCCATCCGTTCCTGGACACGCTCGCGCTCGGCCGGGGTGAGCGACGAGAAACGCTGCACCACCTCGAGCCATTTCTGCTTGCGTCCGGCATCGATGGTCGGCCAGTCCTGCCGCAGCGGAGCCAGCGCAGCCTGCTGCGCCGCGGTCAGGGATGACCAGGTCGGACCTTGCTCGCTGGTGCGGGCTGCGGCTGCGGTGGGCGGAGGCGGTGCCGCGGCGTGCTTGCCAGCAGGCACCTGGGCCGCGCAGGCAAGCGCCGCGCACAGCACGGGGACGGCCAGCGCGCGCAGGGCGTTGCGTATCACGGCAGCGTACGCTTGAGGTATTCGGCGAAACCGGGGTCGGTGTAGGCGGCCGGCGGGAGCTCGTCGGCCAACAACACGGCATCCACCTCGGCGGCGGCGTGAATCTGCTGGCTGCGGTGCACCTGACCGATCAGGTACAGGCCACCCAGCAGCACCACCAGCGGAAGCAGCGACGCCACGCGCCAGGGCCAGGGCAGCCCGCGCAGCGCCATCGTGCCATCACGCAGCGTGGCCGTGGCGGCCTGGGCCTGCTGCACTGCCGCCAGTCGCGCCGCACGCAGCGCCTGCTCCCGGCCGAATCGAAGGCGCTGGGAGATGTCGTGCGGCACAGCCTCTGCGGCAGCGTCGAGGTGGCGAGCCACACGCAGCGCGAAGCGGTTTTCCGCTTGGGGGAGGGGTGAAGGCGAGGTAGGCACTGTGTGATCCACCGATCAGAGGCTGATTCCCTTGGCCCTGAGCGCCAGCGCCAGGGCGTGCACGGCTCGGGAGCAATGCGTCTTCACGCTTCCTTCCGAGCAACCCATGGCCAGCGCCGTCTCAGCGACGTCGAAATCCTCCCAGTAACGCAGGAGGAAGGCTTCGCGTTGACGTGCGGGCAAATCGGCCAGGGCCTGCTCGATCGCGAGCAGGGTCTGGCTGCGCTCCATCGCATCCACGGGGGCGTCGACCGAGGCGCCGGCAGCGCTCAGGAGCGTCTCCAGCAGGTCGTGGTCGACGCCTTCTTCGGAGACCCCCTCGAGTTCGGAGAAGTTGGCAACCGCGGCCTGGCGCACCTTCTGCCGCCTGAACCAGTCCATCGTCGCGTTGGACAGGATGCGCTGGAACAGCATCGGCCACTCGGACGCCGGCCGCTCGGCGTAACGCTCGGCCAGGCGAATCATCGCGTCCTGCACGATGTCCAGTGCCGCATCGTCGTCACGCACCGTGTACGCCGTGCGCTTGAAAGCCCGGCGCTCGATGCTTCGCAGGAAAGTCGAGAGTTCTTGCTCGGAAGCCAAAGGCGGGGGGACCGTGCAGGCGCGGGTCGGGGCGGCCGGATTATGCCGCTGCAAAGGTGTCCCCGGCGGGGTGTTGCACGCCCCATGCAATAATGTGCGTTCGCACAAACGATTCTGGGTCGTAACGCGGCGCACCGACAGCGGTCCGCCGTCTTCTGACCGCGCAGGCACCGAGCACGCCTCACGAGGGCGCCGGGAGGTGCACCGAAGGCTTTTCGTCAGAGAAATTCACTGAGGTTCGACATGGACATGGCTGCAGCGGAAGTCAAGCGTGCCGCATCGGCACAACCGCATTCCTCCGACGCCGACCCGAACGGGTCGGAGATCATCGTTCGCTGCCTGCAGGCCGAGGGCGTCAAGTACGTCTGGGGCTATCCGGGTGGCGCGGTGCTCTACATCTACGACGCCCTGTACAAGCAGGACACGATCGAGCACGTGCTCGTGCGCCACGAGCAGGCGGCCGTGCACGCGGCCGACGGCTATGCGCGGGCCACCGGCGACGTGGGCGTGGCACTGGTCACCTCCGGACCGGGCGTGACCAACGCCATCACCGGCATCGCCACCGCCTACATGGACTCGATCCCGATGGTGATCCTCACGGGTCAGGTGCCCACGCCCGCGATCGGGCTGGATGCCTTCCAGGAGTGCGACACGGTGGGCATCACCCGTCCCATCGTCAAGCACAACTTCCTCGTGAAGGACGTGCGCGACCTGGCCGGGACGATCAAGAAAGCCTTCCACATCGCCCGCACGGGCCGGCCGGGCCCGGTGGTCGTGGACATTCCCAAGGACATCTCGCTCAAGAACTGCGCCTTCCACTACCCCGAGAAGGTGCAGATGCGCTCCTACAACCCGGTGCGCAAGGGCCACGCCGGACAGATCCGCAAGGCGGTCCAGCTGCTCCTGGCGGCGCAGCGTCCCTACATCTACACCGGTGGCGGGGTGATCCTGGGCAACGCTTCGGCCGAACTGCGCGAGCTCATCGATCTGCTCGGGTTCCCCTGCACCAACACGCTGATGGGCCTGGGTGCCGTGCCGGCCTCCCACCCAGGTTTCCTGGGCATGCTCGGCATGCACGGCACCTACGAGGCCAACATGACGATGCAGCACTGTGATGTGCTGCTGGCCGTGGGCGCGCGCTTCGACGACCGCGTGATCGGCAATCCGCACCACTTTGCCCAGGTCGAGCGCAAGATCATCCACGTCGACATCGATCCGTCGTCCATCTCCAAGCGGGTGAAGGTCGACATCCCGATCGTGGGCGACGTGCGCGAGGTGCTGCAGGAGCTGATCGTGCAGATCCGTGAGGCCCAGCCGCGGCCCGATCCCCAGGCGCTGGCCGCATGGTGGAGGCAGATTGGCGAGTGGCGCGGGCGCGAGTGCCTGAAGTACCGCCCGAGCGACGAGGTCATCAAGCCGCAGATGGTGGTGGAGACGCTGCACCGGCTCACGCGCGGCCGCGACGCCTACATTACCTCCGACGTCGGTCAACACCAGATGTGGGCAGCCCAGTACTACGGCTTCGAGGAGCCGCGGCGCTGGATCAATTCCGGCGGCCTGGGCACCATGGGCGTGGGCTTGCCCTATGCGATGGGCATCAAGCTGGCGCGCCCGGATGCGGACGTCTTCTGCGTCACGGGCGAGGGCTCGATCCAGATGTGCATCCAGGAGCTCTCCACCTGCTTGCAATACCGCACGCCCGTGAAGATCGTCTCGCTGAACAACCGCTACCTGGGCATGGTGCGGCAGTGGCAGCAGCTCGACTACGGCGGCCGGTACTCGCACAGCTACATGGACGCGCTGCCGGACTTCGTCAAGCTTGCCGAGGCCTATGGCCATGTGGGCATGCTCATCGAGAAGCCTGCGGACGTCGAGCCTGCGCTGCGCGAGGCGATGCGGCTGAAGGATCGCACCGTCTTCCTGGACGTGCGCACCGACCAGACCGAGAACGTCTGGCCGATGGTCCAGGCCGGCAAGGGCATCACCGAGATGCTGCTCGGTTCCGAGGACTTGTGAGCCGCCGGTTGCGTGCGGCAGTTCCGCACAGGGCCCATCAGGCCCTCGAGGGTTCTGCCTCCCGCCCTGTGGCGTACCGCTGATCCACCATCCACCTTTCACCGCCGACCAGCTGGCCAAGACGTGTCGACCCACCGGTCGACCACGCGCGAGGAGCCGGCCGAGGACGCACCATGAAGCACATCATCGCGGTCCTGCTCGAGAACGAACCCGGGGCCCTGTCGCGCGTCGTCGCGCTCTTTTCCGCACGCGGCTACAACATCGAGAGCCTGACGGTCGCACCCACCGAGGATGCGTCGCTGTCCCGGATGACGATCGTGACGGCCGGCTCCGATGACATCATCGAGCAGATCACCAAGCACCTGAACCGCCTCATCGAGGTGGTCAAGGTGGTCGACCTGACCGAAGGCAGCTTCACCGAGCGCGAGCTGATGCTGCTCAAGGTGCGCGCCGTCGGCAAGGAGCGCGAGGAGATGATGCGCATGGCCGAGATCTTCCGCGGCCGCATCATCGACGTCACCGACAAGGCCTATACGATCGAGCTCACCGGCGATTCCGCCAAGCTCGATGCCTTCCTCCAGGCCATCGACCGCGCAGCGATCCTCGAGACGGTGCGCACGGGCGCGTGCGGCATCGGCCGCGGCGAGCGCATCCTTCGCATCTGAACTCCCCCCTTTTCCACGCAGCAGAGAGCAACACCATGAAGGTTTACTACGACAAGGACGCCGACCTGAGCCTCATCAAGGGCAAGAACGTGACGATCGTGGGCTACGGCTCGCAAGGCCATGCGCATGCGCAGAACCTCAACGACAGCGGCGTCAAGGTCACGGTCGGGCTGCGCCGCGGCGGTGCCTCCTGGGCGAAGGTCGAGAAGGCCGGCCTGAAGGTCGCCGAGGTGGCCGAGGCGGTCAAGGGAGCCGACGTGGTGATGATCCTGCTGCCGGACGAGCAGATCGCATCCGTGTACAAGAACGACGTGGAACCGCATATCCGCCCGGGGGCCTCGCTGGCCTTCGCGCACGGCTTCAACGTGCACTACGGCCAGGTCGTCCCGCGCGAGGACCTGGACGTGTGGATGGTCGCTCCCAAGGCACCCGGCCACACCGTGCGCAGCACCTACGCGCAAGGCGGCGGCGTGCCGCACCTGATCGCCGTGCACGCCGACCGCAGCGGCAAGGCCCGCGACCTGGCGCTGAGCTATGCCGCCGCCAACGGCGGGGGCAAGGCCGGCATCATCGAGACGAACTTCCGCGAGGAGACGGAGACCGATCTCTTCGGCGAGCAGGCGGTGCTGTGCGGCGGCACGGTGGAGCTGATCAAGGCCGGCTTCGAGACGCTGGTGGAGGCTGGCTACGCCCCGGAGATGGCCTATTTCGAATGCCTGCACGAGCTCAAGCTGATCGTCGACCTCATCTACGAGGGTGGCATCGCCAACATGAACTACTCGATCTCGAACAATGCCGAGTACGGCGAGTACGTGACCGGCCCGAAGATCGTCACCGACGAGACGCGCGCCATCATGCGCCAGGCGCTGCGCGACATCCAGACGGGCGAGTACGCCAAGAGCTTCATCCTGGAGAACCGCGCCGGCGCCCCCACGCTGACCTCGCGCCGCCGCCTCATGGCCGAGCACGAGATCGAAGTCGTGGGCGAGAAGCTGCGTGCGATGATGCCTTGGATCAAGGCCAACAAGCTCGTCGACCGCAGCCGCAACTGACGGCCGCCGCCTCCTGAACGTGGACCCCTCCGACACCGCTCCCCGCCAGCCCCGCAAGGGGCTGTACGTGCTGCCCAATCTCTTCACGATCGCGGCCCTCTTCGGAGGGTTCTACGCGATCGTGATGGCCATGAACGGCCGCTTCGAGCAGGCAGCGCTTGGCATCTTCTGCGCCATGGTGCTCGACAGCCTGGACGGACGCGTGGCGCGCATGACGAACACGCAGAGCGCCTTCGGCGAGCAGATGGACAGCCTGTCGGACATGGTGTCCTTCGGCGCGGCACCGGCGCTCGTGATGTACGAGTGGGCCTTCCGCGGCCTGGGGCGCTGGGGGTGGCTGGCCGCCTTCGTCTACTGCTCGTGCGCGGCACTGAGGCTGGCGCGCTTCAACACCAACATCGGCGTGGTGGACAAGCGCTACTTTCAGGGCCTGCCGAGCCCGGCGGCCGCAGCCCTCGTCGCAGGCTTCGTGTGGGTGATGGAGGATTTCGGCCTGAAGGGCACGCGCGAGGCCGGTGCGCTGGCGTGGGGCGCCTTCGCCATCACCCTCTACGCGGGCCTCACGATGGTGACCAATGTGCCGTTCTACAGCTTCAAGGACGTCAGCCTGAAGCGCTCGGTGCCCTTCATCGTCATCGTCGCGCTCGCGCTGATGATCGCCGTCATCAACATCCACCCGCCCACGGTGCTCTTCGCCCTGTTCTGCGTCTACGGCCTGTCGGGCTACGCGGTGTATGCCTGGCGCCGGATGAAGGGCAGGCCGGTCAGCGTGATCGCCACCTCCACCGACGAGCCCGACGAGGCGGGGCTGCATCGCTGAGCGCGCAGTTCTCCCGGCGGGACGGCCTGCCTCGTTGGCCGCGTCGATGCCGCCGGGCGCGCGGCCTGTGCTAGAGTTTCGACATGTTCATCGGAAACCTCCTGTCCCTGCTAGGCCTGCTTCGTCAGGCCCTGCGAGAGCATTGAAGCGCACCGAACCTCTCTCCCGACAGCGGCCCGCCAGCAACCTGCAGCGGGCCGTTTTCATTTCCGGAGCCCCACCATGACCGACAAGCTGATCATCTTCGACACCACCCTGCGCGACGGCGAGCAGTCGCCAGGCGCCTCCATGACGCGCGAGGAGAAGCTGCGCATCGCGCGGCAGCTCGAGCGGCTGCGCGTGGACGTGATCGAGGCGGGCTTCGCTGCCTCGAGCAATGGCGATTTCGAGGCCGTGAAGGCCATCGCCGACATCGTCAAGGACAGCACCGTGTGCTCGCTGGCCCGGGCCAACGACCGCGACATCGCGCGCGCCGCCGAAGCACTGCGCGGGGCGGCACGTTCGCGCATCCACACCTTCATCGCCACCAGCGACCTGCACATGGAGAAGAAGCTGCGCATGACGCGCGAGCAGGTGCACGAGCAGGCGGTGCTGGCGGTGCGCTTCGCGCGCAACCTGTGCGCGGACGTGGAGTTCTCCCCGGAGGACGGCTACCGCTCCGATCCCGAGTTTCTGTGCCGGGTGCTGGAGGCCGTGATCCGTGAGGGCGCGACCACCATCAACATTCCCGACACAGTCGGCTACGCCGTTCCTGAACTCTATGGCCGCTTCATCGCGGACCTGCGCGAGCGTGTGCCGAATTCGGACAAGGCCATCTGGTCGGTGCATTGCCACAACGATCTGGGCATGGCGGTGGCCAACTCGCTGGCGGGCGTGAAGATAGGCGGGGCTCGCCAGGTGGAGTGCACGATCAACGGGCTGGGCGAGCGCGCCGGCAACTGCTCGCTCGAGGAGGTGGTGATGGCGGTACGCACGCGGCGCGACCACTTCGGCCTGGAGGTCGGGATCGACGCCACCCAGATCGTCCCGGCCTCGCGCCTGGTGGCACAGACCACTGGCTTCGTCGTGCAGCCTAACAAGGCCGTGGTGGGCGCCAACGCTTTCGCACACGCCTCCGGCATCCACCAGGATGGCGTGCTCAAGGCGCGCGACACCTACGAGATCATGCGCGCCGAGGACGTGGGCTGGTCGGCCAACCGGATCGTGCTGGGCAAGCTCTCCGGTCGCAACGCCTTCAAGCAGCGCCTGCAGGAGCTGGGCATCTACCCGGAATCGGAAGCCGAGGTCAACGCCGCGTTTGCCCGCTTCAAGGACCTGGCCGATCGCAAGAGCGAGATCTTCGACGAGGACATCATCGCCCTCGTCGGCGACGAGACCGTGACGGCCGAGCAGGAGCACTACCGGCTGCTGTCCCTGGCCCAACGCTCCGAGACGGGGGAGCGCCCTCATGCGAGCGTCACCTTCTCCGCGGGACCCAGCGAGTTTCATGTCCAAAGCGATGGCAACGGCCCGGTGGACGCCAGCCTCAAGGCCATCGAGTCACAGGTCAGGAGCGGCGCCGAGCTGCTCCTGTACTCCGTCAATGCGATCACCTCGGGCAGCACCGAGTCACAGGGTGAGGTGACGGTGCGGCTGCAGCGCGCCGGCCGGGTGGTCAACGGCGTGGGTGCCGACCCCGACATCGTGGTGGCTTCGGCCAAGGCCTATCTCGCCGCCTTGAACAAGCTCCACAGCTCGGCCGAGCGCGTGGCGGCACAAGGCTGAGGTTTACCCTGCAAGTTCTTGATCTTGCGCAGATTTTTCCCCTCGCCTACACTCAACGCTTCGTTTGCGAGGTACAGGCTTTGCGAGAAACGCCCGGTGTTGTGGTGCGCCTCAAGCGCGTGTCGGTCAGCCTGGCGCTCGGCAGCGCCCTGATCCTCACCTGCGCGACGGCCTGGGCCACCCAGGATGCGGGCCGCAGCGCAACTCCCGCCCGGGCGCAGGCTGGCCCCTCCAAAGCAGCCGCGACGGCCCCGGCGGGCCGCGCCGACGGTGCTGCACGCAAGGCCAGGCCGTCCGGTACGGCCAAGCGGTCCGCCGTGCCCCAGCGCCCGTCAGCGGGGCAGCGTGCCGGCCTGCACCAGACGGACGACCCGCTGTCCCTGAAATCCAGCGTCGCGCTGGTCATCGACCAGGACACCGAGCAGGTGCTCTTCAGCAAGAACCCCGAGGCGGTGCTGCCCATTGCGTCGATCACCAAGCTGATGACGGCGCTCGTCGTGGTCGAGGCAGGCCTGCCGCTCGACGAACGCCTGGCGATCGCGCAGGACGACGTGGCCGTCTTCAAGAGCACGAGCTCGAGGTTGCGCGTGGGCACCTCGCTCACGCGCGGTGAGTTGCTGCACCTGGCGCTGATGGCCTCCGAGAACCGGGCCGCGCACGCCCTCGGGCGAACGTACCCCGGCGGGCTGGGGGCGTTCCGTGAGGCGATGAACGCCAAGGCGTCGCTGCTGGGCATGCACCACAGCCAGTTCGTCGAGCCCACCGGACTGTCCAGCGACAACCGTTCTTCTGCCACCGATCTGGCGCTGCTCGTTCGGGAGGCATCCCGTCACCCGATCATCGGCGACCTCTCCACGACCCCCGACCTGAAGATGGCCCTGGGCTCGCGCCAGGTGGCGTTTCGCAACACCAACGGCCTGATCCGCAATCCGGCCTGGGAGATCGCCCTCCAGAAGACGGGCTACATCTCCGAGGCAGGCCGCTGCGTCGTCATGAAGGTCCAGTCAGCCGGGCGCAACCTGATCATGGTGCTGCTCGACTCGGCTGGGAGGCATGCCCGTATTGGCGACGCCGAGCGCTTGCGCGCATGGGTGTCGCAGACCATGCCGGCGGTCAGCGTCTCCGCCACGGAAGGCAAGATGTAGCAGCGGTGCTCCGGCGCGCACGCTCCTGGCTGCGCTGCACGAAGGGGCAGGGGCATCCTAGCGGGAGGCCGGAAGTTTCCCGCCCAGGGCCATCGAGATCTCAGCGGCCGTGGCCCGCAGGTGTTCGAGCCAGCCTTCCTCGAGACGATCGGCGGGCGCCGATATCGAGAGCCCCGCTGCGAGCTTGCCCTGGTCGTCGTAGATGCCGGCTGCCATGCAGCGCACGCCCAGTTCGAGCTCCTCGTTGTCGCGCGCCAGGCCGTGTGCGCGTACGGATGCGAGCTCGCGCTCCAGGGCCGTGAGCTCGGTGATGCTGTTGCGCGTGTGGCCGGCCAGCCCCGTGCGGGTGGCATAAGCCCGTACGCGCTGCGGGTCGTCCTGGGCCAGGAAGAGCTTGCCTACCGAGGTGAGGTGAAGTGGCGCCTTGCCGCCGACCGTGCGCACCACCTGCATCCCCGAGCGCTCGCTGAAGACTCTCTCGATGTAGACGATCTCGTCGCCCTGGCGCATGGAAAGATTCACCGGCTGGTGCGTGAGGCGGTGGAGTTCACGCATGGGGCCAATCGCCGCCTGGCGCACATCCAGCCGCGCCTTGACGAGATTGCCGAGCTCGAGCAGCCGCATGCCGAGCCGATAGGTTCCCGCCTCGGGTCGCTCGACCAGGCGGCCGAGGGTGAGGTCGTTGAGGATGCGGTGCGCGGTGGAGGGATGCAGCCCCGTGCTCTCGCTGATCTGCTTGAGTGAGACGGGATCAGGATGGGTGGCCAGGACGTCCAGCAGCGAGAACGTGCGCTCGAGCACCTGAATGGCTGGCGAGGTCGCTTCCTTGGCTCTCATGGGGCTGCGTCGTGTCTGGCCTCATTTTATATGGCGAAAGCGATGTTTGCATAGTGGGAGCTCAGCCAAAGTAGCGGGCAGCGGACAGTCCGGAGCGCACGGCCCCTTCGAGGGTGGCCGGATACGGTCCCTCCACATAGTCGCCAGCCGCCACGAGGGCCGGCATGAGTACCTGTGCTGGCCGACGCGTCCCGGCCAGGCATCGGAACGTGGCGCGACGTTCGGCAATGCAGGCCCTCAGCCTGGGCGCATCCGCCAGCGTGCCGGCCAGGAAGGCTCCTTGCGCCTGCTCGAGGACCGCTTGCACCAGCCCCTCCTGACCCTGTTCGAGCCATGGCGCCGCACCGCTCACCACGAAAGTGAAGCGCCCCGGCCGTACGCCCAGGGCTCCCTGGTCGAAGGCAAACTGCGCGGGGCCTTCGGGCAGGCTGACCATGGTGCTGGCCAGGCGCGCCCCCGGGGCATCCAGCACCACCGTGGCGATCGGCTCGTGGGGGAGCGACGCGGCACACCGCGACCAGTCGGTCGCGAGAGGCGCTGCCAGCCGGGCCGCCTCCAGAGCACTGCAAGCCAGCACCACGCCATCGAAGCGTTCACCCCTGACAGCCCAGCCACCGTCGGCGTGGTGCGCGAGCTCGGTGACACGGGTGCGCGCGGCAAGCCTCACCCCTTGCGCACCCAGCCAGTCCCAGGCCGGCTCCGGGAAGAGTTCGCCCAGCGGGCGTCGTGGCAGGAGCAGGTCGGCGCAGCCCGGGGCGCCCAGCACCCCGTCACGCAGCACCGTCAGGAAGACCTGCGCGCTCGCCTCCTGCGCCGGAGTGTTCAGCGCGGCCACGCAAAGCGGTTCCACCAGTTCCCGGTACACGGTCGGCGTGAGGCCGCTGCACAGCTGCCTCACGCTGGCCGCTGCGGGGGCCCGGAAACCACCCCAGGCCCATCCGCAGCCGGCACGCAGCAGGGACAGCCGGTCGCGGCTTGACCAGGTCGGATGGGCCAGCACGGCACGCAGGAAGGCCCACGGGGCGGGGCCAGGCCGCAGCGCCAGGCCGTGCCCCTGTGCGTCGACCAGGGCCAGGGGTTGACGGTGCAGCACCTGATCGACGTCGACCCCCACCTGGCGCATGAGCGCAAGGGTGTCTCGGTAGGCGCCGATCAGGATGTGCTGCCCGTTGTCGAGCACCTCCCCGTCGTGTGCCACGCTGCGGGCACGCCCGCCTGGGGTACCCGCCATCTCGAAGACCGACACCGTGTGCCCGCGTCGGGTGGCCTGCACGGCTGCTGCCAGGCCCGCCCAGCCCGCGCCGATCACCGCCAGGCGGCTCACGCGGCTGACCTCAGCGGTCGCGCCACTGCGTGCGCGCGGCGATCCACAGCTTGCGCAGCGGGGTGAGCGAGACGCGCTGGTGCAGCACCTGGAAGCCCGAGGCCTCGATCTCGCGCAGCAGCGTGCGGTAGATGTGAGCCATCATCAAGCCCGGCTTCTGGGACCTGCGGTCGCACTCGGGCAACCGGGCCAGCGCGTCGTCGAAGGTGGCGTGTGCGCGGGCCGCCTGGTGGCGCATGAGCGCGTGGAAGCGCTCGCTGTAGCCCCATGGCGCTTCGCGCATCAGGATCTCCTGTGCCTTGACGCCGAACTGCGCGAGCTCGTTCATCGGCAGGTAGATCCGGCCGCGCCTGGCGTCGTCGCCGACGTCGCGGATGATGTTGGTGAGTTGCATCGCCTCGCCGAGCCTGTGCGCGTAGTCGATGGTGGTGGCATCCGTGCGCCCGAAGATCGCGCTGGCCACTTCCCCGACGATTCCCGCCACCAGGTGGCAGTAGCGGGCGAGCCCAGGGAAATCGAGGTAGCGTGTCTGCTCGAGGTCCATCTGGCAGCCCTCGATCACCGCTTGCAGGTGCCGTTCCTCGATGCCGAACTCGCTGGTCAGGGGCATCAGGGCCTGCATCACCGGGTGGCTCGGGTGCCCGCCGAAGCCGGCGTGTACCTCGCCTCGCCACCACGCCAGCTTGGTAGCGGCCACGCCCGGGTCGTGTGCCTCGTCCACGACATCGTCCACTTCGCGGCAGAAGGCGTAGAAGGCGGTGATCGCCGCTCGCCGGCGTGGCGGCAGGAACAGGAAGGCGTAATAGAAGCTCGAGCCGCTGCGTGCGGCCCGCTCCTGGACGTACTGCTGCGGCGTCATGCGGTGAGAGGCGAAGAGGGGGGGCGCATGCGCATGGCCCCCCAGATCATGGCGGGCAGGTCGGCTGCCCCGACCACGGGTCGGCGCGCGATCGTGGCGTACTGCTGTTGCGCGATCTTGTCGAGGATACGCAAGCCTCCCTGCACCACGAGCCTGAGCTCCCAGCCGATCCGGCCCGGCAGTTCGCAGGCCAGCGGCGCACCCTGGAGCATCAGTGCCCGGGCCCATGTGCAGAGCTCGGCGACCAGCGCACGCGTGGCCGGGCTGTCGCGCAGGGCCGTCGGGTCGCGCAGGTCCACACCGTGATGCTCGGCATCGCCCAGCGGCACGTACAGGCGCCGGCGCGACAGGTCCATGCCGAGGTCCTGCCAGAAGTTGATGAGCTGCAGTGCGCTGCAGATGGCATCCGAGCGCTGGCGCTGATCGGCGCCATGCTGGCCGTACAGGTGAAGCAGCAGGTGGCCCACGGGGTTGGCCGACAGGGCGCAGTAGCCCAGCAGTTCCGCCCGGTTGAGGTAGGGCAGGGCCTGGGTGTCTCGCTCGAAGGCGTCGAGCAGCCTCAGGAAGGGCTCGAGCGGCAGGTCGTGGGCCTGCCGAGCTCGGCCCAGCCGCACGAAGATGCCGTGCCAGCGCGCGGATGCCTCGCGGCCCTCGAAGGTGGCCAGCAGGTCCGAGCGGTAGGCGCGCAGGTCGGTCAGCCGTTCGGCCGCCGGTGCATCACCCTCGTCGGCCAGGTCATCGGCCGTGCGGGCGAAAGCATAGATCGCCAGCACGGCCGGGCGCAGCCGCGCGGGGCACAGCGCCGAGGCGACCGGGAAGTTCTCATAGTGCTCGATGCTCACGGGACGTGATTGTGTGGCCACTGGTGCCGCGGGCATGCGATCCCGCAGGCTAAAATCACCCGTTTGCCGATACCGAAGCGTCCGGTGCGTGCCCAGCGACCGGCGCGCAGGCCCCCTCAGCGCGGGTGGCGAAATTGGTAGACGCACCAGGTTTAGGTCCTGACGGAGGCAACTCCGTGTCGGTTCGAGTCCGACCCCGCGCACCACCCCGAAACCCTTACGTACCCGAGTCCGAAATGGCCGTCACTGTCGAAACCCTCGAAAAACTGGAACGCCGCATCACCCTGGCGGTGTCTGCGCAGGACATCGGCCGTGAGGTGGAGTCGCGCTTGCGCCAACTCGCCCGCACCGTCAAGGCCGACGGCTTCCGCCCGGGCAGGGTGCCCATGTCGGTGGTGGCGCAACGCTACGGCTACTCCGTGCAGATGGACGTGATGAACGACCGTGTCGGCAAGGCCTTCAGCGATGCGGCGTCCGAAGCCAACCTGCGCGTGGCCGGTACCCCTCGCATCGAGCCCAAGCCCGAGGCTCCCGAAGGCCAGATGCTCTTCGACGCGACCTTCGAGGTCTACCCCGAGGTGGTCATCCGCGACCTCGAGGGCGTGGAGGTCGAGCGTGTGAGCTCCGAGGTGACGGACGCCGCGGTGGAGCGCACCCTCGAGATCCTGCGCAAGCAGCGTCGCACCTTCGCGCAGCGCCCGCAGGCCGAGGGCGCGGCCGAGGGCGACCGCGTGACGATCGACTTCGAAGGCAAGATCGACGGCGAGCCTTTCTCCGGCGGCAAGGCGACGGACTTCGCCTTCGTGATCGGCGAAGGCCAGATGCTCGAGCAGTTCGACAAGGGCGTGCGCGGGATGAAGGTCGGCCAGAGCAAGACCTTCCCGCTGAAGTTCCCCGACGACTACCAGGGGCGCGACGTGGCAGGCAAGGAAGCCGACTTCATGGTCACGATGAAGAAGATCGAGGCCGGCGTGCTGCCCGATGTGGACGATGCCTTCGCCAAGACCCTGGGCATCCAGGAGGGCACGGTCGCGGGCCTGCGCCAGGACATCCGGCGCAACCTCGAGCGTGAGCTGAAGTTCCGCCTCCAGGCGCGCAACAAGGCCGCCGTGATGGACGCGCTGCAGGCCAGCGCGACGCTGGAGCTGCCGCGCGCGCTCGTCGCCGACGAGGTCGAGCGCATGATCGAAGCGGCGCGCGAGGACCTGAAGAAGCGCGGCGTCAAGGATCCCTCGGCCGTGCAGCTGCCGTCCGAACTGTTCCAGGCCCAGGCCGAGCGCCGTGTGCGCCTGGGGCTGGTGGTGGCCGAGCTGGTACGCAGCGCCGGCCTGCGTGCCAAGCCCGAGCAGCTGCAGCGTCACATCGAGGAGCTCAGCCAGAGCTACGAGAAGCCTGCCGAGGTGATGCGCTACTACCTGACCGACCGCCAGCGCATGGCCGAGGTCGAAGCGGTGGTGATCGAGAACAACGTGACCGAGCATGTGCTCAGCCGCGCGAAGGTCATGGACAAGGCCGTGCCCTTCGACGAACTGATGGCCGCCGCCTGAGGCGCCGGCCCCAACCCGCCAGGAGAAGCTGATGAGCGCTCACGATACCGTCGGCCTGGGCATGGTGCCCATCGTCATCGAACAATCCGGTCGGGGCGAGCGCGCCTACGACATCTACAGCCGGCTGCTGCGTGAGCGCATCGTCTTTCTCGTCGGCCCGGTGAACGACCAGAGCGCCAACCTCGTGTGCGCGCAGCTGCTGTTCCTGGAAAGCGAGAACCCGGACAAGGACATCTTCCTCTACATCAACTCGCCTGGCGGCAGCGTCAGCGCGGGCCTGTCGATCTTCGACACGATGAACTTCATCAAGCCCGACGTCTCCACGCTGTGCATGGGAATGGCAGCCAGCATGGGCTCGTTCCTGCTGATGGCTGGCGCCAAGGGCAAGCGGCTGGCCTTGCCGAACTCCAAGATCATGATTCACCAACCCTCGGGCGGCGCCCAGGGCCAGGCCACGGACATCGAGATCCACGCACGCGAGATCCTCAAGACCCGCGAGCAGCTCAACCGCCTGTATGCCGAGCGCACCGGGCAGTCGGTGGAGAAGATCACGGCCGACATGGAGCGCGACTTCTACATGTCGCCCACCGAGGCCAAGGACTACGGCCTGATCGACCAGGTCATCGAGCGCCGACCCTGAGCCACGCCTGGGCCATTGCGTCGGCTCATCGCCGGGTGGATGGTCTATCATCGTCGCCACAGTCATCACAGGCACCAGGACATGGCCGACAAGAAGGGCACATCCAGCGAGAAGGTGCTCTACTGTTCCTTCTGTGGCAAGAGCCAGCACGAGGTCAAGAAACTCATCGCAGGACCGTCGGTCTTCATCTGCGACGAGTGCATCGAGCTGTGCAACGACATCATCCGTGACGAGGCTCCGGCCGAGGCGGCTGGCGGCAAGGCGCCGCGCTCCGACCTTCCTGTGCCCACGGAGATCAAGGCCATCCTCGACCAGTACGTGATCGGCCAGGAGGTGGCCAAGCGCACCCTGGCCGTGGCCGTCTACAACCACTACAAGCGCCTGCGCCACCTGGGCAGCGGCTCCGGCAAGGAAGCCGGGGTGGAGCTCAGCAAGAGCAACATCCTGCTGATCGGCCCGACCGGCTCGGGCAAGACTCTGCTGGCGCAGACGCTGGCACGGCTGCTCAACGTGCCCTTCGTGATCGCCGACGCCACCACGCTGACCGAGGCGGGCTATGTGGGCGAGGACGTCGAGAACATCATCCAGAAGCTGCTGCAGAACTGCAACTACGAGGTGGAGCGGGCGCAGCGCGGCATCGTCTACATCGACGAGATCGACAAGATCAGCCGCAAGGCGGACAACCCCAGCATCACGCGTGACGTGTCGGGCGAGGGTGTGCAGCAGGCGCTGCTCAAGCTCGTCGAGGGCACGATGGCCAGCGTGCCGCCCCAGGGCGGGCGCAAGCACCCGAACCAGGACTTCCTGCAGATCGACACCACGAACATCCTGTTCATCTGCGGAGGCGCCTTCGACGGGCTGGAGAAGGTGATCCAGAGCCGCACCGAGAAGTCGGGCATCGGTTTTGCTGCGACCGTGCACAGCAAGAGCGAGAAGCGCGCGGCCGATCTGTTCCGAGAGGTCGAGCCGGAGGACCTGATCAAGTTCGGTCTGATCCCCGAGCTGGTCGGGCGCCTGCCGGTGGTGGCCACGCTGGGCGAGCTCACCGAGGACGCCCTCGTGCGCATCCTCACCGAGCCTCGCAACGCGCTGCTCAAGCAGTACCAGACCCTGTTCTCCATCGACGGCGTCGATCTGGAGGTGCGCCCCTCGGCGCTGGCTGCCATCGCGCGTCGTGCGCTGGCGCGCAAGACCGGCGCGCGCGGCCTGCGCTCGATCGTCGAGCATTCGCTCATCGACACCATGTTCGAGCTGCCCACGATGGCCGGCGTGGCCAAGGTGGTCGTCGACGAGCACACGATCGAGGACGGGGCCAAGCCGCTGCTCGTCTACCGCGAGCAGGCGAAGGCCAGCGCTTGAAGGCGGCCGCCCTCGGCCTGGCCGTTGCCGGCCTTGCATTCGGGGCCTGCGTCCCCATTTCGGACTGAGAAAGCGAGGTCCTCATGTCAGGTCATGCCATCCTCCCCGCCGAGGAAGTCACGCTGCCGCTGCTGCCGCTGCGCGACGTGGTGGTCTTCCCCCACATGGTCATTCCCCTCTTCGTCGGCCGCCCGAAGTCGATCAAGGCCCTGGAAGCCGCCATGGAGGCGGGCCGTCAGATCATGCTCGTGGCCCAGAAGGCCGCCGGCAAGGACGAGCCGAAGCCGGAGGACATGTTCCAGATCGGCTGCGTCTCGAGCATCCTGCAGATGCTCAAGCTGCCCGACGGCACGGTGAAGGTGCTGGTGGAGGGCATCCAGCGCGCGCGCACGCGTCGCATCACGGATGACGGCGAGCACTTCAGCGGCGACGTGCTGCCGGTGCCTCCGGGTGGCGAGAGCTCGCCCGAGATCGAGGCCCTGCGCCGAGCCGTGACGCAGCACTTCGACCAATACGTCAAGCTCAACAAGAAGATCCCCCCGGAGATCCTCACCTCCATCGCAGGCATCGACGACCCCGGCCGCCTGGCCGACACGATCGCCGCACACCTGCCGCTCAAGCTCGAGGCCAAGCAGTCGGTGCTCGACCTCTTCGAGGTAGCAGCCCGCCTGGAGAAGCTGCTCGAGCTGCTCGAGCACGAGGTCGACATCCTGCAGGTGGAAAAGCGCATCCGCGGGCGCGTGAAGCGCCAGATGGAGAAGAGCCAGCGCGAGTACTACCTCAACGAGCAGGTCAAGGCGATCCAGAAGGAGCTTGGCGACGGCGAGGAGGGTGCGGACCTCGAGGAACTGGCCAAGAAGATCAAGGCTGCGCGCATGTCCAAGGAGGCGCGCAAGAAGGCCGAGGGCGAGCTCAAGAAGCTCAAGCTGATGTCACCGATGTCGGCCGAAGCCACGGTGGTGCGCAACTACATCGACATCCTCATCAACCTGCCCTGGGCCAAGAAGAGCAAGGTCAAGCATGACCTCGGCCATGCCGAGTCGGTGCTCAACGAGGACCACTACGGCCTGGAGAAGGTCAAGGACCGCATCCTCGAGTACCTCGCGGTGCAGCAGCGCGTGGACAAGGTCAAGGCGCCGATCCTGTGCCTGGTGGGCCCCCCTGGCGTGGGCAAGACCTCGCTCGGCCAGAGCGTGGCGCGAGCCACGGGCCGCAAGTTCGTGCGCATGGCGCTGGGCGGCGTGCGCGACGAGGCCGAGATCCGCGGCCACCGCCGCACCTATATCGGCTCGATGCCAGGCAAGGTGCTGCAAAGCCTGTCCAAGGTGGGTGTGCGCAACCCGCTGTTCCTGCTCGACGAGATCGACAAGCTCGGGATGGACTTCCGCGGCGACCCGTCCTCGGCCCTGCTCGAGGTGCTGGACCCGGAGCAGAACCACACCTTCAGCGACCACTACGTCGAGGTCGACTTCGACCTGTCTGACGTGATGTTCGTGGCCACCTCGAACTCGATGAACATCCCGCCGGCGCTGCTCGACCGGATGGAGGTGATCCGCCTGTCGGGCTACACCGAGGACGAGAAGCTCAGCATCGCCCAGCGCTACCTTCTGCCCAAGCAGAAGAAGAACAACGGCGTGAAGGACGAGGAGGTCGAGGTCACCGAAGGCGCGCTGCGCGGGGTGATCCGCTACTACACCCGCGAGGCGGGCGTGCGCTCGCTCGAGCGCGAGATCTCCAAGATCTGTCGCAAGGTGGTCAAGGGCCACCAGCTCAAGAAGTACGAAGGCCAGGTCGTCGTCACCGAGGACAACCTCAACGACTTCCTGGGCGTGCGCAAGTTCGACTTCGGCCGTGCCGAGAAGAAAAACCAGGTCGGGCAGGTCGTGGGCCTGGCCTGGACCGAGGTGGGCGGCGACCTGCTGACCATCGAGGCCGCCGTGATGCCCGGCAAGGGCAACACGACGCGTACCGGTTCGCTCGGGGACGTGATGAAGGAGTCGGTGGAGGCTGCCCGCACTGTGGTGCGCTCGCGCTCGCACCGCCTGGGCATCCGCGACGAGCTCTTCGACAAGCGCGACATCCACGTCCACGTGCCGGACGGTGCCACCCCGAAGGACGGTCCGAGCGCAGGCATCGCGATGACCACCGCGATCGTCTCGGCCCTGACTGGCATCCCGGTCAAGGCGGACGTGGCGATGACCGGCGAGATCACGCTGCGGGGTGAAGTCACGGCCATCGGCGGCCTCAAGGAAAAGCTGCTGGCCGCGCACCGCGGCGGCATCCGCACGGTGCTGATCCCGGAGGAAAACGTCAAGGACCTGCAGGAGATCCCGGAGAACGCCAAGAGCAACCTGGAGATCGTGCCGGTGAAGTGGATCGACCGCGTGCTCGAGGTGGCGCTCGAGTCTGTCCCGGTTCCGCTGCCCGACGAGGAGCCTGCTGCCAAGCCTGCCGAGACGCCGCCCGTGGCGCCAGGCGCAGGCGAGGTCGTGGCCCATTGATCCGGCTGAGGTGGTGCCAGCCCCAGGAATTGACCTATAATGTGAGGCTCACGCGGGAATAGCTCAGTTGGTAGAGCGCAACCTTGCCAAGGTTGAGGTCGCGAGTTCGAGACTCGTTTCCCGCTCCAGACTCGAAAGGGAAGCCCAGGCTTCCCTTTTTTCCACCCGGGCCGCCTCGGGTGAGCCGGACACGGCGCGATAGCAAAGCGGTTATGCAGCGGATTGCAAATCCGCGTAGGCCGGTTCGACTCCGGCTCGCGCCTCCACACCTCAGCGCCGCCACCGGGCCGGATAATGTCCCCGGGCCCGGATGGCGGAACAGGCAGACGCA
>JBBAPJ010000031.1:0-25267 GCA_040400855.1 Rubrivivax sp.
GCCAAGCCGGTGATGGAGGGCAAGGGCGTGCTCTTCAAGAAGTTCGCCGGCATCGACGTGTTCGACCTGGAGGTCAACGAGAAGGACCTGGACAAACTCGTGGACATCATCGCGGCGCTGGAGCCCACCTTCGGCGGCGTGAACCTGGAGGACATCAAGGCGCCCGACTGCTTCTACGTCGAGCGCCGCCTGCGCGAGCGAATGAAGATCCCCGTCTTCCACGACGACCAGCACGGCACGGCCATCGTCGTCGGGGCGGCGCTGCTCAACGGGCTGAAGGTGGTGGGCAAGGACATCCGGCAGGTCAAGCTCGTGACCTCCGGCGCCGGCGCCGCGGCGCTGGCCTGCCTGAGCCTGCTGGTCAAGCTCGGCGTGCCGCGCGAGAACATCTGGGTGACGGACCTGGCGGGCGTGGTCTGGGCGGGTCGCACCGAGCTGATGGACCCGGACAAGGCGCAGTTCGCACAGGACACGCCCGCGCGCACGCTGGCCGAGGTGATCCAGGGAGCCGACGTGTTCCTGGGGCTGTCGGCCGCCGGCGTGCTCAAGCCGGAGATGGTGCGGTCGATGGCGCGCGCGCCGCTGATCTTCGCGCTGGCCAACCCGACCCCGGAGATCATGCCGGAGGAGGTGCGGGCGGTGCGCGACGACGCGATCATGGCAACCGGGCGCACCGACTACCCGAACCAGGTCAACAACGTCCTGTGCTTCCCGTACATCTTCCGCGGCGCCCTGGACTGCGGTGCGACGACCATCAACGACGCGATGGAGATCGCCGCGGTGCATGCTATCGCGGGGCTCGCGCAGGCCGAGCAGGACGACGTGGTGGCCTCGGCCTATGCGGGTGCGACGCTCGTCTTCGGCCCCGAGTACCTCATCCCCAAGCCCTTCGACCCGCGGCTGATGATGCGCATCGCACCCGCGGTGGCGCGCGCGGCGGCCGAGTCGGGCGTGGCGCAGCGCCCGATCACCGACTGGGATGCCTACGCCGAGCGGCTGCAGGCCTTCGTCTATGCCTCGGGCACGACGATGAAGCCGATCTTCGCCGTGGCCAAGCGCGCGACGCGCAAGAACGTGGCCTTTGCCGAGGGCGAAGACCGCCGCGTCCTGCGTGCGGTGCAGGTCATCGTCGACGAAGGCCTGGCGCGGCCCTGGCTGGTGGGACGCGCCACACAGATCCTGCGGCGCATCGAGCAGCTGGGCCTGCGGCTGCAGGCCGGACGCGACTTCGAAGTCATCAATATCGACGACGACCCGCGCTACCGCGACTACTGGCAGACCTACCACCGCATGACCGAGCGCAAGGGCGTGACGCAGCAGTTCGCCAAGATCGAGATGCGCCGGCGGCTGACGCTCGTCTCGGCCATGCTGCTGCACAAGGGCGAGGTCGATGGCCTGATCTGCGGCACCTGGGGCTCCACGCACCAGCACCTGAACCACATCGACCAGGTCATCGGGCTGCGCCCGGGCGTGCGCACCTACGCCTGCATGAACGGCCTCATCCTGCCCGGGCGCCAGGTCTTCATCGTGGACACGCACGTCAACCACGACCCGACGGCCGAGCAACTGGCCGAGATCACGGTGCTCGCGGCCGAGGAGATGCGGCGCTTCGGCGTGCAGCCCAAGGCCGCGCTGCTGTCGCACAGCAACTTCGGCTCGAGCAACTTCCCCTCGGCGGTGAAGATGCGCGAGGCCCTGGCGCTCGTGCAGCAGCGCGCGCCGTGGCTGGAGATCGACGGCGAGATGCACGGGGATGCGGCGCTGGACGCCGCGCACCGGCGCGAAATCATGCCGCGCAGCACCCTCACGGGCGAGGCGAACCTGCTGGTGATGCCCGACATGGACGCGGCCAACATCTCCTACAACCTGCTCAAGACCACCGCAGGCGGCGGGATCGCCGTGGGGCCTGTGCTGCTGGGAGCGGCCAAGCCGGTGCACATCCTGACGCCGTCGGCCACCGTGCGCCGCATCGTCAACATGGCCGCTCTTACGGTGGCAGACGCGAACGCGGTGCGCTGAGGGGCCCGCCCGGGCTCCGCTTGCTGCCCGGGGAATGCCGGCCTGCGAGACAGGCGTCGGGGAACTTCCGACGCCTGTCGGAATCTCAGCTCAGATGTGAGCGAAAACTAACTTTACGCTTCACGCAGGGTCAAATGGGGCCTCTGACTTGAGGTTTTCCCGGCATTCCGGTACCATATCGTGTTGGTTTCTAAGGGTTTACCCGTGCATCAGTCGGGTGGATCGGCCTCCAGGCGGCTGATTTCGAAGTTAGGGCTCGCTCTCTTTTTGGCAGTGGCTGTGTCGGTCAGCCCCGCCAAGGGGCCGGCGGCGGACGACGCGTCCACGGTGGCGCTCGCCGCGCTGCCAGCGGAAGCGCAGACGACGCATCGGCTCATCCTGGCAGGTGGTCCCTTCCCGTACGAGAAGGACGGAACGACTTTCTTCAACCGCGAGCGTTTGCTGCCGGCCAGGCCGAGGGGCTTCTACCGGGAGTACACGGTGCGTACGCCAGGGGCGCGCAATCGCGGGGCGAGGCGGTTGGTGTGTGGCGGGGAGCCCCCGACGAAACCCGAGGTGTGTTTTTACACCGCCGACCACTACGCGAGCTTCAGGCGCGTCGTGCAGTGAGCGGCGGCAGCGGGATCTTGAACGGACTTTGTTGAAAGCCAGGGGGAACGCGACCATGCAGTTGCAGACCATCCGACCGAACGTGGTGCAGTCGATCCGGGCCTACCGGGTCGACGACCTGATGGCAGCCGCGCAAGCGGCCGGCCACCACTTCCTGTACGCCAACACGGCGCACGCCCAGAGCAAGCAGGAGGTGCTCGAGGCGATCGCGCAGGCCTTCCTCTTCCCGGCTCACTTCGGGAAGAACCTGGATGCGCTGTACGACTGCATGACCGACCTGGTCCACAAGTCCGGGCCGCAGCCCGGCTTCGTGGTGGTGCTCGAGCAACTGCCCGACAACCCGCGCTTCGACCGCGAAGCGCGCGAGCAGCTGCTGGACGTCTTCCGCGACGCAGCCGACTTCTGGGCCGAGCGTCGCGTGGCGTTCCGCTGCTTCTATTCCTTCTCCGTGTCGCACTCGCAGCCCGCCGGGTGGGACCGCGCGGGCGAGCTGCCCGCCGCCGAGCCGGCAAGCCCGCCCAAGCCGGCTCCGAAGGTCAACGTGCCCAAGAACGGCGTGAACCCCAACTTCGGCATGAACATGCCGATGATGAGCAGCGCCTTCGACACCGCCGCCTGGCTCAACGCGGCCTGACGCACGCCAGCGCCACGTATTCGCTCACCGGCACTTCCTCGGCGCGCCGCTGCGTGTCGAAGTCGCCGGCGTACCCGTCACGCTCGAGCCAGGGGCCCAGGGTGTGGCGCAGCAGCTTGCGTCGCTGCGAGAAGGCCACGGTCACGAGTTCGCCCAGGCGCCTGGGGTCCACCCCTTGCGCAGCGCTCAGGGGCTGCATGCGCACCACGGCCGAGTCCACTGCAGGCGGGGGGTCGAAGGCTTGCGGCCCGACATCGAAGAGGGGCTCGATCTCGTAGCGCCACTGCAGCATGACGCTCAGCCTGCCGTAGGCCTTGGTACCGGGCCCGGCCGCCATGCGCTGCACGACCTCGCGCTGCAGCATGAAGTGCTGGTCCTGCACGTGCTCGACGTATTCGAGCAGGTGAAACAGGATCGGCGTGGAGATGTTGTAAGGCAGGTTGCCGACCACGCGCAGCGCAGCGCCGGCGCCCGCGCGCAACTGCGCCAGGTCCACCCGCAGCACATCGGCTTCGACCACCTCGATGCCTGGCACACGGCGCAGCCGCGCTGCCAGGTCGCGGTCCAGCTCGATGGCCGTGAGCCGGCCACACCGCGCAAGCAGCCCGCGCGTGAGGGCCCCGAGCCCCGGGCCGATCTCCACGAGCGCCTGCCCGGGCTGCGGATCGATCGCCTGCACGATGGCCTCGCACACGGCCTCGTCGGCCAGGAAGTGCTGGCCGAAGCGCTTGCGGGCCACATGCCTCATCACTGGCGCACCACCGCTCAGACCGGCGGCTCGCGCATCTCGATGTAGGCGCGTGCGCGCAGGTCGCGCACCCAGTCGACGTAGGCTTCCTCGAATTTCTGCTCCCGCAGCACGCTGCGCGCCTGCTCGCGCACCTGGCGCGGATCGACATCGGCCTGCCGCCGCTCGAGCACCTGGATGAGGTGTGCGCCGAAGCGCGAGGTGACAGGCTGGGACAACTCGCCGGGCGCCAGCGCGTTCATCGCCTGCTCGAACTCGGGCACCATCATCCCCGGTTGCGCCCAGCCCAGGTCGCCACCAGCAGAGGCCGAGCCGTCCTCGGAAAACTGGCGCGCGAGCTCCTCGAAGCTCGCCTGGCCGGAAGCGATGCGCGCACGGTAACCCTCCAGCCGGGCCTGCGCCTGGGCCGCCGTCAAGCGCGTGGACGGGCGCAGCAGGATGTGCCTCACGCGCGTCTGCGTGACCTTGAAGACATCCGGCGACTCGCGCGCGAGGACCTTGATGACATGAAAACCCGCGCCGCTGCGCACCGGCGCAGGCGTGACCTCGCCGGCCTTCAGGCCCTTGGTGGCCTCCACGAAGAGGTCGGGCAGGCGCGAAGCCGCACGCATGCCGATCACCCCGCCGCGCTCGCGGTTGCCGTCTTCCGAGAGTTCGCGCGCCACCGCCTCGAAGGGCTCGCCTGCGCGCACGCGCGCCAGCGCCGCCTCGGCGCGGGCACGCCGCGCGGCCACGACATCGGCGGCGGCACCTTCAGGCACCGTCACGAGCACCTGAGCGAGGTTCAGGGAAGCCTCCAGGCTTGCCTGCGCACGCGCCTGCTCGATGTAGCGGTCGACTTCGGCGTCGGTGATGCGGATGCGCTGCCCCACCTCGCGCTCGCGCGTGCGCTCCACCAGCATCTGGTCGCGCAGGTTGGCCCGAAAGCGCGGGAAGTCCAGCCCTTCCTCCTTGAGCCGCTCGCGCAGTTGTTCGACGCTGAGCTGGTTCTGCGCTGCCACGGCCTGCACCGCGCGGTCGAGCTCGGCATCGTCCACCTTCGCACCGCTGTCGCGCGCGTGGGTCAGGATCGCACGCTCCTCGATCAGCCCGTCGAGCACCTGCTTGCGCAAGGCCTCCTCGGCCGGCACGCGCTGGCCGCTGCGCGAAGCCTCGTCCAGGAGCCGGCGCACGCGCAGCTGCACTTCCACCGCCGTCACCAGCTCCTGGTTGACGATGGCCACGATGTAGTCCCCCGTGCGTACCAGTGTTCGGTCGGCAGCGCGCTGCGCCGCGCGCTCGGTGGTGGTCGGACGTCCCTGGGCCTGCACGGGCGCGGGCAGCTGCGCCAGCAGCCAGGTGGCCAGCAGCAGGGCCACGAGCGTCCCGCGGCGATCGATGCGTTCAGTCATGGGGAGTCGGCGAAGGGGAAGGTGCCGCGCTCTTCGCGCAGCAGTTGGTAGCCGGGGATATTGTCCTTCAAGACCCGCAGCGGGTTGGAGCCGAGCTGGGACAACCCGACGAGCTCGAGCTGCAGCATCAGCCTGGTGGTCGCCTCGGTGCGGCCGGTGGACAGGCGCTCGACCACGACGCGGCCGATCCAGCAGCCCGCATCGAATTCCAGCCCGACGATGGAATCGGTGACGCGGCTGTCGCGCACGCTGTAGTTCACGCGCCCGACTCCGTACAAGCGGCCGCTGCAACGTGCGGCCGCAGGCGCGAATGCCGCACCAGGCTGGCCTGAGGCGCCGGGTGCGTCGGTGGGGCTGGCCCGCACGACAGGGGGGACCCCCAGCTGCGCCAGCGGCCACTGCAGCCCGAACTCGAGCTGCTCGCTCGAGCCGCGGGTGAAGCGGTAGGTGGCACTGACGGTTCGGAAGTCGCCAGGCGTGAAGCGTGCGGAGATCAGCGAGCGAACGGGCCGGCGGATGTCGGCGTTGTAGCGCATCGAGCCTTCGAAGTACCAGCTCGGCACGGCCGAGGTGGAACCGAGCACGATGAAGTCCGAGAAGCGGCGCGTGAAGGGCGCACCTTCCACCGTCACCCGCTGGTCGGCCAGCAGGAAGCGCTGCACCAGACCCAGGCGCAGCAGCTCGCGCCCGCCCTGCGCATCCACGAGCCGGGTCGTGAGGCCGGCGTTGAGCTGGCGCGCATCGGAGACGCGGTCCACGCCGGAGAAATCGTTGTCGGAGAAGATCGAGGTGAAGCCGAAGTCCTTGCCTGCGGAGTCGAAGGCGAGCGCGGACTCCTGCGCGCGGTACGGGGTGTAGACCGCCAGCAGCCGCGGCTCGAGCGTCTGTCGCCAGGCGCGCCCGAAGCCACTGACCTCGCGCTCGAGCTCCAGGCCCATGTCCAGGCTCAGCGTGGGAATGGTGCGCGCCAGCTGGCGGCGACCGTCGGCCAGCGGCTGGTCCAGGTCGTAGGAGGCGACGTTCAGGCCCAGGCGCGGCACGGCCCACCAGCCAGGCTCGCGCCAGGGCCGAGCCAGCGCGCCCAGCGCGTGCGCGCGCCACGCGCTGGGCCGGCTCGAGGTGGCCTGCCCGTCGGCCGGCACGAAGCGGTTCAGCTCGGTCTCGACGGCCGCCTCCCATCCCGACCAGGCGCCCGCCAGGCGCGCCCCGAGCTGCAGCTCGCGGTCGTAGGGAGCGGAGATGGGTGCCTGCTGCGACTGCAGCACCTGCCAGCGTGTCGTTCGCAGGTAAGCCAGGCCCTGGCCCATGGGCAAGCGCAGCGGCTGCTCGAGGCCCGCATGCAGCGGCAGCAGGCGCGGGGTGAGAGCCGCCGTCGAGCGAGGGAAGTCGCGCCACCAGGCGTCGTCGGACACGCGCTCCGCTGCCACGTGCAGGCGCATGTCGGCACCCGTGAACCCGGAAAGCGCGGGCAGGCTCGCGTCCTGGCGCACACGCAGCGCGTGCCGCTGCCGACCCTCGACCTGATCGTGCGGCAACCAGCGCAGCGCGAGCTCCCCGGCATGGGTCGGCTCGAGGTAGCGGAACTCGCCGTCCACCCCGGCCCCGCGCCGCGTGGACAGGCGCGCAGCGATCGTGGCGTCGCGGTTGGGAGCGATGTTCCAGTACCAGGGCACGGACAGGTCCAGCCCGCTGCGGTTGTCCACGTTCACGCCGGGAGGCAGCCAGCCTGACTTGCGCGCGCCCGTGACGGGAAAGCTCATGGTGGGCAGCGCCAGAATCGGCACGCCCAGAAAGCGCAGCACCGCCCCCTGGGCGATGCCCTCGTTGCGCGTGAAGTCCAGGTCGAGCTGGCGCGCGCTGAGCAGCCAGGCGGGGTCGCCCGATCCATCCCGGGGGCAGCTCGTGTAGGCCGCCGCGGTGGCCAGGAGACGCTGCTCGCCGAGGATGTCCACCCGTTCGGCACGGCCCCGCGCGCCCGTGCGCAGGAACTCGAACTCAGGCTCCAGGAACCAGCCCTCGAAGCGCTGCACCTGCAATTGCGCCTGCGGCCCGCTGATCACCGACCCTTCCCGGATCACCCGCACCGACCCGCTGGCCTGAACCAGCTCCAGGGTGGTGTCGAAGCGCAACCGGTCGGCGCGCACGATCAGGTCCGCGCGGCGCAGCTCGACATCGCCGCTTGCGATGACCTCGCGTTCGGGCTGGGACTGCAGCTCACGCGCCCGCAGCACCACGGGCCGCTCGCGCAACTGGGTGGCGTCGGGCCTGGGCCCCAGCACGGTCACGGGCAGCAGGGGCGCCGGGGTGGCCGCGGGATCGGCACACGCGCGGTCCGGGCCGGCTCCCAGGCTCAGGGCAAGCAGCAGCGCTGCGTGCAGGCCCCGGAAGGCCATGCCCGGCGCATCCCCAGCACCGGGGTGGCACTGCGCACGGGGCGTGCACGGGTCAGGTGTCTCGGTGAGCAGGCTCGGCAAGGCAGCTCGCGCCTGCGGGGGCGCTTCGGTGGCGAACGTGTCGGGGCAGGAGGCACCCGCCGGCAGGCGGCTGCAGCACGGCAAGAGCGAAGGGGTGGTTTGTAGAATCGATTATGCAATCCGACAACTGGGGCGATGCGGGCGACGGCGCAGCCGCCCGCGCCGCAAACCTGCGCTGGAGCGACCCCGCGCGCCAGCGTGCCTTCGAGGCCTGGCTCGCGCCGCTTGCCGCCGCGCACGGCCTGCGCCCACACACGCTGCGCCTGGCCTCGGCCGACGCGAGCTTTCGGCGCTACCTGCGCGTGGACGCGGACGCTGCGCACGGCGCGGCCAGCCGCATCGTCATGGACGCGCCGCCGCCGCAGGAGGATGTGCGCCCCTTCGTGGCGGTGGCTCGGCTCATCCGCGCGGCGGGACTGAACGCCCCCGAGGTTCTGGCCGAGGACCCGCAGCAGGGCTTCCTGCTGCTGGGCGACCTGGGCGACCGCCTGCTGCTGCAGGCCCTGCGCGAGACGGATGCGGCCGGGGCCGACCGGCTCATGCGCGAGGCCATGACGACACTCGTGGGCTTCCAGGCGGGCGTTGCGGCCGCGGCGCTGCCGCCCTTCGGCGCCGCCACGCTGCGCGAGGAGCTCGAGCTCTTTCCCGAGTGGTGCGTGCAACGCGAGCACGGGATTGCCTGGGACGACGCGCAGCGCGCGCAGTGGGAGCAGACCTGCCAGCTCCTGGTGGCTGCGCTCGTGGCCCAGCCCGTGGTGGCCGCACACCGGGACTGGATGCCGCGCAACCTGATGCTCGATGAGTCGGGTCTGGGGATCCTCGACTTCCAGGACGCTGCCGCCGGCCCCATCGCCTACGACGTGGTGTCGATGCTGCGCGACGCCTTCCTGTCCTGGGAGGAGGAGCAGGAGATCGACTGGGCGATCCGCTACTGGGAGGCGGCGCGGCGTGCCGGGCTGCCGGTGGATGCGGACTTCGGTGACTTCTGGCGCGCCACCGAGTGGGCCGGGCTGCAGCGCCACCTGCGCATCCTCGGGGTCTTCTGCCGGCTCAAGCACCGCGACGGCAAGCCCGGCTACGCCGAGGACCTGCCGCGATTCTTCGGCTACTGCACGCGCGTGGCCATGCGCTACCGCGAGTTCGCGCCCCTGCTGAGGCTGCTCGAGCCGATGTCGGGCCGGGCCCTGCAGGCGGGCTACACCTTCTGAAGGCGGCTCAGGGGCAGGCTGCGATCACCTGCGCCACGGCGGCCGTCAGGCGCTTGCCGTAGGGCACATGCAGGAACTCGTTGGGGCCGTGGGCGTTGCTCTTGGGCCCGAGCACACCGCACACCATCATCTGCGCGCGCGGGAAGCCCTGCTGCAGCAGGCTCATGAGGGGAATCGTGCCGCCCTGGCCGATGTAGCCCACGGGTGCGCCGTAGTGGGCCTGCGAGGCATCATTGAGCGCCTGCTCGAGCCAGGGCGCGAGCTCGGGCGCGTTCCAGCCCGTGGCGCCCAGCGCGCCGGCGCGGCCGTCGGGGTGGAAGGTGACCTTCGCGTTGTAGGGCGCGTTGTCCTCCAGGAGTTCCTTGAGCTGCTGGCTGGCCAGGTGAGCATCCACCAGAGGCGGGGTGCGCAGGCTGAGCTTGAAGGCGGTGTAGGGGCGCAGCACGTTGCCGGCGTTGCCCAGCTCCGGGAAACCTTCGGCGCCCGTGACGCTGAGCGTCGGGCGCCAGGTGCGGTTGAGCAGCGCCTGCGTGGGGTCGGTCGTGGTGGGCAGGGCCAGCGCCCCGTCGGCCCCGCAGGCCCAAGGGAAGCGCTTCCAGACCTCGTCACCCAGGATCGCCGCGGTGGCGCGCGCCTGCTCGATGCGCGAGGACGGGATCTCGCAGTGGAAGACCTCGGGCAGCAGGTGCCCGGAGGCGCTGTCCTCCAGCCGGTCGAGCACCTGGCGCATGATCCGGAAGCTCGAGGGCACGAGGCCGCTGGAGTCGCCCGAGTGCACGCCTTCGCTGAGGATCTCCACCTTGAGCACGCCGCTGACCATGCCGCGCAGGCTCGTGGTGAGCCACAGCTGGTCGTAGTTGCCCGCACCCGAATCGAGGCACACCACGAGGCTCACCTCGCCCAGGCGGGGCTTGAGCGCCTCCAGGTACACCGGCAGGTCGAAGGAGCCGCTTTCCTCGCAGCTCTCGATGAGACCCACCACGCGCGGGCGCGGCGTGCCCCGGGCATCGAGCGCCTTCACGGCCGTAAGGGCGGCGTACACGGCGTAGCCGTCGTCGGCGCCGCCGCGGCCGTAGAGCTTGCCGTCCTCGTACTTCGGGGTCCAGGGGCCGAGGTCGCTCCTCCAGCCGTTGAACTCGGGTTGCTTGTCCAGGTGCCCGTACATGAGCACGGTGTCGGTGGAGCCGGCCCGGGTGGCCGGGATCTCGAAGAAGATGAGCGGCGTGCGGCCGTCCAGCCGCACCACCTCCAGGCGCAGCCCGGCCACCTTCTGCTGCTCGACCCAGGCCGCGGCATCGCGCACGACGCGGTCGAGGTAGCCGTGGCGGGCCCAGTCGGCGTCGAACATCGGGCTCTTGGCCGGCACGCCGATGTAGTCGGTCATGGCCGGCACGATCTGCTCGTCCCAGGCGCGCTCCGCGTAGGCGAGCAGGGCCTGTGCGCCGTCGTCGGCGCCGGATTCGATCGGCATCTGGGGGTCACGGGCGTTCATGTCGGGGCTCCTGGGGTTCGATCGGATACGGGGGGTGGTGGGTGGGGGCGGCCTGCGACCTGCAGCGCGGGCCAGCGGCCTCAATGGGAAGCGAAAGGCCTCGCGGCCAGCCACCGCAGCAGTTCGGACAGCACCTGCTCGCGCTCGGGCTCGTTGAAGATCTCGTGGTACAGGCCTGCGTAGCAGCGAGTGTGCACGACCGAGGGCGGGGCCGCCTCGGCGAAGGCCGCGCTGCCGCCTGGTGCCACGCAGCGGTCTGCCCCGGCGTACAGCAGCAGCGTGGGCGTACGCCAGACCGGCGCACGCTCGCGCACGAGCGCGCCGTCGTCGACGATTGCCTGCACGAGCCGGGGCGTGATGCGGTCGTGCACGAGCGGATCCTGGGTGTAGGCCTGCACGACCTGGGGGTCGCGGCTGATCCAGGCCGGCTTCAGCCCGTTGGACAGCGCCCGATCGGGCATCCAGGCACCCAGTCGCAGCAGCAGCCGCTGGAAGGCGGACATCCCCGGATCCAGCGCCGGGGAGGACATCACGAGGGCTTCCACCGGGCACGACCAGGGCGCGGGCTGCGGCTGCAGCGTCTCTGCCACGAATCGAGCAGCCAGCAGGCCGCCCATGCTGTGGCCCAGCAGCACGAGGGGCCCCGTGTGCCGGGTGCGGACCCGCTGCACGGCACGGGACAGGTCCGACAGCATCGAGTCGGACCGCGGCACCGTACCGCGGGCACCGGGCGAGCGGCCATGCCCGCGCAGGTCGAAGGCCTCCACCGTCCAGCCGGCCTGTCCGAGCAGCGCGCCCACCGGGGCATAGCGGCCGGCGTGCTCGCCCAGGCCATGCACGAGCAGCACCGTGCCGCGCGCGGGCTGCGAGGCCGACCACTGCGTGGTGACGAGTTCCAGTCCGTCTTCGGTGCGCAGTCCATCCATGCCCGGCAGTGTAGGAGGGCCGGCGCGCTGGCACACTGATGGATCACCCGCCACCGTCTGGTCAAACGCCTGTGTCACGCCGCTGCCCCCGATGCAGCCGGATGGGCCGGACCCCACCTGGAGCGCTGCGCCCATGAACGACTTCTTCCGGCTCGACCACGACGAGGCCCACGGCATCGCCACGCTGGAGCTCAGCCGGCCCGCGGAGCTGAACACGCTCACGCCAGCATTCTTCGGCGCGCTGCGCGAGACGGTTCAGGCACTGAGCGACGCCGGACGCACACGTGCGCTGGTGCTGCGCTCCACCGGGCGGCACTTCAGCGCGGGCATGTCGCTGGATGTGTTCGAGGCGGGCTACGAGCTGCTGCGCACGGGCAGCGCGCGCGAGCGCGAAGCCTTCCAGACGGGGCTGCGGCGGCTCATGGCCTGCGTGGACGTACTCGACCAGGCGCGTTTTCCGACGATCTGCGCGGTGCAGGGCGGCTGCGTGGGCGGGGCGCTGGACCTGGCCGTGGCCTGCGACGTGCGGCTGTGCACGTCCGACGCCTTCTTCACCGTGCAGGAGATCCACATCGGCATGGCCGCCGACCTGGGCGTGCTGCAGCGGCTGCAGCGCGTGGTGCCGCAGGGCCTCGCACGCGAGATGGCCTACACCGGCATGCGGCTGCCGGCCGAGCGGGCGCTGGCCGCCGGCCTGGTCAACGCCGTGCTGCCTGACATCGACGCCCTGCACGCGCACTCACAGGCCCTGGCCCAGGACATCGCCGCCAAGAGCCCGCTGGCTGTTGCCGGCAGCAAGCAGGCGCTGAATTTCGCGCGCGACCACGGCACCGACGCCGCGCTGGCGCAGATGACTGTGCTGCAAAGCGCGATCTTCGACATCGACGAGATGATGACCGCCATCGGCGCCTGGAAGGCACGGCGCACGGCCAGCTTCGAGGCGCTGCGCAGCGTGACGCCCACCTGAGGCCGGCCGGGATGCGCCCGCGCAGCCCTTGCGCGCGAGCCGCCCTTGATCTGCCGGCATCGCCCCCATATTCGAGCCGTCGCGCTGGTGCGACCCTGGAGGACCCGACATGATCCGACGTCTGCTCGCCGCCCTGGCACTGGGCGCCACCACCTTGCTCGCCGGCTGCGGCTACAACGACTTCCAGCGCCTGGACGAACAGACGCGGGCGGCCTGGTCGGAGGTGCTCAACCAGTACCAGCGACGCGCCGACCTCATCCCCAACATCGTGGCCACGGTCAAGGGCGAGGCCAACTTCGAGCAGGAGACCCTGACGAAGGTGATCGAGGCGCGTGCCAAGGCCACCTCGATGCAGGTGACGCCCGAGACGCTGAACAACCCCGAGGCCTTCAACCGCTTCCAGAAGGCTCAGGGCGAGCTCGGCGGGGCGCTGTCGCGGCTCATGGTGGTGAGCGAGCAATACCCGAACCTGAAGGCCAACCAGGGCTTCCAGGACCTGCGCGTGCAGCTCGAGGGCACGGAAAACCGCATCACGGTCGCGCGCAACCGCTACATCAAGGCGGTGCAGGAGTACAACGTGCTGGCGCGCCAGTTCCCCACCAACCTCACGGCGATGGTCTTCAGCTACGAGGTCAAGCCCAGCTTCACGGTGGCCAACGAGGCCGCCGTCTCGGCGCCGCCGGCAGTGAGCTTCGACAAGCCTGCGGCGCCGGCCGCTGCCCCGGCCCCCGCCGCCTCGAAGTGAGCCCCGTGGGCGCCGCGGCTGCCTGGGCTGCACGGGCCGCACGCCCTGCGGCGGCCCGGGCCGCGCATGTCGCGCGGGCCGTGGCGATGCGGGCGCTGCTGGCCCTGGGTCTGGCAGGTCTGGCGGGTCTGGGGGCCGCGCACGCACAGGACGTGCAGCCCGTGCCGGCCCTCGGCGCGCGCGTGATCGACCAGGCCGACACGCTGCAGCCGCCGCAGCGCGCCGCGCTGGAGCGCAAGCTCGAGGGGCTGGAGCAGGGTACGGGTGCGCAGGTCGTGGTGCTGCTCGTGTCCACCACGCAGCCCGAGGACATCGCTGCCTACGCCCAGCGCGTAGCCGACCAGTGGAAGCTCGGGCGGCGCGAGGTGGGCGACGGCATCCTCATCGTGGTGGCCACAGGCGACCGGCGCATGCGCATCGAGGTGGCCAAGACGCTCGAAGGGGCGGTACCCGACCTTGCCGCCCGCCAGATCATCGACCAGGCCATGCGGCCCGCCTTCCGGGCCGGGGACTATGCGGGCGGGCTCAACCGCGCAGTCGACGAGCTGGACGCGCGCATCCGTGGCGAGGCGCTGCAGGCGCCATCCCGCGCCGCGCAGCCGGCCGAGCGCGGCATCCAGTGGAACGATCTGCTGCTGTTCCTGTTTGCCGGCGTGCCCGTGCTCGCGGGGGTGGCCACGGCGGTGTTCGGGCGCAAGCTGGGCTCGCTCCTGACCTCTGCTGGCACGGGAGCCCTCGTGTGGGTGTTCACCGCCAGCGTCGTGCTCGGGGTCGTGGCGGGCGTGCTGACGCTGGTCGTGGTGGGCATCTTCGGGATCGGCTCGGCGCTGATGCGCCGCTCCGCAAGCGGCGGCCGTCGCGGCAGCCAGGATGACTTCGGGGTGCTCGGCGGGTTCGGGCACGGTGGCGGATTCGGCAGCGGATCATCCGGCGGCTTCGGGGGCGGCTTCGGCGGCTTTTCCTCGGGAGGCGGAGGCGACTTCGGCGGCGGCGGCGCCTCGGGAGATTGGTGATGAAGGCGACCAACCGGTTCTGGCGCATCCTGCGGCACCGCTGGCTCGACGAGAGCGACGTGCGTCGCGCCCTCGACCGCGAAGCGATGGACCGCATCCAGGCGCGGATAGCGGCCAGCGAACGCCGCCACAGCGGCGAGATCCGCGTGTGCGTGGAAGCGGGCCTGCCGCTTTCCTACCTGTGGCGCGGGGCGAGCCCGCGCGAGCGCGCCGTGACCATGTTCGGCAAGCTGCGCGTGTGGGACACCGAGGCCAACAACGGCGTGCTGATCTACCTGCTGCTGGCCGAGCACGCCATCGAGATCGTGGCCGACCGGGGCGCGGCGCGCCACGTCGGCGCCGACCCCTGGCAGCACATCCTGCAGGGCATGCGCGAGCACTTCCGGGCCGGCCATTTCGAGCAGGGCCTGATGCAGGCGGTGGAGGCGGTGGATGCGCTGCTGGCGGCGCACTTCCCGCTTGCCGAGGCGGCGGTCAACCCCAACGAGCTGCCCGACCGGCCCCACGTGTCGGGCTGAGCACCCGGCACCCGCAGTGCGCGGGGGCGCCATGAGGGATGTGCGCCCGGATAATGGCCGCCATGCAGGGTGTGCACCTTACCGCGGATCTGCACGGCTGCCCGGCGGGGCTGCCCGCCATGGGCGATCCACAGGCCCTGCGCACGGTGTGCCTGCAGGCCGTGCGCGCGGCCGGGCTGCAGCCCGTGGGCGAGCTCTTCCACCGCTTTCCGGGCCCCGGGGGCGTCACGGGCGCCGTGCTGCTGGCCGAGTCGCACCTGGCGGTGCACACCTGGCCGGAGCACGGCACGGTGACGGTCGACGCCTTCGTGTGCAACCTGCACCAGGACAACTCGGCGCGCGCCGAGCGGCTGCTCGAGGAGCTGGTGGCGCACTTCGGCGCCGCGCACGTGCTCAGGCAGCGCCTGAGCCGCGCCGGCCCAGCCGGGCCGCTGCCCGGCGGCCCGCCGCATCCCCGAGGGTGAAGGCCTCCTCGAAGACCGAGTAGCCCGCGAGGTCGGCGTGCGCGAAGTGCAGCCGCTCGGTGCCCGCCGGGCCCTGCAGCGCGGTGGCGCGCACGGCCGGGAGGAACGGCGCCTCGCGCAGCGCCCGCAGCGCCTCGTGGCTGCGCACGCCGGGCGCGGGCACCGCCATCCCATGACCGTAGCGCATGAGATCCACGCGCCGCACGAGCGCAGGCAGGTCGGGGTGCACGCGGGCCAGGTGCGCAACCACGCGTTGCGCCCACGCCTGCCAGGGCTCGTCGCGCAGCCGCGCGCGCCAGGCCGCGGTGCGGGCCGGCTCGGCCTGGCCGAAAGCCCAGTAGGCGCTGAGCACCAGCGGCGCTGCCCGGCCGCGCAGGCCCTGGTGGCCCGCGTCGACGTAGCCCAGCGCCAGGCGCGCGGGGTCGTCGGGGGGTGCGAGCCCGCCGGCTGGGGTGGCGGGCTCCTGCACGACGCTGTCCCAGGCGGGCGGCGCGCCCGGCCGGTCGATGGGGGGCTCGCGCAGCAGCAGGTTGGCCACGAGCCAGGGCGCGCTGTCCAGTGCTCGCGCGGCGGGCTCCAGCGCCGTGGGCGATACGGCCAGCACGCGCCGCGCCACGTGCAGGGGCAGCGCCACCACCACCTCGTTCGCCACCCAGCGCTGCAGGCCGCCGCGTGCGTCCTCGACGTCCACCGCCACTTCGTGGCGGCCCGGCTGCACGCGGCGCACCAGGGCGCCCAGGTGCAGCCGGTCGGCCAGGGGTTCGGCCAGGCGCCGCGTCAGCCAGGCATTGCCCTCGGGCCACGTGAAGACGCCCTCGGAGGCGCCCTCCCCGCCGGGCTCCCCGGCATCCCCCCCGGGGGCGGCAAAGCCGTGGCGGCTGGCGAAGTAGTGCAAGCCGGCCCAGGCCGAGACGGCCTGCAGGCCGGCGCCATAGTCGTCGCGGCAGGCGTAGTCGAGGTACCACACCAGCGAGGGATCCTGCAGGCCGTGGCGCTGCAGCCAGCTCGCGAAGGTCTCGCCGTCCAGCGCCCGCAAGGCCGGCGAGTCGCCCAGGCCGACCGACGGGACGGCAAAGCGCGCCTCGCGCGCGGCCTGCGCGACGAGACGGGAGAAGCGGCGGTAGGCGGCCTCGGTGGCCGAGCCCGCCTCGGCTGGCGGCAGCAGGCCCTCCATCCAGGCCTGGCCGGTCCACAGCCGCTCCTGCAGGGCGTGGCACAGGTGGCGCTCGTCGGGCACGGTGCGGCCGTGCACCGTGTGCAGCAGCCCGAGCTCGTGCAGGAAAGCCGACACGGCATGCGCCTGGCGCGGCGGCACCGGCAGGTAATGCGCCCCGAGCGGGCAGCGCAGCCCATCGATGGCGTGCGCGCGCGCGTTGCCTCCGGCGTCGTCCTCGAGCTCGAACACGCGCAGGTCGTTGATGCCGGCCTGGCGCAGCGCCCGGGCAGCCGCCAGGCCTGCCACGCCGGCGCCGAGCACCGCCACGGCGCAGCGCCGCGTGTCAGGCCAGGGGCCTGCTGGCGCGAGCTCGCCCCGCAACCGGTGCCCGCGGTCCAGCGAGGTGCCGACCCAGCCACCCGCCCAGCGGGCGGCATCGATCCCGTCGCCCGGGGCGCCGACCAACGAGCCGGCGGCGTCGCGCAGCCGGTCGCAGCCGCTCGCGCCAGCCGCACCGAGCACGGCGCCGGCCAGCCACGCGCGGCGGCTGAGCCGTCGCGCTAGCGTTGCGCCCGTCCCCATTCCTCCTCGAAGGTGCGCACCAGCGCCTGGTTGGTGAGGCGGTTGGGCTCGGCTGGCACGCGCGCCATGTCGGGCGGGAAGTGCAGCAGCGCGCCCATGCCGTCGAGGGTGAGGAAGCGCAGGCCCTCGGGCAGCTGCTCGGGCATGCGCCAGGGCCGGCGCGAGGCGACGATGAAGCCCCACTCGCCGAAGCTCGGCACGTGCGCGTGGTACGGCGTGGCCGTCAGGCCCACCGACTCGAGCGTGGCCACCACCGTCCAGAAGCTGCGCCGCGCCACCAGGGGCGAGGTGCTCTGGATCGCGGCGTAGCCCGAGGCCGCGAGATGGCGGTCCAGCAGCGCGTAGAAGCTCGTCGTGTAGAGCTTGCCCAGGGAGAAGTTGCTCGGGTCCGGGAAGTCGACGATCACGACGTCGAAGACCTCGTCGTGGCTCTCGAGCCAGGTGAAGGCGTCGGTGTTGACCACCCGCACCTTGGGCGAATCGAAGGCCTGTGCGTTGAGGCGGCGCAGCCGCGGCTCGCGCGCGAAGAGTTGCGTGACGGCGGCGTCCAGGTCGACGAGCCAGACCTGCTCCACGCTCGGGTAGCGCAGCACCTCGCGCAGCGCCAGGCCGTCTCCACCGCCCAGGATCGCCACGCGCCGGGGCGCGCCATGCGCGGCCATGGCCGGGTGCACCAGCGCCTCGTGGTAGCGATACTCGTCGCGGCTGTCGAACTGCAGGTTGCCGTTGAGGAACAGGCGCACCTGGCCCGAGCTGCCCGCGCTGCCGGCGGCGCCGGCCGTCACGACGACGCGCTGGTAGGGGCTGCTGGCCGCGTGCACGATGCGCTCGCCGTAGAAGCGGTCCTCGGCCCAGGTCGTCAGCCGATCGGCTCCCAGGCCGATGGCCAGCAGCGTGCCGATCACGCCGGCGCAGGCGATCGCGTGGCCGCGCACGTGGCGCAGCTCGCCGCGAAACAGCCACAGCGCCCAGGCCGCCACGGCCGCGTTGAGCAGCCCGAAGACCACGCCGGTGCGGATCGCGCCGAGCTGCGGCAGCAGCACGAGCGGGAAGGCCACCGCCACCGCCAGCGCCCCGAGGTAGTCGAAGGTGAGCACCTGCGAGACGAGGTCCGACAGCCGCCAGCGGTCGCGAAAGCGCGCCTTGAGGATGCGCATGACCAGCGGGATCTCCAGCCCCACGAAGGTACCCACCAGCAGCACCAGGCCGTACAGGAGCACCCGGAAGGGACCGCTGGC
This sequence comes from Rubrivivax sp., assembly GCA_040400855.1. Lineage (GTDB taxonomy): Bacteria > Pseudomonadota > Gammaproteobacteria > Burkholderiales > Burkholderiaceae_C > Rubrivivax. The sequence goes on from JBBAPJ010000031.1 coordinate 18,185, forward strand.
CCCGGGCACGGTGTGCAGCAGGTTGTGTGCGACGAAGAGCACCGCAGGCAGCGTGCCGCCCACCAGGCCCACGAGCAGTTCCACGCGCAGGAAGGTGGCCACGAGCTGACGCTCGACAAAGCGGCTGAGGAACGAGCCGATGCCCATGGCGAAGAGGTAGGCGCCGATGATGGTGCTGAACTGCAGCACCGAGTCGCCCAGCAGCCAGCTCGCCAGCGCCCCGGCCACGAGCTCGTAGAGCAGCCCGCAGGCGGCGATGACGAAGACCGAGGCGAGCAGCGCAAGCTCGCCCGGGCGCGGGCCGACTGCGGTGTCGCCCGCGTCGAGGTCGGGGCTGCGCAGGCCGGAAGGGTCGCCGCCGGGCGCGGCTGCGCCGGCAGGCGGGTGGTCGCTCACGGGCTCAGCCGTGCACCGCCGCCGCCACGATCAGGCCGATGGCGATGCACATCGCGCCCACCACGATGGCCAGCGCCGTATTGCGCTTCTCGACGATCTCGGCCCACAGGTCGTAGGGCGTGAGCTTGTCGATGATGACGAAGCAGATCCAGAAGATCGCCACACCGATCAGCGCGAAGAGCATGGACCCGAAGAAGATGCCCGGCTTGAGCCACTCGATACCCATCATCCCAACCTCCATCCGTTGGCTTGAACAATCACTGCGGGCGGCCCGCCGCCCGCACGGCCGCGCCTGACGCTCACTTGTGCCCTCCCCCGCCGCCGCTCCAGCCCCCGTAGGAGCCACCGGACGTGGAGTGCGCGTAGCGGCCGCGCTCGCGGCACTGCTGGTACTCCAGGCTCGCCGCGCCGAAGGTCTGGCGCACGCTGTCGCACTCGTCGCGCGAGGTGTCGAGCAGCCATACGACGACGAAGACGGCGACGATCACGGCCACCGCCACCCGCACGAACAGCGCCATGCCCCCTGAGTCGCCCTTGAACGGCGTGACCTCCCGAGCCAGGGCCTCGCGCTGCGCCGCGGGCAGCGCGAACGCCTTGCCGAGCACGTCCGCCTGCAGCGTGCCTCCTTCCGACCACGTGACCTCGCTGCCGGACTGCTCGCGGTTCAGGCGCCGGCTGCCCGCTGCGTAGTCGACGTGGTGGGCGCGCTCGCCGCGCGCGAGGCGCCAGTAGAACTCGCCCAGCACCCAGGTGACGCGCGAGACATAGCTGTCGCTGCGCTCGTAGACGCGGCCCTTCCAGCTGGCTTGGTCGCCGCGCACCTGCGGCGCCCCGGCCAGCGGCACGGCCCAGCTCCAGCCGTCCTCGGCGTCCACGAGGAAGGCAAAGCCCACCTCACGCGCGTAGAGGAGGTACTCGCGCCAGAAGTAGACATCGTCCTCGGGGTCCTGCGGCTGCGTGCAGCGCTCCACGTAGCCCACCACCTGCCAGTCGCGCGGGCCCTCGCCCAGGTCCAGCCGGCCGGTGGCCCCCAGCGGGATGCGCGGCCCGCCACCCTCGGCTGCAGCGCCTTGCTGCGCGAAATGCGCAAGCTCACCGCCCACGCCCTGCGAGACGTCCACGACGGCGTGGCACTGGCCGCAGACGATGGAGCGCGTGCTCTCCAGCCGGATCTCCAGGCCGTTGCCGCAGGAGGGGCAGGCCAGCGTGCGGCCGCAGACGGCCTTCTCGCTGTCCTGGCGAAGGCCGGTGAGAGCCAGCTCGGCCAGCGCAGCCGGGCGACCGATCGACCAGCTCGCCGACCCGTCTGGCGCGAACTCGAGCGAGCCCACCTCGTCGCCCGGGCTGCGCAACTCGATGACCTGCATCGGCTCGCCCAGCCGGGGCACCGAAGGCAGCTCACCCTGCGCCGCCTCCACGCGCGCCTCCACCACCGAGGCCACATGCCAGTCGCGCCCGTCCAGCGCGAAGGCGGCACCGGGCACGAAGAGCTCGCGCGCGGGCAGCGCCGGCACGGCCGGCTGCGCGAAGGCCATCACGTAGCGGCCGTTATCCTCCGCGAGCCAGCCGCTGCGCCCGTTGTCGAAGAGGGCGTGCCACTCGTTCCAGCGCCCCTGGTCGTAGCCGAGCTGCAGCCGCCCGACCACCGTGAAGGCCACGCCCTGCCAGCGACCAGCGGCCCCGAGCTGCAGCGCGGAGTGGTCGTCGAAGAGCTCGGCGGAGGCGCCGATGCGGCGCAACGTCTGGCCGTCACGGGCCAGCGTGCTGCGGCAGAAGCTGCACACCGCCACTGGCGAGGCGGCGGAGGCGAACTCCACCGGCGCGCCGCAGTTGGGGCACGCGGCGCGCCAGCGGCGCTGCGGAGAAGCCGGGGTGTTCAAGCGCGCGAAGGCCTGGGCGGGCTGGCCATCGGTACGCGGCGCGCCGTCCTCAGACGAGCCTGGCCAGCAGCTCGGCCTTCTTGGCCGCGAACTCCTGCTCGGTGAGGATGCCCTTGGCCTTGAGGTCGCCGAGCTTTTCGAGTGTGGCCATGATCTCGTCGGGCTTCATCGGCGTGGCCGCCGCAGGCGCGGCGGACGGTGCCGCTGCAGCGGCGCCGCCTTGCAGGCCCTGCGCGAGGTTCTGCGCGAGCACCTGGCCCAGGGCCACGCCCGCGCCCAGCCCCATCGCATCGCCGGCGATGCCGCTGCCCGAGCCGCCGCCCTCGGCCATCTTCGGGATGGCCTGCGCGGTCTGGTACTGCATGAAGCGGCCCATGTCGGAGCCGACCATGCCCATGCCGATGCGCTGGTCGAGGATCTTCTGCAGCTCCTCGGGCAACGACACGCTCTGCACGGTCACGGCCTCCAGTGCCAGGCCGATCTTCGTGAACTCGGGGGCCACCGCCTCGCGCAGCTGGCGCGCGAACTCGACCTGGTTGGCCGCCAGGTCCAGGAAGGGGATGCCCGCCGTGGCCACCGCATCGCTGATGTGCTGCAGCAGGAAGGCGCGCAGCTGGCCGTCGAGGTCGGCGGCGGTGTAGCGCTCGCGCGTGCCGCAGACCTCGGTGTGGAAGAGCTTGGGGTCCACGACCCGGTAGCCGTAGTTGCCGAAGGCGCGCAGGCGCACGGCGCCGAAGTCCTTGTCGCGGATGGACACGGGCTGCGTGGTGCCCCAGCGCTGGTCGAGCTGCTGGCGCGTGCTGAAGAAGTAGACGTCGCTCTTGAAGGGGCTCTGGAAGAGCTTGTCCCAGTTCTTGAGATACGTGAGCACGGGCAGCGTCTGCGTCGTGAGCTTGTGCAGGCCCGGGCCGAACACGTCGGCCACCTTGCCCTCGTTGACGAAGACGGCCATCTGGGATTCCCGCACGGTCAGGGCCGCGCCGTACTGGATCTCGCGGTCGGCGATCGGGTAGCGCCAGGCCAGGGTGCCGTCGCCGTCCTCGACCCACTCGATGACGTCGATGAACTGTTTCTTGATGAAGTCCATGAGGGCCATGTACCGCCTCCGCAAAGGTTGCCGGCCGCGACCGGCGTGGTGTCGGTGGGCCGCGCGCCCGCCCCGGGCGCAGCGCCGATGATACGCAGCGCCCCGCCCGGCGCCGCTCAGGGCGCGCCCAGGCCGAACCGGTGGCTGAAGGACAGCTCCAGCAGCGCGCTGTCCAGGCCTGCCCCGGACTGCAGCGCGCGCACGCGGCCATGGCCGGCACGCAGGTGGCTGCGCGGGCCGACAGCCAGGCTCATCCAGGCCAGCGCCTGGCCGATGGCGCCGCCACCGGTGTCCAGCCCGGCGCCGCCTGCGGCACCGACCAGCACCTCGGCGCCCACGCGCCAGCGGCGACCGGCAGCCGGGGTGGCCCACCCCAGGCCGAGCAGGCCGGTGGAGTAGGCGCCGGCGTCGCCGCCAAAGGCGCTGTGGGCCTGCGCGCTCAGGTAGACAATGGGGCCCAGGCTGCGGTCGAGCTTGCCCGTGACGAGCTCGACCGGGCCGCGCCGGCCGTCGCGGCGCGCGGCGCGCTGCATGCGCTGCACGCCGGCGGTCCATTCCAGGGCGGCCACGGTGCCCGGCGCCGTTGAGGCGCCCGGCGCGGCGCCCGGCTGCAGGTCGCGCCCGATCCACAGCTGCAGGCTGCGCGCGCGCGGCATCTCACCCGCACCACGCACGAGCCCGGCCTCGGCGCCGATCGTCCAGTGCGGCAGCGGCGTCCAGCCGACATGCGCCGACACCTTGGCCAGGCCGCCGCCGCCGGTGGCAAGCGCCCCGCCTCCACCCAGGCCGACGGCGGCGCGCACACCGGCCTGCAGACTCGGCCAGGGCTGCACGCTGGCGCCCAGCGAGCCCAGGATTTCCATGTAGCCGGCCGCGCCACCCGTGGCAGCCGCTCCCATCTCGAAACCGGCGTCCAGCCCCGGCAGCCCGAGTGGGCGCACCATCCGCGCACTGGCCAGGCCGATGCGTTGGCCGCTGCCGTCCTGCAGCTGCCAGCTCACCACGCTCAGCTGCGCCTGCTGGAATCCCAGGCCGCTGCCGCGGGCGTCGGTCAGCGACCTGCCAGCGCGTGCGGGATCGGTGTGCCGAAAGCGGCCATCCCAGGCCAGCACCGCCGCCAGCTGGGTGCCGCCCACATCGGTGCCGGCAAAACGCGCCCCCGACAGCGACAGCCCCGCCTGCCAGCCGCCGAAATCCCACAGCAGCGAAGCTGCCGGGCGCACGAGCAGGCCGTCGCCCACCGGCGCTGCCCCGCCGCCGCCGCCGCCGGCGTACAGGCCCAGCACACCCACCAGCCGCTCGCCCAGGCGCACCCGGCGCTGCAGCTCGAAGCCGCCGACGAAGAGCCCGGCGCGCTCGCCCGTGGCCGCACCGTAGACGGCCGGGCCGGCCCACCAACCGGGCGCAGTCTCGAAGAGCAGCGAGCCGCCCGCGAGCCCCATGCGCTCACCCCGGGGCAGGCGCAATTGCTCCGCACCCAGCGTGACGGACAGGGGCAGGCTCGACCACTCAGGCGCACTCGCGCCGCTGTCGCCCCGGGAGGGTCCCGCCCAGGCGGCGAGACAGGCACACAGGGCGGGCACGATGCGCGCACAGCCAAAGGGCACGCGACGCATCCCGGGCACGGGCACGCCGTGCTCGACCGGCTCAAGCCGCCCGGACGTGCCCGGCGGCGCTGGCTTCACTTCTTGCGCAGCTTGGCGATGGCTGCGATCTGCGCAGCCATGGTCGCGAATTCGCTTTGCGCGGCGGCAAAGTCGATGTCGCTCTTGGCGTTCTTCATCGCCTCCTCGGCGGCCTGCTTGGCCTCGAGCGCCTTGGCCTCGTCAAGGTCGTGGCCCCGGATGGCGGTGTCGGCCAGCACGGTGATGGTGCCGGGCTGCACCTCGAGGATGCCGCCAGCGACGAAGACGAACTCCTCCTGGCCGTTGTCGGCGCGCTCGATGCGCACCGCACCGGGCCGGATGCGGGTGATGAGTGGCGTGTGGCGGGGCAGGATGCCCAGCTCGCCGTTCTCGCCCGGCAGCGCGACGAACTTCGCCTCGCCGGAGAAGATGCTCTCCTCGGCCGAGACGACGTCGACGTGGATGGTGGCCATGCGGGTTCCTTCGCGCGCTTGCTGGAGGCGTGGGTTACTGGATCTTCTTGGCCTTCTCGAAGGCCTCGTCGATCGTGCCCACCATGTAGAAGGCCTGCTCGGGCAGATGGTCGCACTCGCCGGCGACGATCATCTTGAAGCCGCGGATGGTTTCCTTCAGCGGCACGTACTTGCCCGGCGACCCGGTGAAGACCTCGGCCACGTGGAAGGGCTGGGACAGGAAACGCTGGATCTTGCGCGCGCGGGCCACGGCCAGCTTGTCCTCGGGGGAGAGCTCGTCCATGCCCAGGATGGCGATGATGTCGCGCAGTTCCTTGTAGCGCTGAAGCGTGGCCTGCACGGCACGGGTGGTGGAGTAGTGCTCCTCGCCCACGACGTTGGGGTCGATCTGGCGGCTGGTGGAATCCAGCGGGTCCACCGCGGGGTAGATGCCCAGCGCGGCGATGTCGCGCGACAGCACCACTGTTGCGTCCAGGTGCGCGAAGGTGGTGGCCGGCGACGGGTCGGTCAGGTCGTCGGCAGGCACGTACACGGCCTGGATGGAGGTGATCGAGCCCACCTTGGTGGAGGTGATGCGCTCCTGCAGGCGGCCCATCTCCTCGGCCAGCGTGGGCTGGTAGCCCACGGCCGAGGGCATGCGGCCCAGCAGCGCCGAGACTTCCGTGCCGGCCAGCGTGTAGCGGTAGATGTTGTCGACGAAGAAGAGCACGTCGCGGCCTTCGTCGCGGAAGGACTCGGCGATCGTCAGGCCCGTGAGCGCCACGCGCAGGCGGTTGCCCGGCGGCTCGTTCATCTGACCGTAGACCATCGCCACCTTCGACTGGCTCAGGTCCTCCTGGACGACGACCTTGGAGTCGCTCATCTCGTGGTAGAAGTCGTTGCCCTCGCGGGTGCGCTCGCCCACGCCGGCAAACACCGACAGGCCCGAGTGCGCCTTGGCGATGTTGTTGATGAGCTCCATCATGTTGACGGTCTTGCCCACGCCGGCGCCGCCGAACAGGCCCACCTTGCCGCCCTTGGCAAACGGGCAGATGAGGTCGATCACCTTGATGCCCGTCTCGAGCAGCTCCTGCGAGGGGCTGAGCTCGTCGTAGGCCGGGGCCTTGCGGTGGATGGAGGCGGTGAGCTCGTGCGACACGGGGCCGCGCTCGTCGATGGGCTGGCCCAGCACGTCCATGATGCGGCCGAGCGTGGCCTTGCCCACCGGCACCGTGATCGGCGCGCCGGTGTTGACGACCATCAGGCCGCGGCGCAGGCCTTCGGAGGAGCCCAGCGCGATGGTGCGCACGATGCCGTCGCCGAGCTGCTGCTGCACCTCCAGCGTGAGCGCCGAGCCTTCCATCTTGAGCGCGTCGTACACGCGCGGCATCTGGTCGCGCGGGAACTCGACGTCCACGACCGCGCCGATGCACTGGACGATCTTGCCTTGAGCTTGTGCTGACATTTGGATTTCCTTGCCTAACTCGGTATGCAGGGCCTCAGACGGCCGCGGCGCCGCCGACGATCTCGGACAGCTCCTTCGTGATGGCGGCCTGGCGGGTCTTGTTGTAGATGAGCTTGAGCTCGCTGATGAGGTTGCCGGCGTTGTCGGTGGCGGCCTTCATGGCCACCATGCGCGCGCT
>JBBAPJ010000032.1:0-24692 GCA_040400855.1 Rubrivivax sp.
TGCTCCGCCAGGATCGATTGCTCCGCCAGGATCGATTGCTCCGCCAGGATCGATTGCTCCGCCAGGATCGACTGCTCCGCGAAGATCAACTGGTAGCCAATGAACGCACCATCAACAAACAGGTTGCCATTCGCAGCATTGAACCCCTGTCCCAAGGTGGTGATGTTCTTCCCCCTGCTCGTTGCCGTCGCGAGCAGATCCGGTACGGCCGTGGAGAACCAGCCTCTCGCGCCCCCGAGGGCCGCGAACGTGGGGTCGAGCATCCTGACACCCGAACCCAGCAGCCACTGCGTGCCCACCGAAGCCTCGCTGATCGCGGACGGCACTGTGCGCGGCAGCACACCGTTGGTCGCGGGCTGGTAGTTGACGGAAGCGCGCAGAACGACGCGACGCGACCACAGCAGCGTCGGATCCCACACGGGCTGGAGTTGGGTGAAGAGTACGTTACCGGTGGCCAACCGCGCACCGCCCACCGTCACCACCTGGCTCCACGGCACCGCCTGGCCGTTCAGCGTGGACGACGGCGTCGGCATAGAGGCGCCGGCTGCAAGCAGGTTCGCGCCAGCGGGCAGCGTACCGGCCTCAATGGACGGGCCAATGTCCGTGCGCAGGGAACGGGCCAGCCGCACAGCCCCCTCGACGTTCACCATGCCAGTGCCCTGCACGACGAGCGGGGCGTTGGCAAGCGGCTGGGCCGTGTACTGCAGGATGGCCTTGACGAGGGGCGGGGTGAGCCCGGGGTTGGCCTGCAGCATCAGGGCGGCCGTGCCGGCCACCACAGGCGCAGCCATCGACGTGCCGCTGAGCTGCATCAACTCGCGGTCCGGCTGCTGCGAGGCGCTGGCCACTTGCGTCAGCTGCGGGTACGTGCGCGCCAGCGCGTTCCAGCCTGTCTGGGTGGGGAACTTGTCTGAGCCGAGCACGCCGACGAGGCGGTTGCCCGGGGCCACCAAGTCAGGCTTGGTCAGGTTGTCGGTCAGCACCCGGCCGTTTTGGAAGACGAGTCTCGCGCGCGTCGGCCCCTTCGCGCTGAAGCGCGTGACGACGTCGTCGCTGCGCACTTCAGTGCCCTTGAGGTTGACGGCCCCCACCGTGATCACCGACGGATCGTGCCCCGGCGACGCGATGCTGCCGTAGACCAGGCGCCCGTCGGCGGCCACGCCGCGGTTGCCAGCCGCCGCCACCACCGTCACGCCCGTGGCGGTGGCGCCGCGCACGGCCCGCGCCAGCGGATCGATCAGGTACGACTCCCAGGCCGTGACGCCCAGGCTCACGTTCATCACGCGGATGCCTGCCAGGCGCGCCCGCTGCACCACCCAGTCCACGCCGGCCAGCACGTCGGCCATCTCGCCCACGCCGCGCTCGTCGAGCACGCGCACGTCCCAGAGCGTGGCGCCCGTGGCGATGCCGCTGGAGTTGGGCGCCTGGTAGGCGCCGTTGCCCGCGGCGGCGCCCGCCACGATGCTGCCGTGGCCGTAGGGGTCGGGGTTGTTGGCCTTGGGGGCCAGCTGGGGCCCGTCCTGCCAGTACTTGGTGCCGTCGATGCTGGCGGTGGTGGACGGGCTGTAGTCGTTGCCCACGCGCCAGCCGCCGTCGACGAAGTTCCTGCGCATGGAGACGAAGTCCACCGCCCCGGCCACCCGGGAGGAGCCATCCGGCCGCAGGAAGTTGCGGTGCCGGAAATCGATCCCCGAATCGAGCACGGCAATGCCCACGCCCGCGCCGTCGAGCGCGCCGCCCGTACCCAGCGAAGCGGCCAGGTCAGCCTGCCCGGAGGCCCGCTGCAGCACGCTTTGCAGCCGCAGCGCAGGGCGGTTCGGCACCACGTAGAGCACGTCCGACCGGGCCGCGATCGAGGCCACAGCCGAGGCCGGCACGGTGGCCGACAGGCCCTGCATCGAGATGAAACGGTAGTAGACCCCGCCGCCACTGGCCAGCACCTGTGCGCGCAGCGCGGCCAGGCTCGTGTCGCTGCTGCGGGCCATGATCAGCACCTTCACGTAGCGGGTGCCGCCCACGGTGCGCACCCAGCCGGGCGCGAGGTCGGTGCGGGAGAGCACCAGGGAGAGATCGGGGGCGATCTTGACGGGCTGGGTCTGGGCCCAGGCGCCGCCTGAGAGGGCCAGGGCGATCAGCGCGCAAACAGCGACGATCCAGCGCTGCAATGCATTGGTCTGCAAGCCCATGTCCGCTCCCATGTCGGCGAACCGGCCTGAACGGACACGCGCGCCGCGTGACCTCGACCGGATCAGGGTTTCCCTTGAGTCGGGACTATACATCGTTGCGTCGTTTGCGGTGCGTTACCGCTGCCTCGCGCCCCCTCGCATCGGCGGGTCCGTGATCAGGTCTTGACCGACATCAAGGCCTGGATGGCCTGGAGGGTGGAAGGATCCTCGATCGTCGTCAGGTCGCCCGGGTCGCGGCCCTCGCACACGGCCTGGATGGCGCGGCGCAGCAGCTTGCCCGAGCGGGTCTTGGGCAGCAGGTTCACGAAACGCACGCGCGCCGGGCGCGCCACCGCGCCGAGCTGCTCGTCCACCACCTTCATGATCTCGCCCTCGAGCAGCAGCGCGTCGGCTGGCGTCGCGGCGCGGGCGGGGTCCTTGAGCACGGCAAAGGCCATCGCCACCTGGCCCTTCAGGGCGTCGGCCACGCCCACCACCGCCACCTCCGCCACCGCCGGGTGGCTCGAGATGCTCTCCTCGATCTCGCGCGTGCCCAGGCGATGCCCGGCCACGTTGATCACGTCGTCGGTGCGCCCGAGGATGAAGAAGTAGCCGTCCTCGTCGCGGATGCCCCAGTCGAAGGTGCTGTAGACCTGCCGGCCCGGGATGCTGCTCCAGTAGGTCTTGACGAAGCGTGCGTCGTCGCGCCAGACGGTCTGCATGCAGCCTGGCGGCAGTGGGCCCTCGATGGCCACCACGCCTTTGCTGTTCGGCTCGGTGAGCTCCTGGCCGGTGTGCTCGTCCAGCAGCTTCACGTCGTAGCCGTAGACGGCCTTGCCCGGCGAGCCGAACTTGCTGGGCGCGGGCTCCACGCCGTTGCAGATCGTCAGGATCGGCCAGCCGGTCTCGGTCTGCCAGTAGTTGTCGATGATGGGCTTGCCCAGGGCCTGGGCGATCCACTTCGCGGTGGGCTCGTCCAGCGGCTCGCCCGCCAGGAAGAGCGCGCGCAGCGAGCTCAGGTCGTGGCGCGAGAGCGCGGCCGGATCCTGCTTCTTGAGCACACGCACCGCGGTGGGTGCGCTGAACATGGCCGTGACCTGGTACTTCTCCACCAGGCTCCACCACACTGCGGCATCGGGCCGCGTGGGCAGCCCCTCGTAGAGGATGGTGGCCATGCCGGCGATCAGCGGCCCGTAGACGATGTAGCTGTGGCCCACCACCCAGCCGATGTCGCTGGTGGAGAAGTAGGTCTCGCCCGGCTGCCCGAGGAAGATCTCCTTCATGCTCGAGGCCAGGGCCACGGCGTAGCCGCCCGTGTCGCGCTGCACGCCCTTGGGCTTGCCGGTGGTGCCGCTCGTGTAGAGGGTGTAGCTCGGGTGGGTGGAGTCCACCCAGGTGCACGGCACGGTGGCGCCCAGGTGCCGGCTGCGCATCGCGGCGTAGTCGACGTCGCGCCCCTCGGTCATCGGCATCGCGTGCAGGGCGCGGTCCACCATCAGCACCTTGGCCGGCTTGTGGGCAGACAGGCGGATGGCCTCGTCCAGCAGCCCCTTGTAGGGCACCACCTTGCCGCTGCGCGAGCCGGCGTCGGCACTCACGATCACGGTGGGCTCGGCGTCGTCGATGCGGCTGGCCAGGCTCACACTGGCAAAGCCGCCGAAGACCACCGAGTGCAGGGCGCCGATGCGCGTGCAGGCGAGCATCGCGAACACGGCCTCGGGGATCATCGGCATGTAGACGAGCACGCGGTCGCCGGCCTTCACGCCCAGCTCCCGCAGCATCGAGGCCATGCATTCGACCTCGCGCTGCAGCTCGCCGAAGGTGTAGACCACCTCCTTGTCCACCTCGGTGGAGACCCAGATCAGGGCGCGCCGATCCGGGTGCGTGGCGGCGTGCCGGTCCACCGCGTTGTGGCACAGGTTCGTGGTGCCGCCCACGAACCAGCGCGCGAAGGGCGGGTTCGAGTAGTCGCACACCTGCTGGGGCGGCGTCTTCCAGTCGATCAGCGCGGCCTGCTCGCTCCAGAAGGCCTCGCGGTCCTGCAGCGAGCGGCGGTGGAAGTCGGCGTAGCGGGTCATGGCGGTCTCCTGGTCGGTTCTTCTTCGGCGCCTCGGGGGCAAAGCCGGCGGCCCGGGCGCGGCGGGCACTGTCGGATCGGGCGCTGACGAAGCCCTGACGCTGGGCCCTGCTGCCTCAGCCGATGCGCACGACGATGCGGCCGCGCACCTGCCCGGCCATCAGCCGCTGGGCCGCGGGCAGTGCCCCGGCCAGGTCGGTCTCCTCCACCATCGACTCGAGCCGGGCCGGGTCGAGGTCGCGTGCCAGCCGCGCCCAGGCCTGGCGGCGCAGGGCCTGCGGCGCCATCACGCTGTCGACCCCGAGCAGCGCCACGCCGCGCAGGATGAAGGGCATCACGGTGGCCGGCAGGTCCGCGCCCTGGGCCAGCCCGCAGGCCGCCACGGCGCCGCCGTAGCGCACCTGCGCGCAGGCGTTGGCCAGCGTGTGGCTGCCCACGGCATCGACCACGCCCGCCCAGCGCTCCTTCTGCAGCGGCTTGCCGGGCGCGGCGAGCTCGGCCCGGTCGACGACGGCTTGCGCGCCCAGGCCCGTGAGGTAGTCGGCCTCGGCAGCCTTGCCGGTGGCGGCCACCACGCGGTAGCCGAGCCGGGCCAGCAGTGCCACCGCCACCGACCCCACCCCGCCCGTGGCGCCCGTCACGAGCACTTCGCCGTCGCCTGGCGTCAGCCCGTGTCGCTCCAGCGCCATCACGCACAGCATTGCGGTGTAGCCGGCGGTGCCGATGGCCATCGCCTGGCGGGTCGTGAAGGCGCCGGGCAGCGGCACGAGCCAGTCGCCCTTCAGGCGCGCGCGCCCGGCCAGGCACCCCCAGTGCGTCTCGCCCACGCCCCAGCCGTTGAGCACGAAGCGGTCGCCCGGCTGCCAGTCCGGATGGTCGCTCTGCTGCACGGTGCCCGCGCCGTCGATGCCCGGCACCATCGGCCACACGCGCACCACGGGCGAGCGGTTGGTGAGGGCCAGGCCATCCTTGTAGTTGAGGGTGGACCACTCCGGCTGCACCAGCACGCCCCCCGCGGGGAGCTGCGGCAGGCTGGCCTCGTCGAGCTGCGTCAGCCCGGCCGAGAAACCCTGGGCCGACTTTTCGAGCAGAATCGCCTGGAACATGGCTGCACCTCGCTGGTTGCGTTGAGATTCCCGTCGCCACCTATTCTGCCGCTGCGCGCGGCGGCCCGCACCCTGCGCACCTGTGCAGCCGGGGCTGCGCTCGCCCTGAGCCTGACGTGCGCCGCGCAGCCGGTCGACGGGGCGGCACGCAGCCCGGCCGATCCCGTCCTGCAGCTGCTCGTCGACAAGGGCCTGCTCGAGGCTGACGGCCGGGGCGAGGAACTGGTGCGCCAGGTGCGCGACCGCGCCTCCGAGATGGTGATGGCGGCGATGAACTTCCTGGGCGTGCCCTACCGGCGCGGAGGCAGCAGCGCCGAGCAGGGCTTCGATTGCAGCGGCTTCACGCGCCACGTCTTCGAGATGAGCATCGGCCTCGTCCTGCCGCGCCGCGTGGACGACCAGGCCGCGGCCTCGGGCCTCTTCAAGGTGACCCGCGAAGAGCTGCGCCCGGGCGATCTCGTCTTCTTCAACACCCTGCGCCGCACCTTCTCGCACGTGGGCATCTACGTGGGCGAAGGCAAGTTCATCCACGCCCCGCGCGCGGGCAGCCAGGTGCGCATCGAGGACATGCGCCAGGCCTATTGGGCGCGCCGCTTCACGGGCGCGCGCCGTGCCGAGATGGGCGAGCCGGGCGTCGTCGCCGCGCCCGCGGCGGTGCGCTGAGGACCCGCCATGGGCGACAACGTCATCCCGCTGGTCGACCTGCGCCAGGCCGCCCTGCTGCCGACGATCCCGCACGATGCCCCGCCCCCCTCGGGCCTGCTGGCCGACCGGCGCGGGCGGCCGCTGCGCGACCTGCGCATCTCGGTGACGGACCGCTGCAACTTCCGCTGCACCTACTGCATGCCCAAGGAGGTGTTCGACCGCGACTACCGCTTCCTGCCCCAGGGCGACCTGCTGACCTTCGAGGAGATCACGCGCCTGGCGCGCGTGTTCGTGGCGCACGGCGTGCGCAAGCTGCGCCTCACGGGCGGCGAGCCGCTGCTGCGCAAGAACATCGAGGTGCTGGTGCAGATGCTGGCCGGGCTGCGCGACGCGCAAGGCGAGCCGCTGGACCTCACGCTCACCACCAACGCCTCGCTGCTGGCGCGCAAGGCGCAGGCGCTGGCACAGGCTGGCCTGCGCCGCGTCACCGTGAGCCTGGACGCGCTGGACGATGGGGTGTTCCGGCGCATGAACGACGTGGACTTCCCGGTGGCCGACGTGCTGGCCGGGATCGACGCGGCGGTGGCCGCCGGGCTCGGCCCGGTGAAGGTCAACATGGTCGTGCAGCGCGGCACGAACGACCATGAGATCGTGCCCATGGCGCGCCACTTCCGCGAGCGCCACGGCGGCCGCGTCGTGCTGCGCTTCATCGAGTTCATGGACGTGGGCACGACCAACGGCTGGCGCATGGACGAGGTGCTGCCTTCGGCCGAGGTGGTGCGGCGCCTGGACGAGGCCTTCGGGCTGCAGGCCCTGGAGCCCAGCCAGCCGGGCGAGACCGCCGAGCGCTGGGCCTACCGGGACGGGCTGGGCGAGGTCGGCGTGATCTCCAGCGTGACGCAGCCCTTCTGCGGCGACTGCAACCGCGCGCGCCTGTCCACCGAGGGCCGGCTCTTCCTGTGCCTGTTCGCCACCCAGGGGCACGACCTGCGCGCCCTGCTGCGCGGCGGCCACGACGACCAGCAGCTCGCCGCTGCGATCGGCCACATCTGGAGCGGCCGCGACGACCGCTACTCGGAACTGCGCCACGCGCAGTCCCCCGAGGCGGCCGGCACGGGCCGCCGCATCGAGATGCACTACATCGGCGGCTGAAGCCGCCCGGAACCCCCATGAAGACGACGCTGCTGGAACTCCTGGCCACAGGTGCCGACGACGCGCCTGCGCTTGCCGCACCGGGCCGCCCTGCCCTCACCCACGCGGCGCTGCGGGCGCTTGCGCACCGCACCGTCGCCTCGCTGAACGCGCTGGGCGCCGGCCGCAACGACCGCGTGGCGATCGTGCTGGCCAACGGGCCGGAGATGGCGGCCTGCTTCCTGAGCGCCGCCTGCGGCGTGACCACCGCGCCGCTGAACCCCGCCTACCGGGCCGACGAGTTCGAGTTCTACCTGTCCGACCTGAAGGCGAGCCTGCTCGTCGTCGAGCACGACAGCACCTCACCGGCGATCGAGGTGGCGCAGCGCCTGGGCGTGCGCATCGTCGACCTGCGGCCGGGCGAGACGGCCGGCAGCTTCACGCTGAGCGCGCGCGACGGCCAGGCCGCCGGCACACCTGCCCACCCGGGCATGGCCGAGCCCGACGACGTCGCGATGGTGCTGCACACCTCGGGCACCACCTCGCGGCCCAAGATCGTGCCGCTGTCGCAGCGCAACCTGTGCGCCTCGGCGGGCAACATCGCGCGCACGCTGGCCTTCACGCCGGCCGACCGCGGGCTGAACGTGATGCCGCTGTTTCACATCCACGGGCTCATCGCCGGGGTGCTGGCCCCGGTGTCGGCGGGCTCGGCCGTGTTCTGCACCCCGGGCTTCAACGCCCTGAGGTTCTTCGCCTGGATGGACGAGGCGGCCCCCACCTGGTACACGGCGGTGCCCACGATGCACCAGGCCATCGTCTCGCGCGCCTCGAAGAACACCGAGGTGATCCGCCGCCACCCGCTGCGCTTCATCCGATCCTCGTCGAGCTCCATCCCGCCGCAGGTGATCCGCGAGCTCGAGGAGGTGTTCGGCGCCCCGCTCATCGAGTCCTACGGCATGACGGAGGCCACGCACCAGATGGCTTCCAACCCGCTGCCGCCGGCTGTGCGCAAGCCCGGCTCGGTGGGCCTGCCCGCCGGCCCCCAGGTGGCCATCATGGGCGAGGACGGCACGCTGCTGCCCGCCGGCGAAATCGGCGAGATCGTGATCCGCGGCGACAACGTCACGGCCGGCTACGAGAACAACCCCAAGGCCAACGCCGAGGCCTTCGTCGACGGGTGGTTCCGCACCGGCGACCAGGGCATGAAGGACGCCGATGGCTACCTGAGCCTGACCGGGCGCCTGAAGGAGATCATCAACCGCGGCGGCGAGAAGATCAGCCCGCGCGAGGTCGACGAGGTGCTGATGGACCATCCGGCGGTGGCGCAGGTGGTGTGCTTCGCGATCCCGCACGCCAAGCTCGGCGAGGAGGTGGGCGCGGTGGTGGTGCTGCGCGAGGGTGCACAGGCCACCGAGCGCGAGCTGCAGGCCTTCGTGGCGCAGCGCCTGGCCGACTTCAAGGTTCCGGCCAAGGTGCTCTTCCTGGACGAGATCCCCAAGGGCGCCACCGGCAAGCTGCAGCGCATCGGGCTGGCCGCGCGCCTGGGGCTGGGCGCATGAGGATCGGCATCGTCGGCGCGGGTGCCATCGGTGGCTACCTGGGCACGCGGCTCGCGCTGGCGGGCCACGAGGTGTGCTTCGTCGCGCGCAACCGCAACCTCGAGGCGATTCGCGCACGCGGCTTTCGGCTGCGGCACCCGGATGGCCGGGAGGAACACGCGGCCAGCGTCCGGGCGGTGCGCGACCCGTCCGAGGCCGGTCCGCAGGACGCCGTGCTCCTGACCGTCAAGGCCCACCAGGTGCGCGACATCCTGCCCGGCCTGCGCGGCATGTTCGGCCCCGAGACCGCCGTGGTCACCATGATCAACGGGCTGCCGTGGTGGTACTTCCACCGCCTGCCCGGGCCCTGGGAAGGCCGGCGCCTGGAGAGCCTGGACCCGGACGGCGCGATCGCCGCCGCGATCGAGCCCGAACGCGTCATCGGCAGCATCGTCTACCCCGCCTGCGAGCTCGCCGAGCCCGGCGTGGTGCGCCTGATCGAGGGCAACCGCTTCACGCTGGGCGAACCCGACGGCTCGCGCAGCCCGCGCATCGAAGCCCTGTCGCGCGCCCTGATGGAGTCGGGCTTCAAGGCGCCGGTGGCGCGCGACATCCGCAGCGAGATCTGGGTCAAGCTCTGGGGCAACCTCACCTTCAACCCGATCTCGGCGCTCACGCACGCCACGCTCGAGGACATCTGCCGGTTCCCGCTGACGCGGCAGCTCGCCGCACGCATGATGGCCGAGGCGCAGGCCGTGGGCGAGACGCTCGGGGTGAGCTTCAAGATCGGCATCGAGCAGCGCATCGCAGGCGCCGAGGCCGTGGGCGCGCACAAGACCTCGATGCTCGTGGACGTGGAGCACGGCCGCGGCCTGGAGCTGGAGGCGCTCGTGGGCTCGGTGCTCGAGCTCGCGCGCATCACCGGCACGCCGGTGCCGACCATCGAGGCGCTCTACGCCGTGGTGAAGCTGCTCGAGGCGACGCTCGAGCGCCAGGGCTCAATGCTGCGACTGCAGCCGCGCGGCGGCTGACTCCGCCTCCGTCTGGCCCGGCTCCGCGTCGGGCGGCACCTGGATCTCGCCCGGCACGCGTTGGCGCGCGAAGAGCGTGTACACCGTGGGCACGACGAAGATCGTCAGGAGCGTGCCGAAAGACATCCCGCCCACGATCACCCAGCCGATCTGCTGCCGGCTCTCGGCCCCCGCGCCGGTGGACAGGGCCAGCGGGATGGCGCCCAGCACCATCGCACCGGTGGTCATGAGGATCGGGCGCAGGCGCAGGCTCGCGCCCTCGATCGTGGCCTGCCGCACGTCGTGCCCCTGCTGGCGCATCTGGTTGGCGAACTCCACGATCAGGATGCCGTGCTTGGTGATCAGGCCCACGAGGGTCACGAGCCCGATCTGCGAATACACGTTGAGCGTCCCGCCCGTCAGGTGCATCGCTCCGAGCGCGCCCACCATCGACAGCGGCACCGACAGCATGATGATGAAGGGGTCGACGAAGCTCTCGAACTGCGCCGCGAGCACCAGGAAGATGAACAGCAGCGCCAGCACGAACACCACCACGAGTGCCCCGCTGGAGGCGCGGAACTCACGGCTCACGCCGTTGAGCTCGGTGGCGTAGCCCGGCTTGAGCACGCGCGCGGCGGCCTGCTCCATGAAATCCAGCCCCTCGCCCAGCGAGTAACCCGGGGCGAGGTTGGCGGTGATGGTCGCGGAGCGACGCTGGTTGAAGTGGTTGAGCTCGCGCGGGCTCACCGACTCGCGGATCTTCACGAGCGAGGAAAGCGGCACCATCGCGTCGCCTCGGCCGCGCACGAACAGGCGCTCGATGTCCTCGGGCGTGGTGCGTCCGCTGGGCATGGTCTGCACGAGCACGTCGTACTGGTCGGCGTCACGCTTGTAGCGCGTCACGGCCCGGCCCCCGAGCATCGTCTCCACCATGCGGGCGACCTGCTCGACGCTGACGCCTGCGTCGGCTGCACGTTCGCGGTCCACCTCCAGGAAGATCTCGGGCTTGTTCAGGCGCAGGTCCACGTCAGGCGCCACGAGGCCGGGGTTCCTGGCCATCTCGGCCACCATCGCCTGCGCCACGCGCGACAGGTTCTCGTAGCTGTCGCTCGTGACGATCACGAAGTTGATCGGTCGCTCACGAAAGCCCTGGCCCAGGCTCGGCGGCGTGATCGGGAACGCGCTGACGCCGGGCAGCCCGCTGACGCGCGGCCCCAGCTCGCGGGCGATCTGCAAGGTGCTCTTCTCGCGCTCCTCCCAGGGCACCGCGCGCAGGATCACCGAGCCCTGCGCCACCGTCGGGTTGCCGGCCACCACGAAGGTGCGGTCGAACTCCTTGTAGTCGCTCGTGATGCGCTCGATCGCGCGCAGGTAGCGGGTGGTGTACTCGAGCGTGGAGCCGTCTGGCGAGGTGACGCTCGTCAGGATCACGCCGCGGTCTTCCATGGGCGCGAGCTCGCTGCGGGCGCTCGAGTACAGCCAGGCGCTGCCACCCCCGCAGGCCAGCATCACGAGCAGCACGATCCAGCGCTGGCCCAGCACCCAGCGCAGCGCCACCTCGTAGCCGCGCGTGATGGCCACGAGCACGCGCTCCATGCCGCGGTCGAACCAGCTCGGGTTCGGCTCGTGGCGCAGCAGCTTGCTGCACATCATCGGGGTGAGCGTGAGCGCGACGAAGCCCGAGACGATCACCGCCCCGGCCAGCGTGAGCGCGAACTCGACGAAGAGCCGGCCGGTGCGCCCTGGCGTGAAGGCCAGCGGCGCGAACACGGCCGCCAGCGTGAGCGTCATGGCCACCACCGCGAAGCCCACCTCCTTGGCGCCCTTGAGCGCGGCCTTCAGCGGCGTGAGGCCTTCCTCGATGTGGCGAAAGACGTTTTCCAGCACCACGATCGAGTCGTCCACCACCAGGCCGATGGCCAGCACGAGCGACAGCAGCGTGAGCGTGTTGATCGTGAAGCCCGAGGCGGCCATGATCGAGAAAACGCCGATCAGGCTCACGGGAATCGTCACCAGCGGGATGATCGAGGCGCGCAGCGTGCGCAGGAACACGAACACCACGAGTGCCACCAGCACGACCGCCTCGGCCGTGGTCCGGTAGACGGCCTTGATCGAGCGGTCGATGAAGACCGAGTTGTCGTTGGCGATCATGAAGGTCAGGCCCTGCGGCAGGTCGGCCTGGATCTTCGGCATCGCCTCGCGCACGCCCGCGGAGATGTTCAGCGGGTTGGCGGTGGCGTTGCGGATGATGCCCGCCGAGACGGCGGGCTGCCCGTTCAGGCGCACCACCGAGCGCTCGCTGGCGGGCGCCTGCTCGATACGCGCGACGTCCTTGAGCTTGACGGTGAAGCCGTTGGCGGTCTTCAGGCCGATCTCGCCGAACTGCGCCTCGGTGTTGAGGTCGGTGCGGGCCGTCACGTTGAACTCGCGCTGGCGGCTCTCGATGCGCCCGGCCGGAACCTCCAGGTTCTGCCGCCGCAGCGCGTCCTCAACGTCCTGCGTCGTCACCTTCAGCGCGGCCAGCCGGTCGGGGTCGAGCCAGATGCGCATGGCGAACTTGCGGTCGCCGTTGATGCTGACGTCAGCCACGCCGGGGATCGTCTGCAGGCGCGGCTTGACAATGCGGTTGATGACGTCCGTGACCTCCAGCGGCGACAGGCGCTCGCTCGTGAAGGCGATCCAGATCACGGGGAAGGCGTCGGCCTCGACCTTGGCGATCACCGGCTCGTCGATCGCCGCAGGCAGGCGCTGGCGGATGCGCGAGACGCGGTCGCGCACGTCGGCGGCGGCGGAGTCGGGGTCCTTGCTGAGCTTGAAGCGCGCGGTGATCTGGCTCTGCTCGGCGCGCGAGATCGAGGTCAGGATGTCGATGCCGTCGATGCCGGCGATCGAGTCCTCCAGGGGCTTGGTGACCTGCGACTCGATGACCTCGGCCGAAGCGCCGAGCAGCCGCGTGTTGACGGTGACCACCGGCTCGTCGATGCGGGGGTACTCGCGCACCGCGAGCTTCGAGAAGGACACGATGCCCAGCAGCACGATCATCAGCGACATCACGGTCGCGAAGACCGGGCGGCGGATCGAGATCTCGGACAGGATCATGGCGGGGTCGTTCCTGTCTGGAGCGTCACTTGCGCGGGCCGGCCGGGGCCGAGCCTGCGCCCGGTGCGGGCTGCGCGGCATCGGGCTTGCCGCCCGGGCCGCCCGGCCCCGCGCGCGGACGGCTGAGGTCCACCACGCGCACGGGGATGTTCTCGCCGCGCATCAGGCGGGACTGTCCGGCCACGACGATGGCCTCGCCGTCCTTCAAGCCCTCCACGATCTCGGCCTTCCCGGGTATGCGCACGCCGACCTTCACCGGCACGCGCTGCGCCACCTTGCCGCCCTCGGACCCGTCGACGACGCGGAACACGAACTGCTTGTCGCCCACCGGCACCAGCGCCTCCTCGGCCACCACGAGCGCCTTGCCGCGCACCTCGAAGACGGCGCGCACGCGGGCGAACATGCCACTGCGCAGGGCCCCGTCGCCGTTGGACAGGCGTGCCCGCACGAGCACCGAGCGGCCGTTGGCGTCGAGCTGCGAGTCGAGTGCCTCGATGCGGGCGGAGAACTTGCGCCCCGGCAGGGCGTCGAGCGCAAGCTCCACGGGCTGTCCCGGACGCACCCGCGCCATGAAGCGCTCAGGCAGCCTGAAGTCGACCCATACGGAGGACAGGTCCTCGACCGTGACGAGGTCGGCGCCGTCCTTCACGTAGTCGCCCACGCTCACCGAGCGGATGCCCACGATCCCGTCGAAGGGCGCCAGCACCTTCATGCGCTGCAGCTGAGCCTGTGCGAGCTGCACCTGCGCAAGCGCCACCTCGAGGGCGGCGGCGTTCTGGTCGACCGCGCTCTGGCTGACGAAATTCTGCGCCGCGAGCTCGCGGCTGCGCTGCAGGTTGGTGCGCGCGATCGCGGCCGACGCCTCGGCCTGCTGGAGCTGCGCGCGCTGCAGCGTGTCGTCCAGCTGCACCAGGAGCTCGCCCTTGCGCACGCGCTGGCCGTCGCTGAAGGACAGGGCCTGGATGCGCCCGCTCGTCTCCGGGCGCAGAACCACCCCCTGGCGCGAGCGCAGCGTGCCCACGGCCTGGGTGTCGTCCTCCAGGCGCATCGTCTCGACCTTGCCGAGCTCGACCGCCGGGGGCCCGCCGGGGCCGCGCCCGCCAGGGGCGCCTGGCGCACCCGACCCGCCCGATCCGCCCTTGGCCCCGGGGCCGCCGGGTGACCCGCCACCCGGACCCTGCGCCGCCTTCGCCGCCTCAGCGCCCGCCTCCTTGGCGGGCACGAGGCTGCCCTTGTTCTGGAACCACCATGCGGCGGTCCCGACTGCGGCGATGCCAACCACGGCCACCGCCAGATGAAGCTTCTTGAATGCCATCCCGGATCACTCCAGGACGCACTGTAACGGGGATTGGACGCCTGCCCTGTGCGGGCACGCGTAAAGGAAGATCAAGTTCCTCGGGCAGTCTCCACGCCCCGGTTGGCCAGCGCATCGGCACGCTCGTTGCCTGGATCGCCCGAGTGGCCGCGCACCCAGTGCCATTCGACACGGTGCGGGGCCGTGGCCGCCTCCAGGCGCTGCCACAGGTCGACGTTCTTCACCGGCTTGTTGTCGGCGGTGCGCCAGCCCCGGCGCTTCCAGGCGTGGATCCAGGAGGTGATGCCGTTGCGCACGTACTCGCTGTCCACGTGCAGGTGCACGAGGCTCGGCCGCCGCAAGGCGTTCAGGGCCTCGATCACCGCCTGCAGTTCCATGCGGTTGTTCGTGGTCAGTGCCTCGCCGCCAAAGAGCTCGCGCTCGTGCTCGCCGCTGCGCAGCCAGGCACCCCACCCTCCCGGGCCCGGGTTGCCCTTGCAGGCGCCGTCGGTGTAGATCGTCACTTCTTGCATCGTGGAAGCATCCTACCGGCGATCGATGCGGACGAGCCCTCCTCGACGCTGCGCGGCTGGCCCAGGTTGCCATGGCGGTTGGCCACCACCGGTGCGGCCACATGGCGCTTGCGGGCACGGTCGCGCGTGAGCCCGACCAGCCGCATGCCCCGCACGCGCTTGACGGCGGATATCGCATACACCGCGCCGAACACCGGCCACCAGCGCGACCCCAGCGGCTCGAGCCAGGCGAAGCGGTCCAGCCAGGCCTGGCTGGCCAGCGGCGGCCGCCAGCAGCCGAAGCGTCCGGCCTCCACTTCGAAGCTCAGCAGCCGCAGCCAGTCGCGCAGCCGCCAGTAGCCCAGGAACTCCCCGGCACGCGGCAGGAAGAGATGCCGGTGGCGGCCGATGCCCACGCGCTCGCCTCCGCGCGCCATGCGCTGGCGCAGGCCCCACAGGCTGGCCGGGTTCAGGCCCACGATCACCACCCGCCCCTCGGGCACGAGCACGCGCTCGACTTCGGACAGCGTCAGGTGCGGATCGCGCGCGAGCTCCAGCGTATGCGGCAGCACCACCAGGTCGAGGCTGTCCGAGGCGAAGGGCAGCGCGTCGAAATCGCAGTGCAAGGCCACGTGCCCGTGCAGCGACACGCGCGAGATGCCATCCTCGCCCGCAGGCGGCTGCGCGGGCTCGATCGGCCCGGGCACCCGGCGCGTGTCCGTGGCCACCCAGCGATGCGGCATGCGGTTGGCACGCAAGCCATCGAGCTCGGCCAGGCCGAGCTGCAGCGCGTGGTAGCCGAAGACATCGCTGACCAGCGCGTCCACGCAGGCCTGCTCCCACCGCAGCAGGTAGCCGCCAGGCGGGGTCCGCAGCCAATGGCCCAACTCTATAATCGACTCGTCACGCGTCATGAATCTCGTCGCGCTGCCCGCCTTCACCGACAACTACGTCTGGATGCTGCACGACGGCCAACGCGCCATCGTCGTGGATCCAGGCGACGCCGCTCCCGTGGAGGCCGCCCTCGACGAGCAGGGCCTGGAACTCGCGGCCATTCTAGTGACGCACCATCACCCCGATCACGTGGGCGGCATCGACCGCCTGCGCCCGCGCCTGCGCGGGCCGGTGCACGGCCCGGCGCGCGAGCGCATCCCGCCGCCCTTCGAGCCCCGGCACGACGGTGAGGGCTTCGAGGCCATCGGCCTGCACTTCGAGGTGCTCGATGTGCCCGGCCACACGGCGGGCCACATCGCCTACCTCACGCACGACGCAGGCCCCGATCCGGTCCTGTTCTGCGGCGACACGCTCTTCTCGGCAGGGTGCGGCCGGCTCTTCGAGGGGACGGCGCAGCAGCTGCACGCGTCCTTGCAGCGCCTGGCGGCGCTGCCCGCTCGCACCCGCGTGTGCTGCACGCATGAGTACACCGTCTCGAACCTGCGCTTTGCCTGCGCCGTCGAGCCGGCCAACGCCGAGGCCTCGCGCCACCTGCGGCAATGCCAGGACCTGCGCGCCCACGGCGCCATCACGCTGCCCTCCTCCATCGAGCTGGAGCGCCAGATCAACCCTTTCCTGCGCTGTGCCGAGCCCGCGGTCGTGACCGCCGCCCGGCGCGAGGGCGCAGCCGACGAATCGCCCGTGGCCGTCTTCGCGGCCCTGCGCGAATGGAAGAACCGATTCCGATGACGACCCCCCGCGCGCTCCTGGCGCTGTGCCTGGCTGCCCTCCTGGCAGGCTGCGCCACCGCACCCGAACCCCGGATCGAGCCGCCGCCCTGGCCCGCCGCCCCCGTTGCCGACGCCCTGCCCACCGCGGTTGCAGTTCCGGCCGCGGCCCAGCCACCCGCCACGGGCGCCGAGGTGGCGGTCCCTGCCGTCACCTCGGCCGTCGCGGCCTCACCGGCGGCCGCGGCCGCGCCGCTTCAAGTGGCGCGGCCCGAGGATCGCCCCGAAGGCCTGCGCGGGCAGTTCGGTGCCGAGCGCAACCTCGACACGGCCCGGGCAGACCTCTGGCAGCGCGTGCGCGGGGGATTCGCCGTACCCGACCTGGACAACGAACTGGTGCGGCGCTGGGAACGCTGGTATGCCGAGCGCCCGGACTACGTGGAGCGGATGATGGAGCGCGGCGGGCGCTACCTCTTCCACATCGTCGAGGAGATCCACGAGCGCGGCATGCCCATGGAGCTCGCCTTGCTGCCCTTCATCGAGAGCGCCTTCAACCCCGAGGCGCTCTCTCGCGCACGCGCTTCGGGCATGTGGCAGTTCATGCCCGCCACGGGCGCGCACTTCGACCTGAAGCAGAACCTGTTTCGCGACGACCGCCGCAGCGTGCTGGCCTCCACGCGTGCGGCACTGGACTACCTGCAGATGCTGCACCGCATGTTCGGGGACTGGCACCTGGCGCTGGCCGCCTACAACTGGGGCCAGGGCAACGTCCAGCGCGCCATCGCGCGCAACGAGCGGGCCCGGCTGGGCACCGGCTACGCCGACCTGCGCATGCCCGACGAGACCCGCAACTACGTGCCCAAGCTGCAGGCGGTCAAGAACATCGTGCTTCGCCCCGAGGCCTTCAGCCTGAAGCTGCCGCCCCTGGAGAACCACCCCTTCTTCCTCACCGTGCCCATCGAGCGCGACATCGACGTGGCCCTCATCCTCAGGCTCTCGGGCCTCGAAGCCGAGGCCTTCCGGGCGCTGAACCCCCAGCTCAACAAGCCCGTCGTGCTCGCCGCAGCCACCCCCAGCCTGCTGCTGCCCTACGACGAGGCGAACCGCTTCGTCGGCGGCCTGGCACGGCACACGGGCCCGTTGTCGAGCTGGACGGCCTGGGTCGCTCCGCGCACCATGAAGCCCCAGGAGGCAGCCAAGCTCGTGCGCATGACGGAGGCCGAGCTCGTGGAGGTCAACCGCATCCCGGCGCGCATGCTCGTGCGGCAGGGCTCGACCCTGGTCGTGCGCCGCGCCAGCCCGGGTGGTCCCGACGTCACCGACCAGCTGGCCGACCGCGCGCGGCTTGCGCTGGCCCCGGAGACTCCTGCGCGCAAGGCCCGGGCGGCGACCCCCTCGCGCCAGGCGTCTGCGGCCAGGAGCCCGGCAGGAACGCGCGCCAAGGCCCCGGCTCAGCCCGCGCGGGCTTCGACCGCCCGGCCTGCGGGCGCCGCCGGCACCCGGGCTGCGCCCTCGGGCACAGCCGCAAAGGGCAACCCGAAGGCGGCGTCCACGGACGCGAAGAAGGCGCCCGCCAAGGCGGCCCCCTAGGTGACTGCGGACATGGCTTCCCCTCACCCCGCGGCCCCGGGCACCCTGGCGCGATTCCGGGTCGATGGCCGCGTGGCGGTGGTCACCGGCGGGGCCCAGGGCATCGGGTGGGCGGCGGCGCAAGCCCTGCACGAGGCCGGCGCCACGGTGGTGATCCTCGACCGTGATGAGCCTGCGGCGCAGCAGGCCGCCACGAACCTGCCGGGCAGCCACGCCTTCACGCTCGACGTGGCCGATGCGGCTGCCATCGAGCGTGTCTTTGGCGACATCGCCGCCCTGCACGGCCGCATCGACATCCTGGTGAACAACGCCGGGGTGTCCATCCGCAAGTCGAGCCTGGAGCTGTCGCTGGACGAGTGGAACCGGGTGCTGGCCGTCAACCTCACGGGCTGTTTCCTGTGCACGCGGGCCGCGGCACCTGTCATGCCCGCGCAGGGCGGGGCGATCGTCAACGTCGCCTCCATCATGGGGATGTCCGGCGCCGGGCCCTACCCCAATCCGGCCTACCACGCCACCAAGGGCGCACTCGTGAACCTCACGCGGTCGCAGGCCGTGGAGTGGGCCGCGCGCGGCATCCGCGTCAACGCCGTGGCCCCGACCTGGACGCGCACCGGCTTCATCGGTGAACTGAACGCAGCCGTGCTCGAGCGCGTGCGCAGCGTGACCCCGATGGGGCGGATGGCCGAGCCCGAGGAGGTGGCGGCCGCCATCCTGTTCCTGGCCAGCCCCGCGGCCTCGATGGTCACGGGGCACGTCCTGGCGGTGGACGGGGGCTTCCTGGCCCAGTAGGGCTGCCCAGGCCTGTCGGGCCGATCGCGCGGCGGCGGGCCGGCAGGCTCAGGCGAGCGCGAGCACGAACAGGGCGATGCACACGCCCATGCCGAGCATCCAGACGATGGAACGCGCGGCGGCGCGGTCCGTCACGTACAGGGCGATGTAGAGCACGCGCAGCAGGACGAACGAGACCGCCAGCGCGTTGACCGTGGACGCCCCCACGCCGCCCAGCTGCGCCACGAGCACGCCGGCGATGAAGATCGGCAGCGCCTCGAAGCTGTTGGCCTGTGCGGCGTTGGCTCGCGCGCGGCGGCCCTGCTGGCGCGCGAGCCAGGCGCGCGGATCGCTGTTGTCGTAGCCGCCCTGGCTGCGCGGGCGGCCGAAGGTGCCCGACTTGGCGATGCCGGCGCACACGATGGGCAGCAAGCAGGCGACGAGGATGCACAGGTAGGCCAGTTTCATCGTCTCATCTCCTGTCGACGAAGGCATGGGCGATGGTGCCCGGATCCACGAATTCGAGGTCGCTGCCCACGGGCACGCCCCGCGCCAGCCGCGTCACACGGATGCCCTCGCGGGCGCGCAGCAGCTGCGCAATGGCCTGCGCCGTGGCCTCGCCTTCGGCCGTGAAGCCCGTGGCGACCACCACCTCCTGCACCGAGCCATCACCCACGCGCTCGAGCAGGGGCGCCAGGCCAATGCCCTCCGGGCCGACGCCGTCGAGCGGGCTGAGCCGCCCCATCAGCACGAAGTACAGGCCCCGGTAGCTGCCCGTGCGCTCGAAGGCCGCCTGGTCGGCGGGGGTCTCCACCACGCACAGCAGCCGCGCGTCGCGCGAGGCATCGCTGCAGGTCGCGCACACCGGCGCCTGCGTGAAGGTGTGGCAGCGCGCACAGTGGCCGAGCTTCTGGTCGGCCGCCTGCAGCGCCGCGGCGAGCTGCCGGGCACCGGCGCGGTCGTGCTGCAGCAGGTGCCAGGCCATGCGCTGGGCGGACTTCTGCCCCACGCCGGGCAGGCGCCGCAACGACTCGACGAGCGCCTCGAGCGCCGGCTCGACGGCCACGTGCCACCTGCCTCAGAAGGGCAGCTTCATGCCCGGGGGCAGGGGCAGCCCGGCCGTCAGGCGCGACATCTTCTCGGAGCTCACCTCCTCGGCACGGCGCACGCCGTCGTTGAAGGCGGCCGCCACGAGGTCTTCCAGCATCTCGCGGTCCTCCGCGAGCAGGCTCGGGTCGATCGTCACGCGCTTGACGTCGTGCTTGCAGGTCATCGTGACCTTCACGAGCCCCGCCCCGGACTGGCCCTCCACCTCCAGGAGCGCAAGCTCGTCCTGGGCGCGCTTGAGGTTGTCCTGCATCGCCTGGGCCTGCTTCATCAGGCCGGCCAGCTGACCCTTCATCATGGTGGGTTGTCCTTCTGTGGAATGGAAAGAGGTGGGGCCGGCCCGCGCTCAGGCCGGCCGGACGGAGCCGGGCACGACGCGCGCACCCGGGAACTGGGCCAGCACGTCGCGCACGACGGGATCCTCGTCGATCGCCCGTTCGGCGGCGTGCTGCCGGCGCACGCGCTCGGCAGCCTCGCGCCGGGCTGGCGAATCGGCAGCCGGGCCGGGCAACACGCGCAGGGACACGGCCACGCCGAGCTCCTGCGTGACCGCCTCCCTGAGCTTGTCGGCCAGTGGCTCGTTGCGCAGCGGCTCGAGCTCCACCTCGAGCGTCCAGGTGGAGCTGCCATCGGCCGCGGCAGGCTCGCTGGCCGCCACGAGTGCGCTTTGCAGGGCCAGCTCGCGCGTGAGCCCGCTCACGCGGCCGGCACCCAGCAGGCGCGCGACCAGCTGCTGCCAACGGTCCCCCAGCGACGGGTCGACCGGGGCAGGCGGGGCCGGGGCTGGCTGCGCAGCCGGCCTGGCGAGCGCGGGTTGGTCCGCGCGCACGGGGGCCGAAGGCGCGATGACCGACGGTGCCGGCGAGGGTGCCGGCGACGGTGCGGTCGCCGGTGGCGGCACGGGCACCGCCAGGGCCGGCCGCGGGCTCACGCGAAGCGCGGCCGAGCCGCCCCGCGCGCCGCCGGCTGGGGCAGGGGCCGGCTCGACGAAGGCGTGAAAGCGCAGCAGCGTCATCGTCAGGCCCGCGTGTTCATCCGGCATCAGGTGCAGCTCCTGGCGCCCGTGCAGCACGATGCTGTAGAGCAGCTGCGTCTCGTCGGGCGGCAGTTGCGCGGCAAGCTCCCGTGCGGCCGCCGTATCGGGATCGTCGGGCGACAGCGAGCCGGGCACCGCCTGCTCGACGGCCATCTGCTGCAGCAAGACGGCCATCTGCTCGAGTGCTGAAGAGGCCGATTGCCCGGCCTCGCGCAGACCCTCCACCGCCTGCAGGGCACGCGCCGGCTCGCGGGCCGCCAGCGCCTCCACCAGCGTGCATGCCACGCTGCCGTCCACCGCACCGAGCATGGCGCGCACGGCGGCCTCCTCGAGCTGGCCCCCGCCGTAGGCGATGGCCTGGTCAGCCAGGGAGAGCGCGTCGCGCATCGAGCCGCGCGCGGCGCGCCCGAGCAGCCGCAACGACCCTTCGTCGTGCGGCAGCTGCTCGGCCCGGAGCACTTGGGCGAGGTGGTCATGCACCACCTCGGGCGACAGCGGCCTGAGGTTGAACTGCAGGCAGCGGCTGAGCACCGTGGGCAGCATCTTCTCCGGGTCGGTCGTGGCCAGCACGAACTTCAGGTACTCGGGCGGCTCCTCCAGCGTCTTGAGCAGGGCGTTGAAGGCGTCCTTCGTGAGCTGGTGGGCCTCGTCGATCATGAAGACCTTGAAGCGCCCGATGCTGGGCTTGTAGGCGGCACGCTCGATGAGGTCGCGCACCTCGTCGATGCTGCGGTTGGAGGCGGCATCGAGCTCGATGTAGTCGATGTAGCGGTCGGCGTCGATCTGCGTGCAGGCGCCGCATACCCCGCATGGCTCGGCCGTGATGCCGCCCTGCCCGTCCGGGCCGGTGCAGTTCAGGCTCTTGGCGAGGATGCGCGAGACGGTGGTCTTGCCGATGCCGCGTGTGCCGGTGAAGAGGTAGGCATGGTGCAGCCGGCCGCTGCGCAGCGCGTTGCCGAGCGCGCGCACGACGTGCTCCTGTCCGGCCATCTGGGCAAAGTTGCGGGGGCGGTACTTGCGGGCCAGGACGAGGGTGCTCACGCCGTCCATTCTACGAGCCGGATAATGGCTGCATGGACGCCGACGGACCCACCCCGCTGACCTACGAGCAGGCCGGGGTCGACTACACCCGCATCGACCCGCTGAAGGTGGCCGCGCAGCGCGCAGCGGCTGCCACGGCAGCACAGCTGGCCGCGCACGGCCTGCAAGAGGTGCAGGCCTCGCGCGGCGAGTCGGCCTACGTGGTGGACCTCGGCCCCTTCTACCTCGCGAGCATCGTCGAGTGCCTGGGCAGCAAGGCCCTGGTGGCCGACGAGATGCAGCGGCTGACGGGTCGATCCTTCTACGACGCCATCGCGCAGGACACGATCGCGATGGCGGTGAACGACCTCGTCACGGTCGGCGCCACGCCGCTGGTGGTGCAGGCCTACTGGGCCGCCGGCGGCAGCGAGTGGTTCGACGACCCCGAGCGCGCGCAGGCGCTCGTGCGCGGCTGGCGCACCGCCTGCGAGCGCTGCGGTGCAGCCTGGGGCGGCGGCGAGACGCCGGCGCTGGCCGGCATCGTCGAGGCGGGCCGCATCGACCTGGCGGCCAGCTGCGTGGGCCTGGTCAACCCCAAGGAGCGGCTGACGCTGGGCGAGCACCTGGGGCCGGGCGATGCGATCGTGCTGCTGGGCTCCAGCGGCATCCACGCCAACGGGCTGAGCCTGGCGCGCAAGCTCGTGGAACGCCTGCCGGGGGGCTGGCTCACCGAAGTCGAGCCCGGCCTCACCTACGGCGAGGCGCTGCTGGCGCCCACGCTGCTGTACCCGCCTGTCACCGAGGCGCTGCACCGCGCGGGCGTGCGCGTGCACTACAGCGCCAACGTCACCGGCCACGGCTGGCGCAAGCTGCTGCGCCACCCGCGCACGCTCGGCTACCGCATCCACACACTGCCCCCGGTGCCTGCCGTG
The DNA here is from genome assembly GCA_040400855.1 of Rubrivivax sp. Taxonomy (GTDB): domain Bacteria; phylum Pseudomonadota; class Gammaproteobacteria; order Burkholderiales; family Burkholderiaceae_C; genus Rubrivivax. Next base: position 22,692 of record JBBAPJ010000032.1, read on the forward strand.
CTGCGCTTCATCCAGCAGCACGCCGGCCTGGACGACGAGCAGGCCTACGGCACGCTCAACATGGGGGCAGGCTTCGCCCTGTTCGTGCCGGCAGCCGATGCAGCCCGCACCGTGGCGGTGGCCGCCGCGCAGGGCGTGCCGGCCTGGGTCGCGGGCACGGTGGAGGCCGGCTCCAAGCGCCTGGTCATCGAGCCCCTGGGTCTGGCTTTCGAAGGTGATGCGCTGGCGCTGCGATGACACGGGCGGCTGCGCCTACAATGGTCCGTGACGGGCCTCCCCGCATGGAAGCGCGCCCAACCGGGTCAGGTGGGGAACCAAGCAGCCCTAAGCGTGGCAACCAGTGCCGGGATCAGGCTCGTCACCCTCAGCCCCGGCCGCATCCGGCCGGAAGACGCGGAAAGAATCCTTCATGAGCAGCGACTCCATCAAGCACGTCACCGATGCCTCCTTCGAGAGCGACGTCCTGCAGTCCGGCAAGCCCGTACTCGTGGACTACTGGGCCGAGTGGTGCGGCCCCTGCAAGATGATCGCGCCGATCCTGGACGAGGTGGCGCGCGACTACGGCGACCGGCTCCAGGTGGCCAAGATGAACGTGGACGAGAACTCGACGGTGCCCGGCAAGCTCGGCATCCGGGGCATCCCCACGCTGATGCTGTTCAAGGACGGCGAGCTCGTCGCGACGAAGGTCGGCGCCCTGCCCAAGGCGCAGTTGACGGCCTTCATCGACAGCCACCTATAATCTCCCCATCGCCCCCAGGTCCGGCCGGCTCGCATCGCCAGCCGCCCTCCGGGCGTGTCGCAGGGTCTGCCGGGGCGCCCGCCCCCCCAGCCGCGACGGACCAGGCGGCCCGAGCCGCCCAACGAGAGGTCCGGCCCTCCCGCGCTTTCTGGCCCGCTTCGGGCGCCCTCGCAGGCGTCCCGTCCGCGCGCCCTGATCGCACCTGACTCCCAGGGCCCGGCCCCCCCACCGCGAGGGACTCCCACGATGCACCTTTCAGAACTCAAGGCCCAGCACGTCTCCGAGCTCATCAAGATGGGCGAGGCGCTGGAGATCGAGAACGTCAGCCGCCTGCGCAAGCAGGAGCTGATGTTCGCGATCATGAAGAAGCGCGCCAAGGCCGGCGAGCAGGTCTTCGGCGACGGTGTGCTGGAAGTGCTGCCCGACGGCTTCGGCTTCCTGCGCTCGCCCGACACCAGCTACATGGCGAGCACCGACGACATCTACCTCTCACCGAGCCAGGTGCGGCGCTTCAACCTGCACACCGGCGACATGGTCGAAGGCGAGGTGCGCGTACCCAAGGACGGCGAGCGCTACTTCGCGCTCGTGAAGGTCGACCGTGTGAACGGCCTGACGCCCGAGGAGAACAAGCACAAGATCATGTTCGAGAACCTGACGCCCTTGTTCCCCAAGGAGCAGTTCAAGCTCGAGCGTGACATCAAGGCCGAGGAGAACATCACCAGCCGCATCATCGACCTCGTGGCCCCCATCGGCAAGGGCCAGCGCGCCCTGCTCGTGGCGCAGCCCAAGACGGGCAAGACGATGATGATGCAGCACATCGCGCACGCGCTGATGGCCAACTACCCCGACGCGCACCTGATGGTGCTGCTCGTGGACGAGCGGCCCGAGGAAGTGACCGAGATGCAGCGCACCGTGCGCGGCGAGGTCATCAGCTCCACCTTCGACGAGCCGGCTGCGCGCCACGTGCAGGTGGCCGAGATGGTGATCGAGCGCGCCAAGCGCCTGGTGGAGCTCAAGAAGGACGTGATCATCCTGCTGGACTCGATCACGCGCCTGGCACGGGCCTACAACAACGTGCTGCCCTCATCCGGCAAGGTGCTCACCGGCGGCGTGGACGCCAACGCGCTGCAGCGCCCCAAGCGCTTCTTCGGCGCGGCGCGCAACGTCGAGGAAGGGGGCTCGCTCACCATCATCGGCACGGCCCTGATCGACACCGGCTCCAAGATGGACGAGGTGATCTACGAGGAGTTCAAGGGCACCGG
>JBBAPJ010000033.1:0-17222 GCA_040400855.1 Rubrivivax sp.
AGGAATCGCCTGCGCGCACCCAGTGCACCTGGGCCTGCGGAAGCACCCACTGCACACCGTAGCGCATGCGCGCCATCTTGGCGCGTGCCCAGACTCCGTCCGGGTGCGTCGCCGCGGCCCGGGCGCTTGCCGCAAAGGCCCAGGCCAGGAAAGCGTGCGCCAGGCCCATCAGGTAGTCGTCGGCCACGCGCAGCGGGGCCTCGCGGTCGGTCGCGGCGGCTGCCGCAATGGCCTGCGTCGTGGCCTCGGCCGCGTCGCACTGCGCACGCAGCGCCGCGGCGAATTCGGCCAGGCCCTCGGCCTCGCAGGCAGCGGCCTCTTCGCGCGCCTCCTGCAGCCAGGCGCGCAGCGCCGCGCCGCCATCGGCCAGCACCTTGCGCTGCAGCAGGTCGATGGCCTGTATCTCGTTGGTGCCCTCGTAGACCATCGCGATGCGCGCGTCACGCACGGTCTGCTCGATGCCGTACTCGGCCACGTAGCCGTAGCCGCCGTAGACCTGCAGCGCCGTACTGGCCGCGTGAAAGCCGTGGTGCGTGCAGAAGGCCTTGACGATCGGCGTGAGCAGCGCGCCGAGGGCGGCCGCCCGCGCGCGGGTGGCCGCATCAGCGTGGTGCGCCGCTTCATCCAGCGCGAGCGCCGCGCGGTAGGCGATCACGCGCTGGGCCTCGGTCATCGCCTGCAGGCGCAGCAGCGTGTGGCGCATCGCAGGGTGACGGGCGATGGCATCGGCCCCAGGGGAAGCGGGCGACGCACGCCCCTGCACCCGCTCCTGCGCATAGCGGCAGGCGTTCTGCGTGGCCATCTCCTGGTGCCCCAGGCCCTGCAGGCCCACGTGCAGCCGGGCGGAGTTCATCATCAGGAACATCGCGGCCAGGCCGCGGTTGGGCTCCCCCAAGAGCCAGCCCGTGGCGCCCTCGTAGCGCATCTGGCAGGTGGCACTGCCGTGGATGCCCATCTTGTGCTCCAGGCCGTCGCAGTGCATCGCGTTGCGCGAGCCGTCGGGCAGGAACTTGGGCACCAGGGCCAGCGACAGTCCCTTGGTGCCGGCCGGTGCATCGGGCAGGCGCAGCAGCACGAGGTGGACGATGTTGTCGGTGAGGTCGTGCTCGCCGCCGGAGATGAAGATCTTGCTGCCCCACACGCGCAGTGACCCGTCGGGCTGCGGCTCGGCGCGCGTGCGCAGCAGCCCGAGGTCGCTGCCGGCCTGGGGCTCGGTAAGCGCCATGGCGGCGAGCCACTCGCCCGTGGCCACCTTCTCCAGGTAGCGGGCCTTGAGGTCCTCGCTGCCGTGCGCCTTGATCGTCTCGTAGGCGCCGTGCAGCAGGTCCGGGTACATCACCCAGCCGTGGTTGCAGGCGACGAACATCTCGCGCGTGGCGGCATCGAGCAGCAGGGGCAGGCCCTGGCCGCCCCAGGCGGGGTCGCAGGGCAGCGCCGGCCAGCCGCCTTCGACGAAGGCGCGGTAGGCCTCGCGGTAGCCCGGCGGGGTGCGCACCGCGCCGTCGGCCTCGCGCACGCAGCCGATGCGGTCGCCTGCGGCGTTGATCGGCAGCAGCACGCCGCTGGCAAAGCGCGCAGCCTCCTGCATCACGGCCGCGGCGGTGTCGACATCGAGCTCGGCAAAGGCCGCGCAGTGCTGCCACGAGCGCGGAGCTTCGAGCACACGCTCCATCACGAAGCGCATGTCGTCGAGCGGGGCGTGGTACTCCCAGGCCATGTGTGCAGGCCTCAGTCGGGCAGCGTGCAGGCCGCGCGGATGTCCTCGGGCACCGGGATGGCCTTGATGCGGTCGGGGTTCTCGGGATCGCGGATGCAGAAGGCCCGCACCTCGGTGCCCTCGCACAGCACCACGTCCCCACGCTTGACCACGTGGCGCTGGCGCAGTGTCTTGGCCGCCCAGCTCTCCACGGTGGTGTGGATCTCGATCGTCTCGCCGTAGGTGGCGGGGCGGTAGAACTTCGTGTGGATCTCCAGCAGCGGCGTGCCGATGATCCCGCGCGTCTTCACGAGCTCACGCCACGGCGGGATGCCGCAGGCCATGAAGAAGGCCAGCGACGCCTCGTCCATCCAGCGGTTGAAGTTGGGGAAGAAGACGATGCCCGCGGGGTCGCAGTCACCGAACTGCACGGCCACGCGGTAGACATGCTCGCGCGATCGGGGTTGTGCCGCGGGGGTGGACGCCCCCTGGCCTTCGGGTATCGAACTCATCGTGTGGCCTCCGTGTTCTCCACCAGCAGCGCGATGCCCTGGCCGCCGCCGACGCAGGCCGAGGCCACGCCCCAGCGCGCGCCGATCTCCTTGAGTTGCCGCGCCACCGTGACGGTCAGGCGCACGCCAGTGGCCGCCAGCGGGTGGCCCAGGGCGATCGCGCCGCCCTTCACGTTCAGACGCGCCTCGTCCAGGCCGAGCTCGCGCGCCACGGCCAGCGTCTGCGCGCCCTGCGCCTCGTTGATCTCGAAGCGCGCGATGTCGGCCAGGGCCAACCCTGCGCGCTCCAGCAGCAGCCGGATGGCCGGCGCCGGCCCGATGCCCATGATGTGCGGCGGCACGCCCACCACCGAGGCTGCAGCCAGGCGCGCCAGCGGCGCACGCCCGAGCGCGCGACAGGCGGCCTCGTTGCCCACGAGCGCGGCGGCGGCCGCATCGGTGAGGGCCGAGCTGTTGCCTCCCGTCTGCACGCCGTCGCGAAACACCGTGCGCAGCTTGGCCAGCACCTCCGGCGGCGTGGGCCGCGGGTGCGTGTCGCGGTCGGCCACCTTGGCCTTGCCCGAGAGCCGGATGCCGCGCGGGCGCAGGCCCTCGACCTCGAAGGTCGCGTCGGCCACGGGCACGATCTCGCCTTCGAACCAGCCCGCCTCCTGCGCCGCCACGGCCTTGGCAAAGGAGGCGGAGGCGAAGGCGTCCACCTCCTCGCGCGTGAGCCCGTACTGGCGCGCGAGGTTCTCCGCCGTCTGGATCATCGAGATGCCCGCTGCGCAGTCGGTCAGGGCCTCCCACATGTAGTCCTTGAACGCCACGGGTGCACCCAGGCGGAAGCCGCCGCGGTGATCGAAGGCGGCAATCGGGTTGCGCGTCATCGACTCGGTGCCCACGACGAGCGCCAGCGTGGCGGCGCCGCACGTGATCTGCTCGCCCGCCTGCCGGAAGAGCTCGAAGCCCGTGCCGCAGATGCGCTGCACGCCCAGGGCCGGCACCTCCAGCGGCACGCCGCTGTACAGGCCAATGTGGCGCGCCACGTAGAACTGGTCAAAGCCGCCCGGGGCCATGTTGCCCGCGAGCACGGAGTCCACCGCGGCGGGGTCGATGCCGGTGCGCGCGAAGACGGCGCGCGCAGCCTGGATGCCCAGGTCGATCGGGTTGGCGTCGGCGAACGCGCCCATGTAGTCGACCATCGGCGTGCGCACGCCGTCGAGGATGTGCACGCCCTCGAAGCGCTGGAAGAGGCCCTGGGCCATGTGGGTTCCTTGTGTGTGTGTCGGGTGGGCAGGGGGCGATGCGGCGGGCCCGGCCCTCAGCCAGGCTTGGAGACCTTGGCTGCGCGCTTCTCGAGGAACGCGCGCACGCGCTCCTTGGCCGCCTCGTCGCCCTGGGCGATGGAGGAGATCAGGCTTTCCATGAAGAGGCCGTCACTGGCCGAGAGGTCGGCGATGCGCGGCAGCGCCTGCGTGATCGCGTAGTTCGACAGCGGCGCATTGCCGGCGATGCGCTGCGCCAGCGCCAGGGCCTTGGGCAGGCCCTCGCCCTCGCCCACGAGGTAGTTCGACACGCCGAAGGCCTGCCCTTCCTGCGCGTCGAAGACGCGGCCGGTGAGCATCATGTCGGTCATGCGCGAGACGCCCAGCAACCGCGAGATGCGCACCGAGCCACCCCCGCCCACGAAGATGCCGCGCGTGCCTTCGGGCAGGCCGTAGAAGGTGCTCGATTCAGCCACGCGCAGGTGCGCGGCACTGGCGAGCTCGAGCCCGCCGCCCACGACTGCGCCTTGCAGCACGGCCACCACCGGCACCGGGCCGAACTGGATCGCGTCGAAGCAGGCGTGCCAGGCACGCGAGTGGTGCAGGCCCTCGGCCACCGTGCGCTCGCTCACCTCGGAGAGGTCCAGCCCCGCGCAGAAATGCGCGCCCTCACCGCTGAGCACCGCCACCTTGATGGCCGCCGGGATGTTGACCCACACGGTGTGCAGCTGCGCGAGCAGCTCGTCGCTCACCGAGTTGCGCTTGGCCGGGCGGTTCAGCCGCACGTGCAGCACGGGGCCGGCCGTCTCCAGGCGCAGCAGCGGCAGGCTCGCCAGCGGGCCGCTCGGGGCGTTCAGGGGCGTGAGTTCCATCGGGGTGTCCTTGGGGGGGAGGTTCTTCGTGGGGCCTGCGGGGGGCGCGGGGTCACGCACGTGTCACGCGCGAATCACGCGCGAATCACGCGCGCATCGGCCGGCGTCGCATAAAGCGCCTCCACGTCCGCGGCGCGCCGCTGCAGCGTCAGGCGCTGGTTGAGGTAGCCCTTGTCGGTGATCTCGCCGGCGGCCAGGCTCGGCGCATCGGGCAGCACGAGCGCGCGCGTGGGCGCCTGCGAGGAGCCACCCGGCTCGGCCTTCAGCTGCTGCAGCGCCTGGCGGATGTGCGCGGCCACCTCGTCGCCCGGCAGGGCGCGCGCCGCCTCGGCGAGGAAGACAAGCACGCCGATCTCGTCGCGGTCGTGGCCGGTGACGACCACGTCCATCGCGTACGGGGCCAGGGCCGTCACCACCTTCAGCCGCAGCGTGCCCACCGACACCCAGGTGCCGCTGGTGAGCTTGAAGTCCTCGGCCACGCGGCCGTTGAAGACGATGCCCGAGGCCGGGTCGGCCGGGTCTTGGAGGTAGCCCGCATCCCCGATGCAGTAGTAGCCCTCCTCGTCGAAGGCCGCGCGCGTGGCGGCCTCGTTGCCGCGGTAGCCGGGGAAGATGTTGGGCCCGCGCACGCGCAGCTCGAGCTTGCCGCCGTTGGGCACGAACTTGATCTCGGCACCCGGCATCGGGTTGCCGATGACGCCCGGGCCGTCGAGCTTCCAGTGCGCGAAGGTGATGGCAGGCGAGGTCTCGGTGGAGCCCCAGGAGGTGGTGAACCACACCGGCTCGCTGCGCACGCGCGCGGCCACTGCCTCCAGGCGCCGCCAGGTGGCCACCGGCATGCCGGCTCCGGCATAGAACACCATGCGCAGCCGCTCGAAGAAGCGCCGCGCCAGCGCCTCGTCGGCCTCCAGCGCCGGCAGCAGCATGTCGTAGCCCTTGGGCACGTTGAAGTACACGGTGGGCTGGATCTCGCGCAGGTGCGCCACCGTGCGGTCCACGAGGCCGGGCACCGGGCGCCCGTCGTCGATGTACATCGTGCCGCCGTACCTGAGCACGAGGTTCGTGTTGTGGTTGCCGCCAAAGGTGTGGCTCCAGGGCAGCCAGTCGAGCAGCACGGGCTTGTCGTGCGCCAGGAAGCGCAGCGTCTGGCCGATCATCTGCTGGTTGGCGCACAGCATCCGGTGGGTGTTGACCACCACCTTGGGGTGCCCGGTGGAGCCGGAGGTGAGCAGGTACTTGGCGTGGGTGTCGGGCGTGATGGCGGCGAAAGCCTCCATCACCGCGGGGGTCTCGGCGACACCGCGCAGCGCGGCGAAATCCAGCGCGCCGGAATGGCTTTCGGCGCCTCGGCCGAAGACCGCGAGCGCGCGTATGGGCGCTTCGCGCAGCGGCGGCCCATAGACGGCGGCGTCCGAGCCGTAGACGAGCGCCGGCTGCAGCGCCTGCAGGATGCCGTGGATGCGGCTGAAGTCACCCCCGGCCAGGCGGCTGTAGCCGCTGCTGACGGTGCACACCGCGCGGCCGATGTGCTGGCCGGCCAGCAGCAGAACGAGGTGCTCCAGCGAGTTGTCCGACAGCACCACGATCGGCGCTTCGGCGGCCAGCCGCAGATCCAGCAGCGCCTGCGCCACGGCACCCACCTCGCGCCGCAGGGCGGCCCAGCTCAGCACCGTCCAGCCGCCCCCGGGGGCCGGCTCGGCGAAAGCCGGCGCATCGGGCGTCTCGCGCGCCCAGCGCTCGAGCCATTCGCCCACGCAGCGCGCGTAGGGGGAAAGGGGCTCGGGCGAGCGCAGCACGAAGCTGCCATCGGCTCGGTCCTCGCGCACCACCGCACGCGGAGCCAGCAGGCGCGGGTCGTCGAAGAAGCCGCTCGGGGCAGGCTGGGCGGGCGACGGGGCGGGCATCGTCTTCTCCTGGCAGAGCCGCAATGGCTCCATACACATGTGTATGTGCTTGGCCGGAAATGCTAAGCACTGGCTATTGCACAAGCATCCGGGTTAACCCTCTTTCCGTGCAGTAGTGTATGGAAAATGATGGACGTTCAGCACCATGAGGCCTTCCGATCCCGCCCGCGAGACACTCAGCCCCCAGAGCTGGATCGACGCCGCCACCGAAGTGCTGGTCGATCACGGCATCGACCATGTGCGCGTGGACGTGCTCGCGCAGCAGCTGGGCGTCACGCGGGGCAGCTTCTACTGGCACTTCCGCGACCGCGAGGCGCTGCTGCGCGCCGTGCTGCAGCGCTGGCGCGAGACGGCCACCGAGAACCTGACCGCGCGCCTGGAGCGCGCCCGCACCGACCCCCTGGAGCAGCTGCGCGACGTGATCTCGCTGCCCTTGCGCGGGCGCTCGGCCCGGCGTGCGGCGCGCATCGAGCTGGCCATCCGCGCCTGGGCGCGGCGCGACGCCATGGCACGCCAGGCGGTGGACGAGGCGGATGCGGCGCGCCTGGCCTACATCGCGCAGATCTTCGGGGCGCTGGGCTTCCCCCCCGCCGAGGCGCGCTCGCGTGCCTTCCTGGCCTACAGCCACAACCTGGGCGAGGCGCTGATGGCCTCGCAGGGCAGCGCCACCCAGCAGCGCGAACGGGCGCGCTTCGTCGAGGCGCTGCTTGCGCAAGGCGGGCGGCTGGCGCCCTGAGGGGCCTCAGCCCTCCAGCGTGCGCCACATCTCCAGGTCGCGCTCGGCCGTCCAGATGCGCGGGTCGGGGTGGCGCGTGGCCTCGTCATAGGCACGCGTGACATCGAAGGGCATGCAGTGGTCGAAGATCACCCAGTGCCCGTAGCGCGGCTTGAGCGCCTCGTAGGTGTCGCGGTAGACGGCCTTCAGGTCGCGCCCGGCGGCCGCGCCGGCACTCACGCTGGCCCACACGTCGCGCACGAACTCGCGCGTGACCTGCAGGCCCTTTTGCACCTGCGCCTCGCCCTTGAGTGCCGGGCCGCGCCCGGGCACGAGGGCCAGGGGCTGCAGCGCCGCGATGCGCTCCAGGGTCTGCGGCCAGTCCTGGAAGTAGGCGTCGCCCGCGTAGGGCGTGGCGTCGAACTCCACGAGGTCGCCCGAGAGCATCGCGCGCTCGCCGGGCAGCCACACCACCGTGTCGCCCTTGGTGTGGCCGCGCCCGAGTTGCAGCAGCTGCACCTCGAGCTTGCCCAGCCACAGCGTCATCTTGCCGGTGAAGGTCATCGTGGGCCACGTCAGGCCTGCGGGCACCGTCTCGACGTTGCGAAACAGGCGCGGAAAACGCCCGATCTCGCTGGCCTTGTCCTGCTCGCCGCGCTCGACGATGAGGTCGTAGGTGTCCTGGCTGGCCAGGATCTGCTGGCAGCCCTCGGCCCGGTAGGCGCTGGCCCCGAGCACGCGCACGGCGTGGTAATGCGTGAGCACGACGTAGCGGATGGGCTTGTCGGTGACCTCGCGGATGCGGCGGATCACGTCGGCAGCCATGGCCGGCGTGGCCTGCGTGTCGGCCACGAGCACGGCGTCGTCGCCGATGATCACGCCCGTGTTCGGGTCGCCCTCGGCCGTGTAGGCCCAGGCGTGCTCGGACAGCTGGCTGAAGGTGACCTTCTTTTCCTCCAGGTCGGCCTGGGAGGCGAACTTCTTGTCGCTCATGCGGGGGCTCCTTGATCGGCTGGATGGTAGCGCCGTCGCGGCGCGGCGCTGGCACACTGCGGGCACGGCCTGCCCGCCACCCTGGCCGGCTGCCATGAAGATGACTGCCTTGGAACGCCCCTTCCCCGATCCCCCCGCCCCCGGCACCCGGCTCGAGGTGGCGCCGGGCGTGCACTGGCTGCGCATGCCGCTGCCGATGAAGCTCGACCACATCAACCTGTGGACGCTGGACGACGGGGCGGGCATGGCCATCGTCGACACGGGCATGCGCACCGACGAGACGGTGGAGGCCTGGCAGGCGGTGCTTGCGTCGTCTCCGCCGCCCTCACGGGTCTTCGTCACGCACATGCACCCGGACCACGTCGGCATGGCCGGCTGGCTCACGCGGCGCCACGGCATCGCGCTGTGGATGTCGCGCCTGGAGTACCTGAACTGCCGCACGCTGACTTCCGACTCCGGGCGCGACGCGCCCGATGACGCCATCGCCTTCTACCGTCACGCCGGCTGGAGCCAGGCGGCCCTCGAGTCCTACCGCGTGCGCTTCGGGCGCTTCGGCAAGCTCATCCACCCGATGCCCGACAGCTTCCGCCGCCTGCACGAGGGGCAGGTGCTGCGCATCGGCGAGCACGACTGGCACGTGGTGGTCGGCTCGGGCCATTCGCCCGAGCATGCCTGCCTGCACTGCCCGGGCCTGAAGCTGCTGATCTCGGGCGACCAGGTGCTGCCGCGCATCTCCTCCAACGTCTCGGTCTACCCGCTGGAGCCCGAGGCCGACCCGATGGGCGATTGGCTGGCCTCGATCGAGCACCTGCGTGCGCGCGTGAGCGACGATGTGCTGGTGCTGCCCGCGCACCAGGAACCTTTCCGGGGTCTGCACGCGCGGCTGGATGCGCTGCAAGCGGCGCAGGAGCGTGCCTTCGCCCGGTTGCGCGAGCGTCTGGCGCCGGGCCCAGTCCGGGCCGTGGACGTCTTCGAAGCGGTGTTCAACCGCCCCATCGGCGAGCACGACAGCCACCTGCTGGGCATGGCCACGGGCGAGGCGGTAGCCTGCCTGAACCACCTGCGCGAGCGAGGCGAGGTGCAGCGCGAAGCGGGCGCCGACGGCGCCTGGCGCTACCGGCTGGCCTGAGCCGCCCGGGCCGCGCAGCCCGGACCCACGGCGCGCAGGTGCCGGCTGGCGATACCGGCCGGTGCGCCGCGCAAGACCCGCCCAGAGTTGCTGGCGCCGGCGACCCGCGCCCCCGACCATGCAGGCCTTCCCCTTGACCACAGGAAGCCTGACATGCAAGACGCTCCACGCACAACTGCCCTGCCGCACCCGGCAGCCGCCTCCGGCTCTGGCCGCCGCGCCGCGCTGATGGCGCTGCTGGCCGGTGCGCTCCTGGCCGCCGCGGCGCAGCCCAGCGCCGCCGCACGCGAGCGTCCCGCGCGCAGCGCCTCCGAGGCCAGCGCCATCTCGGTGGTGCCGGTGGCGCTGTCGGTGGCGGCGCCCATCGGGCTGCTGGCGGGCGGTGCGGCGCTCACGGTGGTGGCCGTGGAGGCCGCCTCCGACGGCACGGTGTGGGTGCTCGAGCGCGCCAGCGACGGCTCACGCGCCAGCGTGCGCTTCATCGAGGGCGCAGCCACCACCGCATCGGTGGCCGTGGCCACGACGGTCGTCGTGGCTGCCGTGAGCACCGGCTGGATCCTGTCGAGCGCAGGCCGCGCGCTGTGCTTCATCCCCAACGAGGCCGGCCGCGCACTGCTGCATCACGAGCGGGTGACGCTGTGAGGGCGGCGCTCAGGGCACCAGCCACTGTGCGCGGCCCTGTGCGTCCACCGCGGCCCGGCGCGGACCATGGCGGCGGTCGAGTTCGAGCCAGTCGAGCGCCTCGACGCGTGCCGACAGCACCGCCAGGCGGTGCGGTGCGTCCGGCTCGCTCGCGATGCCTGGCTGCAGCACGGCCGTTCCGGGCGGCGCGGGCGCCAGGTAGTCCCGCGCGCCGGGCTGCCCGGCCACGCGCGCCCAAGCTGCCTGCACCCGCGGGCCTTCGTCCTCGACCTCGATGCGCACCTGCGCGCGCAGCTGCCAGCTGAGCCTGGCGCACCAGAAGACGAGCACCCCGCGCGCATCGGCACGCAGGTGGGCCACCTTCGGGCTGCGTCGGTCCGTGTAGCACACGAGCTCGCCGCTGCCTGGATCGGCCGCACGCAGCACCACCGTGCGCGCCTGCGGCGCGCCTTGCGCGTCGACGGTGGCCAGCACCGGCAGCCGCCATCCATGGTGGCGGTCGCGGCTCGCGCGCACGAGCTCGGCCCACAGCCGCGCGGGCAGATCCTCCAGGGCAAGGGGTGGATCCAGGCTCATCGCCACGCGAAAGCCGGCTGGTCGAAGTGCGCGACCCGCGTGGGGCGGCCAAGCAGCAGCCACTCGCGGAACTGGTAGAGAAAAGCCGCCGTGGGTGCGGCCACCCAGCTGCGCCCCAGAGGCATGCGCAGCACGGGGTGTTCGGCGCCGCGCACCTGGTTGAGGATCGGAGCGTCCTCGCGCAGCAATTCGGCCAGCGGGATGCGGTGGATGCTCTCCACCTCGCCGGGCTGCGCCTGCATGTCCCGGGCCGCGCCTGCCCACACCACCACGGGGGTGATCAGGTAGCCCGAACGCGTGGCGTAGTCATCCAGGCGCCCGAGGATGTCGCCGGCGGTGCAGGCGAGCCCAACCTCCTCGTGCAGTTCACGCAGCGCCGCCTCCTCCGGCGTCTCGCCGGCGTCCAGGCGGCCACCCGGCAGCGCCCACTGCCCGGCATGCGCGCGCAGTGTCGAGGACCGGCGCGTGAGGACGAAGGCCGGTGCGTCGCTCCACGTATCGTGCTCGGGCAGCTCGGGCCAGCCGGCGCCCCAGCCGGACTCGGTCAGCGCGAGCGCCACCGCGGCGCGGCGCCTCTGGCCTGCCGGCAGGGCCTGCACGGGGATCCGGGCGAGGCGCTCGTCCAGCCACCGCCGCAGCGCGTCTGCGCGCGGCCACGGGAGGTCCGCCGAGGCGTCACGCACGCGACAGCGCTCAGGCCGCTGGCGCCACCGCACCCGCGGACAGCGCCGGCGGGGTGGCTGCCCCCGCCCCAGAGGTCCCGGACGCCCTGAGCCGGTGCTCGGCCAGGTCGTTCCACACCTCCTGGCGGGCCAGCAATCCGCCAACGACGAGGAAGCGGTCGATGAAGCGGATGCCTTCGAAGTCTGCGCCATCGGGCCACTGGCCATGCAGCGTGCCGTGCACGTAGACGACCGTGCCGTCGGCCGTGAAGCACTCGTCGATGCGCTCGATGCGCTTGCCCACGCGCCGGTAGCGCAAGGCGCTGCGCTGCACCAGTTCCTCGAGGCTGGCCGGCTCCACGCCGCCGGGAAACACCATCTCGAAGCCCGGGAGCAGGAAGCCCTGCGCCCGCGGCAGGTCCCGCTCCTCCATCGCCTGGAGGAAGTGGCGCACGAGCTCGCTGGCCACCGGCAGTGCCGCGCGGCCTTCGGTGAAGACGCGCCCATCGCGCCGGTAGGTCACGGCCTCATGCACGTAGGTGGTGGTGCCGGCCTCGGGGCTGGCGATCGTGGCGCGCACGGCCGCCGAGACGCGCTCGACGAGCCGCTCGCGCACCTCGGCCGGGTAGCCGGGCAGGAGGGTGATCTGGGTGATGGGCATCGCGGGGTGGCCTGGGCGGGGCGTGGAGCTGCGATGATGGTGCCACAGGCACCGTGCCGCCACCGAGAAGGCTTGCCCTTGTGACAGACTCTCTCCCATGGCGCTGCGCGTGATCCGGGACGCCGAGGTCTCGACCATCGAGTGGGGCTTCGGACCCACCCCCTTCGGACGGGCCCTGGTCGCCTGGGCCGGCGAGTGGGTGTGCCATCTCGCCTTTGCCTGCGAGCCCGACCCCTCGCTGCAGGCAGCGCTGGAGCAGGCGTGGCCAGGGGCCAGCCTGTCTCGCGACGACCTGGCCGCTTCGGCGCTTCTTGAACGTATCGGCACGGCCGCGCCTGGATCCGCTGTGGTGCACCTGGCGACGCACGGCACCGACTTCCAGCGCAAGGTCTGGCAGGCGCTGCTGGGCACGCAGCCAGGCGATGTGCTCACCTACGGCGAACTTGCGCGGCGCATCGGCGCGCCGCGCGCAGCGCGCGCCGTGGGCTCGGCGCTGGCGGCCAACGAGATCGGCTGGCTGATTCCCTGCCACCGCGTGGTACGCGAAGGCGGCGAGGCGGGGCACTACCGCTGGGGCAGCCAGCGCAAGGTGGCGATGCTGAGCTGGGAGGCCCAGCGGCGCGCCGGGTCCTGAGCGGGCTGGCCGACCGGCATCGCTCGAGCCGCTACATCACCGCCTCGATCAGCACCGGCCCGCGCTGCGCCATCGCGGCGCGCCAAGCCTGCACGAAGGAGGCGGTCGTGTCCGCCCGGCTGGCGGGCACGCCCATCCCGCGCGACAGCGCTCCCCAGTCGAGGTCGGGCCTGTCCAGGGTCAGCATGTCCGTGGCGCGCTGCCCCGGCACGCCCGCGCCCACCCCGGCAAACTCCCCGCGCAGGATCTGGTAGGCCCGGTTGGCGAAGACCACCACCGTCACGTCCAGGCCCTCTCGCGCCATCGTCCACAGGGCCTGCAGCGTGTACATCGCGCTGCCGTCGCCCGTGAGCGCGATCACCTTGCGCTGCGGGGCGGCGATGGCAGCCCCCACCGCCGCAGGCAGCGAGAACCCGATCGAGCCACCCATGCCCGTGAGCCAGTCGTGCGGGGCGGCCGCGCGCGTGGCGCGGTCAAAGCCCCGGCCGGAGGACACCGCCTCGTCCAGCACGATCGCGTGCTCGGGAATCAGCGCGGCGAGCAACTCGCCCAGGTTGGCGGGGGTGAGTGCATCCCCCGTTTCCTTCGGCATCGCCACGGCGCGCTCGACCACGGGCACCGGCACCCGGCGTGCCCCGAGCGCGTCGGCCAGGGCCTCGAGCGCCTGGGCTGGGTCGTGTGCGGGCGTGGCCAGAAGCGTGAAGGCCGTGCCCGGCGCCGCCAGGCGCCCGGGCTTGCCGGGGTAGGCGAAGAAGGCCACCGGCTCGCGCGCGCCCACGAGCACGATGTGCCGGTAGGGCGCGAGCGCCGCCAGCGCGGGCTCCACCACGTAGGGCACGCGCGGCACGGCCACGCGGCCCGCGCCGCGCTCGATGCGCGGCCCGTAGAACTCCGACATCACGGCGCAGCCCGTGGCCGCCTGGATGCGGCCGGCCCACTCGGTGGCCCGCTCGCGCAGCGCCTGCCCGCCCAGCAGGAGCAGCGTGCCGGCTCCATCGGCGCGCAGCGCGGATGCGGCGGCATGCAGATCCTGCTCCCGCAGCGCGGCCGGCTCGGCACGCGCCACCGGTCCGAGTGCCGGTGGCGGCACGTCCGCCTCGCTCCACGCGAGATCGGCCGGCAGCGTGAGCGTGGCGATTCGTCCCGGGCGCCTGCGCGCCTGCACCACGGCCTCGCGTCCGTCGACGGCCAGCCCCCCGGTGGAGGCACTGGTGCGCACCCAGTGCGACATCGGAGTGGCCACGCCGTGGATGTCGGAGGTCAGCGGGGCATCGAGGGCCAGGTGCGCACGCGCGTGGTCGCCCACGATGTTGACGATGCCCGAGCCCGCCTTCTTCGCGTTGTGCAGGTTCGCCAGCCCGTTGGCCAGGCCCGGCCCCAGGTGCAGCAGCGTGCTGGCCGGGCGGTCGGCGATGCGGCCGTAGCCATCGGCGGCGCCCGTCACCACGCCTTCGAAGAGGCCCAGCACGCAGCGCATGCCCGGCACGCTGTCCAGCGCCGCCACGAAGTGCATCTCCGAGGTGCCGGGGTTGGTGAAGCAGGTGTCCACCCCCGCATCGAGCAGGGTGTGGACGAGCAGGTGGGCGCCGTTCAAGCGAGGTCTCCTTCGATGCGTCAGAACACGGCGTGCGCACCGCGGTCGTCCTGCACCTCGCCGCGCAGCAGCCGCGCGTAGTGCTCGCGCAGCGTGTCGGATCCGGTGGAGGGCGTGGCGTCGGCGTCGTAGCGGCCGGTGGCCGGGTCGAGCAGGAGCATCGACTCGGTGGCGTAGTAGCGCCCGATGCGCGCGAACTCGGCGCGCTCGGCCAGGGCAGGCACGAGGCGGCCACCAAGCGCCAGCGCGCCGATGATCGTGTCGAGCAGCTTCACCGGGACACGCTTGATGCGCACCGGGCGGCCGAGCAACTCGCCCAGCAGCCGCGCCTGGTCCAGCGGCGTGAGCGCCGGGCCGGGCCCGCCCACGGGCAGGATGCGGCAGCGCCGCGCGGGGTCGTCCAGGCAATCGGCGAGGTAGGCGGCCAGGTCACGGTCGCTCACCGGCTTGCAGGCCGTGAGCGTGCCGTCGCCGAAGACGAGGAAGGGCTTGCCCCGGCGCACGCGCTCCACCTGCCCGGACAGCGACTTGAAGAAGGCCGTGGGGCGCACGATCGTGTAGTCCACGCCCGACTCGACGAGCACGCGCTCGAAGGCGAGCTTGGCGTGCTGGAAGGCCAGCTGCGGCCGTTGCACGCAGATGGCCGACAGCAGCACCACGTGCGACACGCCCGCCTCGCGCGCGGCCTGCAGGGCCTGCAGGTGCGCGTCGTGGTCCACCGCCCAGGCATCGCGCGGCGAGCCGGTGCGCGAGGCCATGCACGAGACGAGCGCATCGAAGCGCTCGCCCCGGATCGCGTCGCGCGCCAGCGCCCCGGGGGTGCCGATCTCGGCCTCGCGCAGCCGGGCGCCCGGCAGGCTGCGCGGCAGCGCCTGCGCGTGCGGTCGCATCACGCAGACCACCTCGTGCCCGCGCGCCACGAGCTCGAGGGCGGCGGCGCGCCCGATGGTGCCCGTTGCGCCGAGCATCAGCACGCGCTTCGGCGGTGAAGAGCCCGCAGGCACGGGTGTCGCGCCAGCAGCACTCATGGCCGCCGCGCTCCGACCTCGACGAGCTCGCGCGCGCCGAGTTGGACGAAGGCAAGGCCCTGCCGCCGCAGCGCCGGCAACGCCTGCTCCAGGCCGGCACGCGTGCCCGAGGCCGGCCGGTTCAGGTGGGCGAGGATCACGTCGCCGTCGCGCGCCCGGCCCACGCGCGCGGCCACGTCGGCGGCCGACAGCGTGCCGCCAGCGTCGGCGTTGAGCGAGAAGCCGGCGATGCGCACGCCCATCCGGGCGAGCTCCTGCAAGGCCTGCTCGTCGTAGCGGGCGGTGGCCGCGCGGTACCAGCGCGGCGGCTGCCCGGCAGCCGCCTCGACGGCGCGCGCGCCTTCGCGCACCTCGCGCCTGAAGGCCTCCAGGTCGGCCGCGCCGGGCAGGCCATGGACGCGATGCTGCGCCCCGATCACCGCCGGCACGTGGCGCTCGCCATGGTTTTGCAGCTCGAAGAGGTCGGCGTGTGCGCGCAGCGTGCGCAGCACCGGCGCGTGGGCTGCCAGCCAGCGTGCGGTGACGAACACGGTGGCGGGGATGCGCTCGCGCACGAGGAATTCCAGCAGCGCGGTGTCGGCGGCACCGCCACAGGCGTCCAGCGTCAGCGCCACGCGCGGCGCGGCAGCCGATGGGCCCGGCTCGGGTGCCAGCCGGTGCTGCAGTTCGCGGCCAGGGGGGGGCGGATGCGGGGCCGGCGCAGCCGCGGGGCCGGGTGCGGCCCTCGCAGACGCGAGCACCGGCGCCGGCAGCCCGGCCCAGCTGCCCACGCACATGCACAGGCACCAGGCCCGTCGCCGCAGGGCGGGAGTCAGTGGGGAGTCCGACGCGGCTGCCATCTCGTGGTTACGAGCATAGCGGCACACGGGTGGCTGCCCATAATGCCGTGGCTGCATAGCCGATTCGAGCCAACCAGACCATGACATCCCGCCGCGACCCAGCCTGCCCTCGCCCGCCCTTCGGTCCTGCAGTTCCCTGGCGAGCCGGAAGCGGTCGCAGGCCGGGCATCCTGATGGGCATCGTTGCGCTGGGCATGCTCGCCGGCTGCGCCCAGCTGCCCGGCCAGGCGCCAGCGGCATCCTGGCCGAAGGAGGCCGCCCCCACGCCCGCTGCCTGCCCCGCGGGCGTTCCGGCCGGCGCGCGCTGCCTGCGCGGACAGGACTCCGCCACCTCCCACTACCTCATCGTCATGCCCGAGAAGTGGAGCGGCGTACTCGTCGTGCACGCACACGGCGGCCCGAGCCTGGGCACGCCGCAGCCCACGCGTGCCGACGAGGACATCAAGCGCTGGGCGATCACGGTGCAGCTCGGCCACGCCTGGGCAGGCTCGGTGTTCCGCCAGGGCGGCTTTGCCGTGACCACGGCAGCCGAGGACACCGAGCGCGTGCGCCGCATCTTCGTCGACCATGTGGCCAAACCGCGCCGCACGCTGCTGCACGGCCAGTCCTGGGGGGCGATGGTGGCCGCGCGTGCCGCCGAGCTCTTTCCGGCGTCGTGGGAGGGCATCCTGCTGACCAGCGGCGTGGTGGCGGGCCCGGCCACCTACGACTTCCGGCTCGACCTGCGCGCGATCTACCAGCACCTGTGCGGCAACCACCCCAGGCCTGAAGATCCGCCCTACCCGGTGTGGATGGGCCTGCCGGCAGACTCGAAGCTCACCAGCGCCGAACTCAGCGCACGGGTGGAGGAATGCCTGGGGCTGCGCCGGCCGGCCGCCCAGCGCAGCCCGGAGCAAGCGCGCCGGATCCGCACGATCGTCGATGTGGTGCGCATCCCGGAGAACTCGATCCAGGGCCACCTGAACTGGGGCACCTTCACGCTGCGCGATGTGGTGCAGCGCACCGGCGGGCGCAGCCCGTTCGGCAACGAGGGCGTGCGCTACAGCGGCTCGCCCGATGACGCGGCGCTGAATGCCGGGGTCGTGCGCGTGAAGGCCGACCCGCAGGCCGCCGCGCAGTTCAAGGCCGACACCGACCACGCCGGGCGCTTGCGGGTGCCTGTGCTCACCACGCACGGCATCGGCGACTCCACCGTCTTCGTCGAGGGCAGCGACACGCTCAGGCGGCGCATGGACGCGGCCGGCAACGGCGCGCGCCTGGTGCAGACCTTCGTGGACTCGCGCGAGCACAGCTACCTGGGCGACGCGATCTACCCGCCTCTGTTCGAGGCGCTGCTGCGCTGGGTGGAGCAGGGCGAGAAGCCGACGCCCGCGGGCATCGCGCAGCGCTGCCGCACGATGCCGGGCGCCAACGTGGCGGAGTGCCGGTTCGTGCCGGACTACGTCCCGCAGCCGCTGGCCACGCGCATCCCGGCGCGCTGAGCCTCGGGCCGGGCCGTGGCGCAGCGCGGCGCCGCGC
>JBBAPJ010000033.1:17322-23458 GCA_040400855.1 Rubrivivax sp.
GTCGTGCCGGTGATGTAGCTCGCCTCGTCGCTGGCCAGCCACAGCACCGGCCAGGCGATCTCCTGCGGCTCGGCCCAGCGCCCGAGCATCGAGGTGGTCTGGCGCTGCGTCCGGAGCACCTCCACGGGCGTGCCCGCCGCCTGCGCACGCTGCAGGTGGAACTCCGTGAGCGTGGAGCCCGGGCACACGGCGTTCACGCGCACGCCGTGTGCCGCCTCCTCGGCGGCCAGCGTGCGCGTGAGCGACAGCAACGCGGCCTTGGTGGCGTCATACAAGCCCATGCCGCGGCGGCCGGTCACGGCGTAGCACGAAGACACGTTGACGATGCTGCCGCGGCCGCTCGCGCGCAGCGCGGGCAGCGCGGCGCGGCACGCCGCCGCCGAGCCCACGAGGTTCACGCCGAGCACCGCCTGCCAGTTCGCATCGTCGGCCTCGGCCAGCGGCCCGTGGTGCCGCATGGCGGCGTTGTTGACGAGCGTGTGCAGCGCCCCGAAGCGCCCCACGGCCTGCTCGATGGCCTCTGCCAGCGCAGCGGTGTCGGCCACCTCGGCGGTAGCGGCGTGCAGCGGCACCCCGGGCCACGCCTGCTCGAGCGCCAGCCGCGTGGCCTGCAACGCCTCGGCGTCGCGGTCGACGAGCACGACGCCGGCGGCGCCCTCGGCGCAGAACACGCGCGCACAGGCCGCGCCGATGCCTGCGGCCGCACCCGTCACGAGCGCGACCCGGCCAGCCATCCGGCCCCCCATGGAGCCAGGCTGGGAGCCGCTGCCGTGTGAAGCTGAGGCGGCGCTCACTCCGCCTTCGTGCCCGTCTCGCGGATCACCTTGCCCCAGCGCGGGATCTCCGACTGGATCCAGTCGGCAAAAAACTGCGGCGTGGAGGACACGATGTCGAATTCCATCGCCTCGAGCTTGGCCTTGATCTCGGGCGTGGCGATGATGCGCGTGATCTCGCGGTGGTAGCGGTCGATGATGGGCTTGGGCGTGCCCCCGGGGGCGACGAAGCCGATCCACGACACCGCCACGAAGCCCGGGTAGCCCTGCTCGATCATCGTGGGCACGTCGGGCGTGGAGGCAAAGCGCTTGGCGCCGCTGGAGGCGATCAGGCGCAGCTTGCCCTCCTTGGCGAACTGCTGCACGTTGCCCGGCACGAAGAAGGCGGCCTGCACCTGCCCGCCCACGAGGTCGGCCACCGCGGGCCCCGCGCCCTTGTAGGGCACGTGCGTGATGTCGACCTTGGCCGCACTCTTGAGCATCTCCATGGTCAGGTGCGAGGCGCTGCCCACCGACACCGAGGCGTAGGACAGGGGCCGCGCCTTGGCCAGCGCCACGAGTTCGGCCACGTTCCTCGCCGGCACGCTCGGGTGCACCACCAGGTACTGCGAGGCCGTGACCATCAGCGTGATGGGCGCGAAGTCCTTCATGGGGTCGTAGGCGATCTTCGGGTACAGCGTCGGGTTGATCGCCAGCGGCCCGTTGAAGCCGATCATGAGCGTGTGCCCGTCGCCGGGTGCCTTGGCGACCTCAGCCGCGGCGATCGTGCCCCCGGCCCCGCCCTTGTTCTCGACGATGAAGGGCTGCCCGAAGACCTTCTGCAGCTCCGGCGCCACGAGCCGTGCAAGCACGTCGTTGGTGCTTCCCACGATGGGCACGACGATGCGCACGGGCTTGGTGGGGGCCCACTCCTGGGCGCCGGCCAGGTGCGGTGCGCCAGCCGCCAGGGCGGCACAGGCCGCCAGCAGGGCGCGGCGGGTGGGGAGGAGGCAGCGGGTGAAGGACATCAGGGTCTCCTGGGGGGATGTGTGAGGATGAAGGGTCAGGCGGGACGCAAGCGCCCCGGGGCTCAGATCGAGAACACGGGCTGGTCGCGGCCATCGAAGAGGTGCTCGCGCGCCCACTCCTGCGGCTTGTCGGTCTTGGGCAGCAGCACGCCCGCAGCGCGTACGCGCTGGCAGGCCGCATCCAGCGCGGGCGGCGGCTGCTCGCCTCGGGACACCGCCAGCGCGCTGTCGTGCAGCATGCGCCGGGCCATCGAGATCGCGCGGTCGGTGGGCAGCAGCTTCTCGTTTTCGTGATCCTGGATCGGCCCCATGCTCTCCTGCAGCGAGGCATCCTGCGCGGAGAAGCCGAACACGCCCGAGTAGGCGCGCTTCTCCTTCTGGGCCACCCGGTCGATGAGGTAGTCGTTGTCCCGGTTGGCCTTGGGCCGCCAGCTGCCCGGCTCGTACTCGCAGTGGATGCCCAGGCCCGCGGCCATGTCGGCACGTTCCTGCTCGGTGAGCGGGCGCTCCGGGCGGAAGTTGATGCTCCAGGCCCAGCAGTTTTCGTCGTCGATGGGCACCCACACGTGGCCGCCGAGCGCGTGCTCACCAAAGGGCGGGATCAGCGTGTACCAGGGGAAGAGCCACTGCGTGATGCGCCAGTAATGGTGCTGCGCGTCGGCGTTGCGCCGGCCGTAGAGCGTCAGGCCGAAGTCGGTCTTCTCGATCTCGAAGATCACGTTGCCGTCGGCCTTGATGTACTCGAGGGCCTTCGTGCCGCGGTGCATCGGGTCGTTGTCGACCTCGAAGCGGTGCACGTAGGACACGTGCGCGGTGTCGATGCCGCCTTCCATCGCCTGCAGGTAGTTGCACTGCTGCAGCCGCTTGGAGACGAAGACGTGGCTCGCGGGCAGGGTGCACCACTCCACGTCGGGAGGCGCCGGCTCCTGGCCCACCGGCCCCATGTAGGCCCAGACGATGCCCGCGCGCTCGATGCACGGGTAGCCCGTGATTCCCATGTGCTTGCAGGCATGCGGCGCGGAAGGTACCTCCACGCATTCGCCCAGCCGGTTGAACTTCAGCCCGTGGTAGGCGCAGCGGATGCCGCCTTCCTCGTTGCGGCCGAAGAAGAGCGACACGCCCCGGTGCGAGCAGAACTCCGAGATCAGGCCCGGGCGGCCTTCGCTGTCACGAAAGGCCAGCAGCTTCTCGCCCATGATCTGCACCCGCACCTGCGGGCCATCGGGCTCGGCGATCTCGCTGGACAGCAGCACGGGCACCCAGTAGCGCCGCATCAGCTGCCCCATGGGCGTGCCCGCCCCCGTACGCACCAGCACTTCCGACATCTCTCGGTTCATCGCCCTTGCTCCACCCCGTACCGGGTACACCCCCGATCGTAGCCAAGCTACCATCGGCGCGTGCGACAGCCAGCCCGGAGCGCTGCATGGCCGAGATCAACACCATCTTTGCGGTCCCGATGGTCTTCCACAAGATGGAGGACTGCACAGGGCTCAACGCCGAGCTCGAGGCCCTCTTCGTCGAGCGCGCCGCCGAGGGCAAGAAGTACAGCAACCCGAGCCCCTTCGTCGATCGCAACGAGACCCTCTTCGAGAGCAACTTCCGGCTCTTCGACTGGCCGCACGATTGCGTGCGCCGCCTGCGCGACTTCTGCATCCCGGCCCTGTACGGCGCGATCGGCGAGCTCAACGGCTACGGCGTGGAGCAGCTCAAGCGGCTGCACATGGCCACCGAGTCCTGGTACCACCTCACGCGCCGCGGAGGCTACTTCGGCGTGCACAACCACGCGCTGCATTCGTGGTCGGGCGTCTACTGCGTGCGCCACGACGGGGACGACCCGCAGAGCATGAGCGGGCGGCTCACCTTCATCAACCCGCACTCGCCTTCGGCGATGTACATGGACATGGCCATCGCCAACCTGCGCCCGCCCTACGGGATGGGTCCGCTGAACCTGAGGCTGGAGCCTGGCGAGCTCGTCCTCTTCCCCTCCTGGCTGCTGCACCACGTGCTGCCCTACGACGGAGACACGCTGCGCATCACCGTGGCCTTCAACGCGCGCTTTCGCATGGAAGGCGCCGATGCGCGCCAGGTGCCGCTGGGCTGAACACGCCCAGGCGAGACGCCCCCACCCCGACTTCACCGCAGGAGCCCCCGATGGGCCCATTCATCACCCTCACCGCCGCCGACGGCCACGCCTTTCCCGCCTACGTGGCCGAGCCGCCGGGCAAGCCCCGCGGCGCCGTCGTCGTGCTCCAGGAAATCTTCGGCGTGAACCGCCACATCCGCGAGGTCGCCGACGGCTACGCCGCAGCCGGCTACCTGGCCGTGGCGCCTGCCACCTTCCACCGCGTGCAGGCGGGGGTGGAGCTAGGCTACGAGGCCGCCGACATGCAGGCCGGCATCGCGCTGAAGGCCGCGGTGGAGGCGCTGCCCGCACCGGGCGTGCTGGCCGACATCCAGGCGGCGGTGCAGCACGCCGCGCGCGCCAGCAGCGCGAAGGTGGGCGTCGTGGGCTACTGCTGGGGGGGGCTCCTCGCCTGGCGCACTGCCTGCCTGGTCGACGGCGTGGCGGCGGCTGCGCCCTACTACGGTGGCGGCGTGACGAGCCCGGCCGAGGCTGGGCGCACGCCGCGCTGCCCGGTGCTCGCGCACTTCGGCGAGCGCGACCACTGGATCCCGATGGACAGCGTGCGCGCCTTCGAGGCGGCCCAGGCGGCGCACGGCGTGCAGGTGCACGTGTACGCCGCCGACCACGGCTTCAACTGCGACCACCGCGGCTCCTACGACGCCCAGGCGGCCCGCCTGGCGCGCGAACGCACGCTCGCTTTCTTCGCGCAGCACGTGGGCTGAGGCGGCACGCGCGTCGGGCTCGAACCGGGCGCGCACGCGCCGCCGGGGCCCGGGACACTAGCTCCTGGGCTGGTCGCCGAGCAGGTAGTCGAGCTTGCCCACATCCACGCCGTCCTTGCGCAGGATGGCATAGGCGGTCGTGACGTGGAAGTACACGTTGGGCAGCATCCACTGCGTGAGGTAGGCGAAGCCCTTCATCGTGCGCGTGCGGTCCGGTCCGGCCGGGAAGGTCACGTCCTTGTCTTCCGTGCCATCGAGCCGGTCGGCGGGAACGGTGGCGATGAAGGCAAGCGTCTTGTCGATGCGCGCGCGCAGCTCCGCGAAGCTCTGCTCGGTGTCCTCGAACTTCGGTGCCTCGATGCCGGACAGTCGCGCAAGCCCGTTCTTGGCCGCATCGCAGGCGATCTGCACCTGGCGGCGCAGCGGAAACATGTCCGGCGCCAGGCGGTCGGCGGTGAGCACGAGCGGGTCGATCTTGCGCGCAGCCGCGCTCGCCTCGCCCTTGGCCAGGATGTGGGAGAGGTTGCGCAGCATCAGCGTGCAGGTGCCGAGCGCGACGGTGGACATCGAGGTGTGCATGGGGTCTCCTGGGGGTATCGGGGGTCTCGGGTCGGTTGACCCGGCGTTCATTGCGCAGGCACTGTAGCGGAGGGGCGGCACCGGGCGCCGCCGCGCGCAGGCAGCGGCCTGGCGGGTGTCACGCGCGTGCCGGCTCGAGCCGCGCCACCAGGTAGTCGACGACGGCTGCGACGCAGTGCAGCCGCGCGTAGTCCGCCTCCGGGATGTCGACCCCGAAGCGCTGGTGCCAACCCACGATCACGCGCAGCCAGTCCATCGAGTCGAGCTCGACCTGGCGCCGCAGCGGCCGGTCGTCGGCCAGCCCGGCCGGATCGACCTCGGGCGCCACCTCGCGGATCGCCTCCAGCACCCCTGCTCGAACGGCCTCACGCTGCATCGGCACCGCCATATCCGCCTCCCTTGCACGTCATGTCAGAGCGCCTGAGGCTGCTGCAGCTGCGCGGCCAGTGCAGCCAGGAAGGCGGAGCCCACACGCCCGTCGCTGACGCGATGGTCAGCCGCCAGGCTCACCTCGGCCACCGGCATCGGCACCACCTGTCCCGACTCGACCCAGGCGCGCTCGCGCACGCGCCCGAACCCCACCAGCGCCACCTGCGGCGGGTGGATGACACCGAAGACGGAGGCCGCCCCCTCCTCGCCCAGCGCCGTGACGGTGACGGTGGGGTCGGTGAGCTCCGAGCTGCGCAGCCCGCCGGTGCGCGCGCGCTGCACGAGGTCGGCCAGCGCGGACATCAGGCCCGAGAGCGGCTGGTCCTGCGCGTCGTGCAGGGCCGGGGCAACAAGCCCGCCGCCGCGCAACCAGATCGCCACACCCACATGCACCGAGGCTGCAGGCCGGAACGCGCCGTCCACGTGATGGCCATTGAGCCCTGGAACCTCGGATGCGGCGCGCGCCACGGCCTTGATCAGCAGTGTGGCCAGCAGCATGCG
>JBBAPJ010000033.1:23558-24661 GCA_040400855.1 Rubrivivax sp.
GCCAGCCGCGCCCCCACGGGCAGCGGCACGTGCAGCGGCGCAAGCTCGTCGATCACGCCGTCCAGGAAGATCTCCACGTCGATCGCGCCCTTGTGCGTCTCCACCACGGCCACCACCTCGCCACGGCGCACGGTGTCGCCGGGCTTCACGTGCCACTGCACGAGCTCACCGGTGGTCATGTCCGCGCCCAGCGCGGGCATCAGGAATTCAGCCATCGCCTGCGCCCGCCACGCCCCTCAAGTGCGGCGCACGAGGGCGCTGGCCTCGGCCACGATCTGCTCCACCTGCGGCAGCGCCGCCGCCTCCAGGTGCGCGGGATAGGGAATCGGCACCTCGCGCCCGCACACGCGGCGGATCGGCGCGTCGAGCTCGAAGAAGGCCGCATCGGCCAGCCGTGCAGCCACTTCGGCGGACAGCGACCCGCTGCGCCAGCCCTCGTCGACGACCACGCAGCGCCGCGTGCGCGAGACCGACTCCACGATCGCCGCCTCGTCCAGCGGACGCAGCACGCGCAGGTCCAGCACCTCGGCCTGCAGGCCCTGGCGCGCGAGCTCGTCGGCCGCGGCCAGGCACTTGGGCAGGCCGTTACCGTAGGTCACGAGGGTGAGATCGCGGCCCGGGCGGCGGATGCGGGCGTGCGCGATGTCCACGGCCGCGCAGGCGGGGTCGGGAACGTCCTCGCTCGCATACAGCAGGATGTGCTCGAAGATCAGCACCGGGTTGGGGTCGCGCAGCGCCGCACCCAGCATGTGGCGCGCATCCTCGACGGTGGCGGGCGCGAGGATCTTCAGCCCCGGTATGTGCGCATACCAGCCCTCCAGGCTGTGCGAGTGCTGGGCGGCGAGCTGGCGTCCGCCGCCGGTGGCCATGCGGATCACGAGCGGCACCTGGAACTGGCCGCCCGACATGTGCGGGATCGTGGCCGCGTTGTTGACGATCTGGTCCAGGGCGAGCAGGCTGAAGTTGCAGGTCATGATCTCCAGGATCGGCCGCAGCCCCGCCATCGCCGCGCCGATGGCCAGGCCCGTGATTGCGGCCTCGGCCAGGGGCGTGTCCACCACGCGCTCGGGCCCGAACTCCTCGAGCAGCCCCTTGGAGACGGC
>JBBAPJ010000034.1:0-13635 GCA_040400855.1 Rubrivivax sp.
GCGAGATCCTCGACAGCCGAGGCAACCCCACCGTCGAGTGCGACGTGCTGCTGGAGTCCGGCACCATGGGGCGCGCTGCCGTGCCCTCCGGCGCCTCCACGGGCAGCCGCGAGGCCATCGAGCTGCGCGACGGCGACACCTCGCGCTACCTCGGCAAGGGCGTGCTGCGCGCGGTCGAGCACGTCAATGCCGAGATCTCGGAGGCGGTGCTGGGGCTCGATGCGAGCGAGCAGGCCTTCCTGGACCGCACCCTCATCAACCTGGATGGCACCGACAACAAGAGCCGGCTGGGCGCCAACGCGATGCTGGCCGTGAGCATGGCGGTGGCGCGCGCGGCCGCCGAGGAGTCGGGCCTGCCGCTGTACCGCTACTTCGGCGGCATGGGCGGCATGCTGCTGCCCGTGCCGATGATGAACGTCATCAACGGCGGTGCGCACGCGAACAACAACCTCGACCTGCAGGAGCTCATGATCGTCCCGGTGGGCGCGCCGAGCTTTCGCGAGGCGGTGCGCTACGGCGCGGAGACCTTCCACGCGCTCAAGAAGATCATCGACGAGCGCGGCATGAGCACGGCGGTGGGCGATGAAGGCGGCTTCGCACCCAGCGTGGCCAGCCACGAGGCGGCCATCCAGCTCATCCTGGAGGCCATCGACAAGGCCGGCTACACGGCCGGCGAGCAGATCGCCATCGCGCTGGACTGCGCGGCCAGCGAGTTCTACCGCGACGGCCGCTACCACCTGGAAGGCGAGGGCCTGCAGCTCGAGGCCGCGGCCTGGACCGACATCCTGGCCACCTGGTGCGACAAGTACCCCATCGTCAGCATCGAGGATGGCATGCACGAGGGCGACTGGGATGGCTGGAAGCTGCTCACCGAGCGCCTGGGGAGCAAGGTGCAGCTGGTGGGCGACGACCTCTTCGTGACGAACACGAAGATCCTGAAGGAGGGCATCGAGCGCGGCATCGCCAACTCGATCCTCATCAAGATCAACCAGATCGGCACCCTCACCGAGACCTTCGCGGCCATCGAGATGGCCAAGCGCGCGGGCTACACCGCCGTCATCAGCCACCGCTCCGGCGAGACCGAGGACTCCACGATCGCCGACATCGCGGTGGGCACCAGTGCCGGCCAGATCAAGACCGGCTCGATGAGCCGCAGCGACCGCATGGCCAAGTACAACCAGTTGCTGCGCATCGAGGAAGACCTCGGCGACGTGGCCAGCTACCCGGGCCGCGCGGCCTTCTACAACCTGCGTCGGGGGGCCTGAGGGGCGATGTCGATGCGCTGGGCCACGCTTGCCCTGCTCGTGCTGCTGGCAGCCGTGCAGGGCAGCCTGTGGCTCGGCAAGGGCAGCCTGCCCCACGTGTGGAGCCTGAAGCGCCAGCTCGAGTCGCAGCAGGCCCGCAACGAGGCCCTGCGCAGCCGCAACCGCGCCGTCACTGCCGAGGTGGCCGACCTCAAGGAAGGCCTGGAGATGGTCGAGGAGAAGGCGCGCAACGAGCTGGGCATGCTGCGGCCCGACGAGGTGCTCGTCCAGCTCACGCCGCGTCGCTGAAGCGCCGCGCCCGCGCCCCTGCACCGTCGTGGGCGCCGAAGCCTTCATCAGCCTGGCATCCGCGTGGGGTTCGGCCCTGCAGGCCAGCGCCTTCACGCTGTGGGGCATGCCCGTGTCGTGGCTGGAGACGGTGGCGAGCCTGCTGGGGCTGGCCATGGTGGGCTTCAACCTGCGCGTGCATCCGGCAGGCTGGCCGCTGGCGATCGCCAGTTCCGTGCTCTACGCCCTGGTGTTCTGGCAGGGCCGGCTCTACGGACAGGCGGCGTTGCAGCTGCTGTTCATCGGGGTGTCCGCCTGGGGCTGGTGGCAGTGGCTGCGTGCGACGGACGTCGCCGGCCGTCCGCTTCGGGTGGGGTGGATGCGCCCGCGCCAGCGGCTGGCCGCCTTGGCCGCCACGCTCGCAGCCTGGCCTGCGCTGGGCGGGATCCTCGCCGCCGGCACCGACAGCGCCGCCCCCGCGCTCGACGCGCTGACCACCGTGGGTGCCGTGGCCGGGCAGCTGCTGCTGGCGCGCAAGCGCACCGAGAACTGGCCCGTGTGGCTGGCGGTGAATGCGCTGAGCGTGGTGCTCTTCGTGCGTGCGGGGCTGTGGCCCACGGCGCTGCTCTACGCGGTCTTTGCCGCCCTGTCCGCATGGGGCTGGTACGGCTGGAGCCGCCTTGCAAGGCGGCACGCCTGATGGAGCGGCCGCCGGCCCGCGTCGTGGCGCTGCTCGGGGCCGAGAGCACGGGCAAGACGACCCTGGCCCGCGCGCTGGCCGATCGGCTGGCGCAGGAGACCGGTCGATCCGCCACCTGGGTGCCCGAGGCGCTGAGGGACTGGTGCGAAGCCGCCGGCCGCACGCCACGTGCCGACGAGCAGCTGGCCATCGCCCAGGCCCAGCATGCACGCATCGAGCAAGCCGCAAAGTCGAACGCGTTCGTCGTGTGCGACACGACGGCCCTGATGACGGCCGTCTACAGCCGCATCGTCTTTGGCGACCACTCGCTCGAGGCCTGGGCGGTGCAAGCCCACGCGCGGGTGTCGCTCACGCTGGTCACGGCACCCGACCTGCCCTGGGTGGCCGACGGCCTGCAGCGCGACGGCGCGCATGTGCAGGCACCGGTGGACGAGGCCCTGCAGGCCCTGCTGCAGGCGCATGCCCTGCCCTGGGTGCGCGTGGCGGGCAGGGGGCCGGCCCGGCTGCAGGCCGCGTGGGCCGCCGTGCAGCCGCTGCTGTGCCTCAGTTGACCAGCGACGAGCCCGGCGGCTGGTCTGCCGCCGGGGTGAAGAGCTCGCCCACATCCACCGCATCGAAGCGGTAGTGCTGGCCGCAGAACTCGCAACCCACCTCCGCCTGCCCGCGCTCGGCAAGGATCGAGTCCACCTCCTGGCGGCCCAGGCCGCGCAGCATGCCGCCCACGCGCAGGCGCGAGCAGGTGCAGGCAAAGCGCGGGGCCAGCGGCTCGAAGCGCTGCACGCGCTCCTCCCAGAACAGGCGCCGCAGCAGGGTCTCGGCATCCAGCGTGAGGAGCTCCTCGCGCGTGAGCGTGGCCGTGAGATGGGCGATGCGGTTGAAGTCCTCGTCCAGGCCGATGTCGTCCTCGCGGCGGCGCTGCGTGCCCTCGAGGTTGCCCTCGCCCTGCACGGGCAGGCGCTGGATGAGCAGGCCCGCCGCAACCTCGTCGTTCGCCGCGAGCACCAGGCGCGTGTCGAGCTGCTCGGACTGCAGCATGTAGTGCTCCAGCACCTGGGCCAGGGCGTGCAGCGGCTCGCGCCGGTCGCCATGCAGCGGCACGATCCCCTGGTAGGGCTGCTGGCCGGGGCGGCGGTCCAGCGGGTCGAGCGTGATGGCGCAGCGCCCCTTGCCCTGGACGTTGAGCATCGCCTGCAGGCCGTCGCTGTCCTGCACCTCGCCGCGCACCGTGGCCGTGGTGCGAAAGCTCAGGTCCGGCCGCGCCTCGGCCACCGCCAGGCGCACCGGGCCGTCGCCCTGCATCTGCAGGATGAGCGAGCCGTTGAACTTGATGTTGGCCTGCATCAGCACGCAGGCGGCCGTCATCTCGCCCAGCAGCGCGCGCAGCGGCGCAGGCAGGGCACCCGAGCCACCGTGCGCGGGCTCGCGCCGGCGCAGCACCTCGCGCCAGCTCTCGCCCAGCTGCACGAGCATGCCCCGCACGGGCAGGCCCTCGAACAGGAACTTGTGCAGCATGCCTGTCAGCCGATCCGGCGCAGGCCGGCGCGGTGGCGCTGCGCGTTGCGCACGTAGAAGGCGGAGCTGAAGCGCAGCCGCTCCAGCGCCTCGGGCGAAAGCTCGCGCACCACCTGGGCGGGCGAGCCCATGATCAGGCTGCCGTCGGGGAACTCCTTGCCCTCGGTGACGAGCGCGCCGGCTGCCACCAGGCAGTTGCGGCCGATGCGCGCGCGGTTGAGCACCACGGCCTGGATGCCGATGAGCGAGCCGTCGCCGATGGTGCAGCCATGCAGCACCACCTGGTGCCCCACCGTCACGTCCTCGCCGATGACCAGGGGCACGTTCATGTCCACGTGCAGCACGCTGTTGTCCTGCACGTTGCTGCGCGCGCCGATGTGGATCGCAGCGCTGTCGCCCCGCACCACGGCCCCGTACCAGATGCCCGCCTGCGGGCCGATGGTGACCTGGCCGATGACGCACGCCTCGTCTGCGACCCAGGCCGTGGGGTCGACCTGGGGGGTGAGGTCATCGAGTGCATACAGCGCCATCGCGCGTCCTTCGCAGCTGCAGCCCGCGACGCGAGCCGAACCGATAATTGTAGGAATGGAATTGCGCGCCCTCGCCCTGCACGCGCTCGCACAGTCCGAGCCGGCTGCCAAGGTGCAGGCTGCGCAGGCGGCCTGGGCGGCTGCACAGGCAGGGGCCGCCGCCGACCCCCGTGCCCTGCTCGAGCCGCCCGCACACCTGCCCGGCCGTCCGGCACGCCCGGTCCTGGTGGACCCCGCCCGGGTGCCTCGGCGCAGCCCCTTCACCGTGGAGGGGCGCAGCGCGCTGCTGCACGCGGTGGCCCACATCGAGTTCAACGCCATCGACCTGGCGCTGGATGCCGCCTGGCGCTTCGGTGGCCTGCCGCCGGCCTTCTACCTCGACTGGCTGCGCGTGGCGGCCGAGGAGGCGCACCACTTCAGCCTGCTGCAGGCGCACCTGGCCACGCTCGGCCACGCCTACGGCGACTTCCCGGCCCACGACGGGCTGTGGACGATGGCCCGGCGCACGGCCGACGACCTGGTCGCGCGCATGGCACTGGTGCCCCGCACGCTCGAGGCACGGGGCCTGGATGCCACCCCGCCGATGCAGGCCCGGCTCGCCCGCGCGGGCGATGACCGGGCCGTGGCGATCCTGGACGTGATCCTGCGCGACGAGGTCGGGCACGTGGCCATCGGCAACCGCTGGTACCGCCATGCCTGCGCCCAACGCGGGCTGGACCCGCTGGCGCACTACGAAGTGCTGGCGCAGCGCCACGGCGCGCCCCGGCTCAAGGGCCCCTTCAACCTCGAGGCGCGCGCGCGAGCGGGCTTCTCTGCCGAGGAACTGCAGGCCCTGCCGTCCGATTGAGCGCCCGCCCTGCCGGTCAGCCCCGCGGGTGGTGCTGCGCGTGCAGCTGGCGCAGCCGCTCGCGCGCCACGTGGGTGTAGATCGTGGTGGTGGAGATGTCGGCGTGGCCGAGCAGCATCTGCACCGCGCGCAGGTCGGCTCCGTGGTTCAGCAGGTGCGTGGCGAAGGCGTGGCGCAGCGTGTGGGGCGACAGCGCCACCGCGATGCCGGCCTGCCGGGCGTGGCGCTTGATCAGGTTCCAGAACATCTGGCGTGTCATGGGCCCGCCGCGTGCGGTGACGAAGAGCGCATCGCTCACCTGGCCCTTGAGGATCGCCGAGCGGGCCTCGGCCAGGTAGCGCCGCAGCCACGCGTGCGCTTCGGCGCCGAAGGGCACGAGGCGCTCCCGCGCACCCTTGCCCGTCACGCGCAGCGCGCCGGCGTCCAGGTCCAGGTACACGGTCTTGAGGGTGACGAGCTCGGTCACGCGCAGGCCGCTGGCGTACATCAACTCGAGCATCGCGCGGTCCCGCAGGCCCAGGGGCGTGTCGGTATCCGCAGCGCCCAGCAGCGCCTCCACCTGCGCCTCGCTGAGGGTGCGCGGCACGCGCAGCGGCGCCTTGGCGGCCTGGAGCTTGAGCGTGGGGTCCAGCGCGCACAGGTGCTCGCGCAGCGCCCAGCGGAAGAAGCGCCTGAAGACGCTCAGCCGCCGACGCGCCGTGCTGGCACGGGTGGCCGCATGGCGCTCGGCGATGTAGCCCAGGAGGTCGGACTCGCGGCTGGCCTCGATCGCACGGCCCGAGCGTGCATCCAGCCACTGCGCGTACAGCTTCAGGTCGCGCCGGTAGGCCGCCAGGGTCAGCGGCCCCAGGCCGTCCTCGACCCACAGCGCGTCGAGGAAACGGTCGATCGTCGCGGTGCCGTCGGCCAAGGCCGGGCGGTCAGTCCAGCGTGAGCTTCTGCTTGGCCACGACGTCCTTGTAGACGTCGAACTCGGCGCGGATCTGCTGCGCGAACTGCTCGGGGGTGTTCAGGATCAGGAGCGAACCGGTGTCTTCGATGCGCTTCTTCACGTCGGGCATCTCGGCGGTGCGCTTGACCGCGGCGGCGACCTTGTCCAACACGTCCTTGGGCAGGCCCTTGGGGCCGTGGATGCCGTAGTAGGCCATGCGGTTGACGGGCTCCAGGCCCACTTCCTTGAAGGTGGGCACGCCTGCGGGCAGCACCGACAGGCGCTGCGGGGCGGCCACGACGATCGGGATGAGACGGCCGTCGCGGATGAAGGGCAGCGCAGACGGCAGGTTGTCGAAGATGACGGGCACCTGGCCGGCCACCGTGTCGTTGAGGGCGGGGCCCGCGCCACGGTAGGGGATGTGCGTCATGAATACGCCAGCCAGGCTCTTGAAGAGCTCCATCTGCAGGTGGCCGATGCCGCCCGTGCCCGAGCTCGCATAGCTGTACTTGCCCGGGTTCTTCTTCAGCTCCGCCACGAAGCCCTTGTAGTCGCGCGCCGGAAAGCTCGGGTGCACGGCGATGACGTTGGGCGTGGCGGCGATGTTGATGATGGGAGAGAAATCCACCGTCGGGTCGTAGCCGATGCGCTTGTTGATGGCCGGGTTGGCCGCGGTGGTCGAGACGGTGGCCATGCCCAGCACGTAGCCATCCGCCGCAGCCTTGATCACCTCCAGCGCGCCGATCGAGCCGCCGCCGCCGGCCCGGTTCTCCACCACCATCGGCTGGCCGAAGGGCCCACCCACCTTCTCGGCGATCACGCGGGCGATGATGTCGGTGGTGCCGCCGGGCGCAAACGGCACGACGAGTCGCACCGGCTTGTTCGGGTAGGCCTGGGCCCAGGCAGTCATCGGGGCGGCCACGACGGCCGCGGCGCCGAGGATGCCGGTGAGGAGCTTGACGAGCTTCATGGTGGCTGACTCCGGATGGAAGCGACGGGAATCGGTCGCAATCGGGGTGGAAGTGTGCCACCGAGCCCGCTCACCCCGCGGCACGCGGGGCTGCAAGGCCGCACGCAGGCTCGGGCCATACTGCGCGCATGGCCGACGCCTTGCTGCTCCTGCCCGACTTCCTGCTGATCGCCATCGGCTTCGTGCTGTGCCGCTTCACCCCGCTGGACCGGCCGCTGTGGGCCGCGGT
This sequence comes from Rubrivivax sp., assembly GCA_040400855.1. Classification (GTDB taxonomy): domain Bacteria; phylum Pseudomonadota; class Gammaproteobacteria; order Burkholderiales; family Burkholderiaceae_C; genus Rubrivivax. The sequence goes on from JBBAPJ010000034.1 coordinate 7,252, forward strand.
GGAGCGCCTGGTCTACGTGGTGCTGTTCCCGGCGCTGCTGTTCGGCTCGATCGTGCGCAACCCGCTGGACCTGGGCGCTGCACTGCCTGTGGCCGTGGCTGCGCTGACCGTGACGGCCGCGGGGGTGGTGCTCGCCTATGCGGTGCGCCTGGCTCCGGGCGTGGACGCTCGCCTCCACGCCTCCGGCGCGCAGGTTGCCTTCCGCTTCAACTCCTACGTGGCGCTGGCGCTGGCAGACCGGCTCGGGGGGGCGGCCGGGGTGGCGTGGATGGCGGTGATCGTGTCGGTGTGCGTGCCGGCCTGCAACGTCGCGGCCGTGTGGCCGCTGGCGCGCCAGGGCGGCCAGGGCTACCTGCGCGAACTGGCGCGCAACCCGCTGATCATCGCCACCGTCTCGGGGCTCGTCTTCAACCTGCTGGGGTGGCGGCTGCCCGAGCTGGCAGGCACGACACTCTCGCGCATCGGCGCGGCGGCGCTGCCGCTGGGCCTGATGGCCGTGGGCGCCGGGCTGCAGATGGGGGCCCTGCGGGAGGCACCCAGGCTGGCTGGCGCGCTGCTGGCGATCCGCCACCTCGCGCTGCCTGCGGTGGCCGTGGCCTCGGTGCTGGCGCTGGGGCTGCCGAAGATCCAGGCTGCCGTCGTCGTGGCCTTTGCCGCCCTGCCCACGGCCTCGAGCGCCTATGTGCTGGCGGTGCGGATGGGCGGCGCCGGCGGCTTCGTGGCGGGGCTCGTGACCGTGTCCACCCTCCTCGGGATGGTGAGCCTGCCCGTGGCGCTGGCAGCGCTGGGGGCGCTGCGGGCAGCCGGTTGAGGCGCAGCAGGCCTGTCAGCCCGGGGCGGTCGCCCCGGCCTGCGCCAACGCCCAGTCCACGTGCTCGCGCACCAGCTCGTCGGCCCGTGGCCGGGCCTGGCGCAGGGCCTGCACGATCGCCGGCCGCGCACCGGGCTCGGCGCGCGCCGCATTGCCCAGCGCGACGGCCAGGTTGCGACGCCAGCGCCGGTAGCCGATGCGCGCGATGGCGCTTCCGGAGGTGCGCTGCGTGAAGGCCGCTTCGTCCCAGCTCCACAGCTCCAGCAAAGTCGCACCGGCCATCCCCTCGCGCACCTCGAAGTCCGCCAGCGGCGAGCGCTGCGCGTGGCGGTTCCAGGGGCAGGCGAGCTGGCAGTCGTCGCAGCCGTAGATGCGGTTGCCCATGGCGGGCCGCAGCGCAGGATCGATCGGCCCGTCGTGCTCGATCGTGAGGTAGGAGATGCAGCGCCGCGCATCGAGCCGGTAGGGCGCAACGATCGCCCGGGTCGGGCAGGCATCGAGGCAGGCGTTGCAGCTGCCGCAGTGCGCCGACACCGGCTGTGTGGGCGGCAGCGCCAGGTCGACGAAGAGTTCGCCCAGGAAGAACATCGAGCCCGCCTCGCGGTGCAGCGCCAAGGTGTGCTTGCCCCGCCAGCCCAGGCCGCTGCGCGCCGCGAGCTCGACCTCGAGCACCGGTGCCGAATCGACGAATGCGCGGTGACCCAGCGGACCCACGGCCTGCTCCAGCCGCTGCCCGAGGCGCGCCAGGCGGCTGCGCAGCACCTTGTGGTAATCGCGGCCTCGCGCGTAGACGGACACCACGGCCTGCGTGGGATCGCCCAGCCGTGCGCGCTCGTGCTCGACCCAGCGGTCTGAGGTGTCGCGCGGCAGGTAGTCCATGCGCACGGTGACCACGCTCACCGTGCCGGGCAGGAGCTCGGCCGGGCGGGCGCGCAGCATCCCGCGGGCGTCCATCCACTGCATCGAGCCGTGGAAGCCGGCCTCGAGCCAGGCCCGCAGGCCGGGTTCGGCCGAGGACAGGTCGATGCCCGCGACCCCGATCTGTGAGAATCCGAGCTCGGCAGCCCACTGCCGCAGCTGCGCGACGAGCTGCGGCCCGTCCGGGGCGCGGGGTGCGGTCATGGCAGGGATTCTAGGAACGCGGCAGTTCACGTGGCCCGACGAGGCCGGCTGTGCCGCCTGCGCTGCCCGGCTGGCCCGCAGCCCGGCCCTGCATGAGGCCTTCATCGCGCTCGACGGTCCGCTGGGCGCGGGCAAGACCACCTTCGTGCGCCACCTGCTGCGCGCCCTTGGCGTGGGCGGACGCATCAAGAGCCCCACCTACGCCGTGCTCGAGCCGCATGAGGCGGGCGAACTGTCGATCGCGCACCTGGACTTCTACCGCTTCGCCGACCCGCGCGAGTGGGACGACGCGGGCCTGCGCGACGTCTTCGCCCAGCCCGGCCTGAAGCTCGCCGAGTGGCCCGGGAAGGTGCAGGACTTCCTGCCCACGCCCGACCTGCGGCTGCGCATCGAGCCTGCCGGCCTGGACGAGGCACGCCAGGTGCAGGCCGACGCCCTCACGGCGCGCGGGCTGGAGCTGCTGCAGGCGCTGGAGGCCGGCCCGGCGCAGGAGGCGTCCGGTGACGCCTGACGCCCGTCCGGCCCGCCCCGCCCCGACGCCCGAGCCCGGACAGCTGGCTCGCCGGGAGGTGCTGCGCGCCGCCTTGCAAGGCGGCGGCTGGGTGCTGCTGACCCTCGGTGGCGCGGCTCCTGCCCACGCTGCGGCGCTCGTGGCCGTGCGCCTGTGGCCCGCAGCCGACTACACGCGCCTGACGCTCGAATCCGACGGACCCCTGGTGGCGCGGCACGTGCTCGAATCCGGGCCGGTGCCGCGCCTGGTGATCGAGGTCGAGGGCCTGGCGCTCGAGCCCGGGCTGCAGGAACTCGTGGGCAAGGTCCGCGCCGATGACCCCCATCTGGCCGGCGTGCGACTGCTGCCGGCCACGCCTGGCTCCACGCGCGTGATCCTGCAGCTCAAGCAGCCGGTGCGGCCGCAGCAGTTCAGCCTCGCGCCCGTGGCGCCTTACCAGCACCGGCTCGTCTTCGACCTCTACCCCGCCGAGGCGCCCGACCCCTTGATGGCCCTGCTGCGCGAGCGGGAGGCCGCGCGCGCGGCGAGCCCGCCGGGTGCGCAGGCATCGGCCGGCCCTGCGCCGGCCGCCTCGGGGCCGGATGCGCTGGGCGACTTCCTGGAGCAGCTCAGGAGCCTCGTGGTGGTGGCGGTGGATGCCGGCCACGGCGGCGAGGATCCCGGGGCGATCGGCCCCACGGGCCTGCGCGAGAAGGATGTGACGCTGGCCGTCTCGCGGCTGCTCAAGCAGCGGCTCGATGCCTTGCCGGGCGTGCGCGCCGTGCTCACGCGTGATGGCGACTACTTCGTGCCGCTGCACGAGCGCGTGCGCAAGGCGCGCCGCGTGCAGGCGGATCTGCTGGTGTCGGTGCACGCCGACGCCTTCATGCGGCGTGAGGCGCGCGGCGCCAGCGTGTATGCGCTCTCCACCGGCGGCGCCACGAGCGTGGCGGCGCGCTGGATGGCCGAGCGGGAGAACGCGGCCGATGCGGTGGGGGGCCTGAACCTCGCCGCCACGCGCGACCCGCAACTGCTGGCCGCGATGCTCGACATGAGCACAAGCGCACAGATCCGCGAGAGCCTGGGCATCGGGCAGACCGTGCTGGGCCGGCTGGCGCGCGTGGGCCGCCTGCACAAGCCGGCGGTGGAGCAAGCCGGCTTTGCCGTGCTGAAGGCCCCCGACATCCCCAGCATCCTGGTGGAGACGGCCTTCATCTCCAACCCGCAGGAGGAGGCCCTGCTGCGGGATGCCGCGCACCAGGCGCGGCTGGCCGACGCCCTGGCCGAGGCGATCCGCCGGCACTTCTCGCAGCGCGCACCGGCGTTGAGGCGGCGCACGGTCTGAAGCCACGTCGCGGCCAGGGCCGTGAATTCGGTCACGCCCGCGCGTGGCCCGTGCGCGCCCCCTCCCCCCCGAATCACGGGGGATCGGGGACCATCGGCCAGCGGGCCCTTCAAGGGCGCCGGCCCGGTTGCGCGGAAGCGGCAACCGGCCGGCCCCGGGAGCCCTCGACCGATCAGGACCTACCCACCATGAAGCGCGTTGACACCTCCCTCGGCGAAGCGGCCACCCTGTCGGACGGTCTTCGCACGCTCGTGTGTGCAGCCGCCTTGGCCTGCGCTGCTGCCGCGGCACCCCTGGCCCACGCCCAGAAATCCGACCGACCCGCGCCGGCCACGGAGGTGGAGATCAAGCTCTCCCCCGAACTGCGCCTCGTGGCCCGTGGCGAGAACCCCCCCGGGCAGGAGGGAAAGGTCGACATGAGCTGGGTCAACGGAGCGGGCAACAGCCGCTTCGTCAAGCTCATCATCTCGGCGCACAGCGCCAACGATCCCGAGCTCACCGAGCTGCGCAACTGGATCAAGACGCCGTCGAATGGCGGCCCTGCGGGCTCGGTGCGCTATCGCTTCCATTCCTTCCAGGGCCTGTCGGCCGTGCTTCCCGTGAGCCGCCTGGCCGCGCTCACGGCCCGGCCGGAAGTCAAGCGCATCATCCCCAATCGGGGCACCCACCGCAGCCAGCTGGCCTACCAGTCACTGGGTCACACCACCGGGCGGGCCGAAGCCGGCACGCAGAACACCGGGCTCACGGGCGCGGGCATCGGCATTGCCGTGCTGGACTCGGGCATCGACTTCCGGCACCTCGGCCTGGCGGACCTGCCCGGCGGGCCGAAGGTGGCCGGAAGGGTCGACTTCGTGGCAACGCGCCGGTCCCAGGGCAATGCCTGGGCCATCGGGGTGGACCACTCGACCGCCGCCCGGTCGACCATCGACATCGTCGCCGACCCCAAGACCGGCCAGACCGACCTGACGCACCCGGCCCGGCTCGCTCCCAAGAACTGGGGAACGGCGGCGCCTGCGACACCCGACCCCTACGGCCACGGCACCCACGTGGCGGCTGTGGCCGCAGGCGTTTCGGTGCAGAGCTCCGTGCAGTCGGCGGGCCTGGCGCCAGGCGCCAAGCTCTATGACGTGCGGGTGCTCGACGAGACCGGCCGCGGCGAGCTCGGCGACCTGCTGGCCGGCATCGAATGGGTCGTGCTGCGCGCACGCCACCCCGCCTACAACATCCGCGTGATGAACCTGAGCCTGGGGATGAGCTCGATCGACTCCTTCCTCGTCGATCCGCTGGCGCGCGCGGTGCGCGGGGCCGGCGCAGTGGGCATCACGGTGGTGGCGGCATCCGGCAACCTGGGCAAGGACGCCAACGGCAACCTCGTCTACGGCAGCGTCATGTCGCCGGGGAACGACCCGTCGGTCATCACGGTGGGCGCGGCCAACATGAAGGGCACGGTCCAGCGCACCGACGACGTGGTGACGGGCTTCAGCTCGAAGGGGCCGACGCGCGGTCGCCTCTACACGAAACTGCCTGGCAGCCTCTACAACGGCTGGGTCGACAACCTGCTCAAGCCCGACATCGTGGCGCCGGGCAACCGCGTGGTGGCGGCACTCGGCTCGGACATCACGGACGCCGCAGCGGGCTGGAACCGGCTCGCGCTGGACAACCCGGGCCTGCCGGTGGAGGCCCAGGCACAAGGGGCCACGCAGGCGAGCACGCGTGAGCTGATGTCCCTGAGCGGGACCTCGGTCGCGGCGCCGGTGGTCGCGGGAGCGGTGGCCCTGATGCTCGAGGCCAACCCGGGCCTCACGCCGCCGCTCGTCAAGGCGATCCTCCAGTACACGGCCACCCCGATGCCGGGCAACAACCTGCTGCAGCAGGGAACGGGCGAGCTCAACGTGCAAGGCGCGATCGCGCTGGCAAGGGCGCTGCGCACCGACCTGAACCGCGTCATCGAGGCCGGCACCATCCGGCCGGGCGACTCGATGCTGCTGGCAGGCGCGAGACTGCCGTCCCTGCAGTCGGCTGTCATCGCCGGCGCGTCGCAGACGAGCTCACGCATGGCGGTCGTCGGCGGCTCGCACCTGGTGCGCGGCGACGCCCTCTTCACGCGCTACCAGCCGGCCTGGGACCACCGCCTGACCTGGGTGCGTCGTTCCCTGACGCGCGCCAACGTGGCGTGGCGGCCGGCCAATTCGGCGCTGGGCATCCCCGCGGGCACGGTGCCGGCCTCGGTGGTCGAGTCCCACGCCACGGGCGTCAAGACGATTGGCCCGGGCGTGAAGGTGCTCGACAGCCTGGCCACGCGCGCAGGCAGCGCCTCGGCGATGCTGCTCACCCCCGTGTCCACGCTCGTCGCATGGGCCGATGGTGGAGCGGGCGTGACGCTCACCAGCGGCATGGGCTTCGACAGCCAAGGCGGACACTTCGCCGACAACCAGATACTCGCCAAAGGCGTGATCTTCAGCGAGGGCGTCATCTTCAGCGAGGGTGTGATCTTCAGCGAGGGTGTGATCTTCAGCGAGGGCGTGATCTTCAGCGAGGGCGTGATCTTCAGCGAAGGCGTGATCTTCAGCGAAGGCGTCATCTTCAGCGAAGGCGTGATCTTCAGCGAGGGCGTCA
>JBBAPJ010000034.1:13735-23117 GCA_040400855.1 Rubrivivax sp.
ATCTTCAGCGAAGGCGTCATCTTCAGCGAAGGCGTGATCTTCAGCGAGGGCGTCATCTTCAGCGAGTCGTTCCGCGGCGAACCGTGACCGACCGCGCGGGCCGGCTCTAGGCGGGGCCGGCCTCGCGCATCGCCGCCCGCCGCGCCCGCCAGGCCCCGAACATGGCCAGCAGCCCGGGCACGATGATCAGGGCCCAGATGATCTTGCTGAGGTTGGCCTTTACCCAGGCCAGGTTGCCGAACCAGTAGCCTGCCAGCGTCAGGCCCACGACCCACAGGAGGGCGCCACCGACGTTGAAGGCCGTGAACCGCGTGCGGTTCATCGCGGCCACCCCGGCCACGAAAGGCGCGAAGGTGCGGATGAAGGGCATGAAGCGTGCGATGACGATCGTGATGCCGCCGTAGCGCTCGTAGAAGGCGTTTGCCTGCTCGAAGGCGCGGCGGTTGAACAGGCGCGACTGCTCCCAGCTCCACACCCGCACGCCCACGCGCCGGCCGATCAGGTAGTTCGTCTGGTCGCCCAGGATCGCGGCCACCAGCAGCAGCGCCATGGCCAGCGGCAGGCTCATCAGCCCCAGCCCGCACAGCGCGCCGACGACGAAGAGCAGCGAGTCGCCCGGCAGGAAGGGCATGACGACCACCCCCGTCTCGACGAAGACGATGGCGAACAGCAAGGCGTACACCCAGGTTCCGTAGGCCTGCACGAAGGCGGCCAGGTGGCGATCCACGTGCAGGATGAAGTCCACGAGGAAGGCGGCCAGCTCCATGCGCCGGATTATGGGCTGTCGTGCCGAGGGCCCGCCCCGGCGGTGCGGGCGGGCACGGTTCCTACAATGCCGTGGATGCAGCCCGCCACTTCCCGACAGCCGATCGCCGAACTGCCCGACGAGCTCGTGAGCCAGATCGCCGCCGGCGAGGTCGTGGAGCGACCGGCCTCGGTGGTGCGCGAGCTGGTGGACAACGCGCTGGACGCCGGCGCGCGCCAGGTGGTGGTGCGCCTGGGCGGCGGCGGCGTGCGGGCGATCGCGGTCGAGGACGACGGCGCCGGCATCCCGTCGGCCGAGCTGGCGCTGGCGCTGCGCCGCCACGCCACGAGCAAGATCACCAGCCTGCACGACCTGGAGCGCGTGGCCACGATGGGCTTTCGGGGCGAGGCGCTGGCGGCCATTGCCAGCGTGGCCGAGCTCTGCCTCACGAGCCGCACGGCCGAGGCGGGGCAGGCCTGGCAGCTCGATGCGCGCAGCGGCGAGCTGCGGCCTGCCGCGCGCGCCACGGGCACGACGGTGGAGGTGCGCGAGCTCTTCTTCGCCACGCCGGCGCGGCGCAAGTTCCTGCGCACCGAGGCCACCGAGGCGGCGCACGCACTGGAAGCCGTACGCCGGCATGCCCTGGTGCGCCCCGACGTGGCCTTCGTGGTGTGGCAGGACGGCCGGCTCGTGGCGCAGTGGCGCGCCGGCTCGGCCGAGCAGCGCCTGGCCGACGTGCTGGGCGAGGCCTTCATGGCCGACAGCGTGCCGCTGGCCACCCCGGCCGGACCGCTCGCGCTGACAGGCCGCGCCGGCCGCCCGGAGGCCGCGCGTGCGCGCGCCGACGCGCAGTACCTGTACGTGAACGGACGCTTCGTGCGCGACCGGCTCGTCTCGCACGCCTTGCGCAGCGCCTACGAGGACCAGCTGCACGGCAGCCGCCAGCCCGCCTACGTGCTCTTCCTGCAGATCGCACCCGAGCTCGTGGACGTGAACGTGCACCCGACGAAGAGCGAGGTGCGCTTTCGCAACGGGCAGGCGGTGCACCAGGCGGTGCTGCACGCGGTGCAGGGGGCGCTGGCACCCACACGCGCTGCGGCGCCCGCGATCGAGGCCCCGCCCGCGGCGCCCTGGCAGCCCGTGGCCGCGAGCGCGCCCGTGCACGCCACGCAGGATGCGCTGCCGCTGGCGGATCGACCCGCCGCACCCGAGGCCGCCTTCGCGCGCAGCCCGGCATGGGCCGTCTGGCAGGCGCTGCGCGAGCCCTCGCCGGTGGCCGACGAGCCCGCCCCTCGCGCCTGGCCGCTGGGGCGCGCGCTCGCCCAGCTCGGGGGCGCCTACGTGCTGGCGGAGAACGCCCAGGGGCTGGTGGTGGTGGACATGCACGCCGCCCACGAGCGCATCGTCTACGAGCGCCTGAAGGCTGCCGCGCAGGCCGACGGTGCCCTGCCGGCGCAGCCGCTGCTGGTGCCACAGGCCTTCGCGGCGACCGCTGCGGAGATCGCCACCGCGCAGGCCGAGCGCGAGGCGCTGCTGGCGCTCGGGCTGGAGGTGGACGTGCTGGGCCCCTCGACGCTGGCGGTGCGCAGCCGCCCAGCGGCACTTCCACAGGCCGACCTGGTGGAACTCGTGCGCTCCGTGCTGGCCGAACTGCAGCAGGTGGGCGCCAGCCGCGTCGTGCAGCGCGCACGCGACGAGGTGCTCGCCACGATGGCCTGCCACGGTGCGGTGCGCGCCAACCGCCGCCTGACGCTGGAGGAGATGAACGCGCTGCTGCGCGAGATGGAAGCCACCGAGCGCGCCGACACCTGCAACCACGGGCGGCCCACCTGGCGCCAGCTCACGCACCGCGAGCTCGACGCGCTGTTCCTGCGCGGGCGCTGAAGGAAGCGGCGCCCGCGGCGGGCCCAGGCGCGGTGCCGGCCGACCGGCTACTTCTTCGGCTTGACGCCTTCCTCGGCCTTCTGCATCACCGAAGCCTCGCCCGACTCGGTCTGGCCGGCCTTGGCGGCGGCCGCACCCTCCTTGCGCACCTGATCGCGGGCCGCGGCCGACTTGACCGGCTTGGCGCCCGGCCGCCCGGCGTCGTGGTCAGCCTCGCCGTGCTCGATCTTGCCGGCCTTCGTCGCGTCGCGCGTCTCCTTGCGGATCTGCTCGCGCGAAGAAACGGACTTCGTGCTCTTGGCGCCCGGGCGGCCCTCGTTATGGTCGGCTTCACCGTGCTCGATCTTGCCGGCCTTCGTCGCCTCCCTCGCCTCCTTGCGTACCTCGGCGCGCGTGGGCGCGGAGGCCGGCGCAGGCGCGGCCGCCTGGGCCAGCACGGTCTGGGAGGCCAGCACCAGGCTGGCAGCGACGAGGACGTGACGGGTGTGGTTCATGCGATCTCCTTGCAAGCCAGCGTCGACGGCCCTTGCCGCGACGTCCCGCTCAGGGTGCCAGCGGCCGTGCGGCAGCCGTTGTGCACGCGCAAGGCGTGGTCCAATCGGGCCCGTGAGACCTGCAGGCCCCCCGCGCCGCGCGCCGCGTCCCGACGCGGCACCACGCACCCCGGCGCAGCCAGCCGCAGCGGGCGCGGGCACTCGCCTGTCGCGCGTGCTGGCCGAGCGCGGCCTGGCCTCGCGTCGCGAGGCCGACGAGTGGATCGAGGCGGGCCTGGTGCGCGTGGACGGGCGCCCGGCCGTGCTCGGCCAGCGCGTGCAGGGGCACGAACGCATCGAGGTCGACACCGCGGCGCAACGCCAGCAGGCCCGGCGCGTGACGGTGCTGCTGCACAAGCCGCTGGGCTACGTCAGCGGCCAGGCCGAGGACGGCTACCTGCCCGCCTCCGTCCTGGTGAAGCCCGAGAACCGCTGGCCGGAGGACCGCGGCCTGCCCTGGCACCCGATGCACGCGCGCGGTCTGGCGCCTGCCGGGCGGCTGGACATCGACTCGACCGGGTTGCTCGTGCTCACGCAGGACGGCCGCGTGGCGCGGCACCTCATCGGCGAGGACAGCGACGTGGAGAAGGAGTACCTGGTGCGCGTGCAGCCCATGGGCGGCGAGCCGCCCGGCGAGCAGGCGCTGGCCCGGCTGCGCCATGGCCTCGTGCTCGACGGGCGCGAGCTGCGCCCGGCCAAGGTGAGCTGGGCCAACGAGGACCAGCTGCGCATCGTGCTGCGCGAGGGCCGCAAGCGCCAGATCCGGCGCATGTGCGAGCTCGTGGGCCTGAAGGTACTGGCGCTCAAGCGCGTGCGCATCGGCAGCGTCGTGCTCGGCAAGCTGCCGCCCGGCCAGTGGCGCTTCCTGCGCGATGACGAACGCTTCTGAGCGCGCGCGCGCCTTCGTCGCGCGCGACCCCGGCATCCTCGTGCTGGCACTGGCCCTGCTGCTGGGGCTGCAGCCGGTCACCACTGACGTGTACCTGCCCGCACTGCCCGGCCTGGCGCGCGAGCTCGGCGGCCCGCTCAGCCTGGCGCAGCTCACGCTTTCGGCGCTGATCCTGGCCTTCGGCTGCAGCCAGCTCGTCATCGGGCCGCTGGCCGATCGCTACGGGCGCCGCAGCGTGCTGGCGGGCGGGCTCGTGCTCTACGTGGCCGCAGCCGCGGCCAGCACCGCCAGCGACACCCTCCGCACGCTCATCCTGTGCCGCGTGATGCAGGGGGTCGGCCTGGCCGCCTCGGTGGTGTGCGCACGCGCGATGGTGCGCGACCTCTACCGCCCCGCCGATGGCGCGCGCGTGATGTCGCAGGCGCTCACGGGGCTGGGGGTGATCGCGCTGGCCAGCCCGGTGGTGGGCGGGATCGTGGCCGCGGCCCTGGGGTGGCGCGCCGCGCTGGCGGTCACCGGCATCTTCGCCGCCTTGACGCTGGCCCTGCTGCTGGCGCGCGTGCCCGAGACGCTCGCCGCCCCGAACCCGCAGGCATTGCAGCCCGGGCCCCTGCTGGCCACCTGGGGCCGGATGCTGCGCCACCCCGTCTTCATTGCCTGGACGCTGCTCGTCACCTGCACCTACGGGGGCCTGTACACCTACCTGGCGGGCAGCTCCTTCATCTTCATCGACGTGCTGGGCCTGTCGCGCACGGGCTACGGCGTGGTGCTGGCCGGCTCGTCGCTGTCCTACATCGCCGGCACCTTCTGGTGCCGCAGGCTGCTCGCGCGCCACGGGCTGGCAGGCGCGGTCAGGCGCGGCTCGCTCGTGACGGTCGGCGCGGGGGTGGCGCTGGTGGCATCGGCCGCGGTCGGCTGGGTGCACCCGCTGGCCGTGGCCCTGCCTCAGGCCCTCTTTGCCTTCGGCCACGGCGTGCACCAGCCCTGCGCACAGGCCGCCGTTGCCGGCCCCTTCCCCGCCCACGCGGGCACGGCCTCGGCGCTGTCGGGCTTCACGATGTCGCTCGTGGCCTTCGGCATCGGCGGCTGGCTGGGCGTGGCGCTGGACGGCACCCTCGCGCCCTTCCTGCTGACGATGGCCGTGGCCTCGGGGCTCACGGCCCTGGTCGGGCTGACCCTCGTGCAGCGGCACGGCGAGCCGCGGCGGGACGATCCGGCGGCATGAAGGGCCTCGTGCTGGCCGGGCCGACGGCCTGCGGCAAGAGCGGCCTCGCGCTGGCCCTGGCACGCGCGCTGGCACCCGACCGGCGCATCGAGATCGTGAGCGTCGACTCGGCGCTCGTCTACCGGGGCATGGACATCGGCACGGCCAAGCCCGGTGCACAGGATCGCGCCGAGGTGCCGCACCACCTGATCGACCTGATCGAACCGACCGAGTCGTACTCGGCGGCACGCTTCGTGGCCGATGCGAAGCAGGTCTGCGACGACATCCGTGCCCGTGGTGCGCTGCCGCTGCTCGTGGGCGGCACGATGCTCTACGTGAAGGCGCTGCGCGAAGGCCTGGACGACATCCCGCCTTCAGACCCGGCGCTGCGCGACAGCCTCGACGCCCGTGCGGCAGCACAGGGCTGGCCCGCGCTTCACGCCGAACTCGCTCGGGTCGATCCCGTCACCGCGGCGAGGCTGGCCCCGCGCGACGCGCAGCGCATCCAGCGTGCGCTGGAGGTCTATCTCGGAAGCGGCCGGCCGTTGTCGAGCTTCCATCGCCACGGGGCGCTGCGCACGGCCACTGCCGCCCAGGACGCATCCGGGCCGGCAGGCCGCCTCACGGACTGGCCGCTGCTCGCCCTGGAGCCCACCTCGCGCGCCTGGCTGCACGCCAGGATCGCCGAGCGCTTCGACGCCATGCTCGCCTGCGGCTTCCTGGACGAGGTACGCGCATTGCGCGCGCGCGGGGACCTGCACCCGGGGCTGCCCTCGATGCGCTGCGTCGGCTACCGCCAGGCGTGGGAGGCGCTCGATCGCGGCGACCTCACCGGCCTGCGGGACGCCGGTATCGCCGCCACGCGGCAACTCGCCAAGCGGCAGCTGACGTGGCTGCGCGGCATGGCCGACCGCACCGTCGTGGCCTGCGACGAGGGCGACCCGCTGTCGGCCCTGCAGGCCTGTTTGCAGCGCGCGCTCGCCTCGAGCGACCGCTGACCGGCTCGCCCCACGGGTTCGATCCCCCGCCTCGACCTTGCGGCATCATGGACCGTATGCTGCGCGTGGAGTCGCTCACCAAGGGCTATGGCGGACAACCGGTGTTTCAGGACGTCCGGCTGGGCTTGAAGCCGGGCGAGTTCGTCGCCCTGCTGGGCGAATCGGGCGTGGGCAAGTCCACGCTGCTCAACTGCATCGCGGGCCTCGATCGCCCTGACAGTGGGCGGGTGTGGGTGGCCGACGAGGAGGTGACCGCGCTCGACGATGACGGCTGCGCGCGGCTGCGACGGTGCAAGCTCGGTTTCGTGTTTCAGGCCTTTCACGTGCTGCCGCACCTCAGCGTGGCCGACAACGTCGGCCTGCCGCTGCGGCTGCTGGGCCGGCCCGACGATGCACGCGTGGCGGCAGCCCTCGAGTCGGTGGGCCTGCAGGGGCTGGGCACGCGGCTGCCCGCGCAGCTCTCGGGCGGGCAGCTGCAGCGCGTGGCCATCGCGCGCGCGCTCGTGCACGCGCCCGGCCTGCTGCTGGCCGACGAGCCCACCGGCAACCTCGACCCCGACACGGCCGAGCGGGTACTCGATGTGCTGCGCGACCAGACTCGGCGCGTGGGCAGCGCCTGCCTGCTCGTCACGCATTCGCAGGCCGCGGCGCGGCGGGCCGACCGGGTGCTGCGGCTGACCGCGAGCGGCATCGCCGAGGCCGCGTGAGCGCCCCGTCGTGGCGCGTGATCGCGCTGCTGCTGCCCTTCGTGCGCGACGAGTGGCGCCACCACCCCTGGCGCCACGCGGTGGCGGCGCTGGCCGTGGCGCTGGGCGTGGCACTGGCCTGGTCGGTGCACGTGATCAATGCCTCGGCCCTGAGCGAGTTCTCCGCTGCCGTGCGGGCGGCCAATGGCGAGCCCGACGCCGTGCTGCGCGGGCCGCGCGAGGGCCTGGACGAGACGCTGCTGGACCGCGTGGCCGCGCTGCCGGGCGTGGATCGGGCAAGCCCCGTGCTGGAGGTCGAGACCTACGCCGCCGCGGGCGAGGGCCGGCGTGTTCCGGTGAAGGTGCTGGGCCTGGACGTGCTGGTGGTGCCCAGCCTCGCGCCGGAGGTGATGCCGCGCGCCGATGCGCACGCCACTGGGGGCGGGCCGCTGGGGCTGGTCGCCCTGGACCCGCAGGTGGTGTTCCTGAACGCCGCCGCACGCGAGCGCGTGGTGCCGGGCACCGACGGCACGCTCGCGCTGCAGGCCGGGCCCGGCTGGCCACGCTGGCGCGTGGCGGGCTCGGTGGCCGCAGGCGGCCCGCCGCTGGTGGTGATGGACATCGCCGCCGCGCAGGCCGCCTTCGGCGCCGCCGGCCGGCTCACACGCATCGACCTGCGCCTGGCGCCCGGGGTGGCCCCCGAGGAGGTGCAGCGGCAACTGGCCCCGCACCTGGGCGCGGGCGTGCAGTGGGCCCGGGCCGACGAGGCCGAGCAGCGCGTGTCCAACCTCTCGCGCGCCTACCGCGTGAACCTCACCGTGCTCGCACTCGTGGCGCTCTTCGTCGGCGCCTTCCTCGTGTACTCGGTGGTGGCGCTGTCCGTGGCGCAGCGCACCCCGGCCTTCGCCCTGCTGGGCGTGCTGGGTCTGACGGCCGGCGAACGGCGCGCGCTCGTGCTCCTGGAGTGCACGGTGCTCGGGGCGGCGGGCTCGGCGCTGGGCCTGCTGGGCGGCACCGGCCTGGCCGCTGCGGCCCTGCGCTGGCTCGCCGGAGACCTCGGCGGGGGATACTTCCCGGGCATCGCGCCGGCGCTGCAGGTGGAGGCGGGGGCGCTGCTGGGCTTCGGTGCGCTGGGCACGCTGTCGGCCGTGGCGGGCGGCTGGGTGCCCGCCCGGCGCGCGCAGGCGCTGCGCCCGGCCGTGGCGCTGAAGGGCTTCGGCTCGGGTCCGGCGCGGGCCCCGCGTCCGTGGCTGGCGGTGGGGCTCGTTGGTGTCGGTGGGCTGCTCGCGCTGGCGCCACCCGTCAAGGGGCTGCCGATCCCGGCCTACCTGTCGGTGGCTGCGCTGCTGTGCGGCGGCATCGCGCTGGTGCCGGCGGTGGTGCACCTGCTCCTGGCCGCCTGGCCGCGCCCGCGGGGCGCGCTCGCGCTGCTGGCCCTCGAACGTGCGCGCATGCACCGCCACACCGCCACCGCGGCGGTGGCAGGGGTCGTCGCGAGCCTGGCGCTGGCCGTGGCGCTGACGGTGATGGTCACCAGCTTTCGCGAAGGGGTGTCGCGCTGGCTCGACTCGGTGCTGCCGGCCGACCTCTACGCGCGCACCGCCGCCACGAGTGCGCTGGCGGAGCAGGCATGGCTGGACGAAGGCTTCGCCGTGCGCGTGGCTGCGCTGCCGGGCGTGCAGCGCGCGGAGGCCTCGCGCACCCGAGCGTTGCAGCTCGCGCCGGGCCGACCGACCGTGGCGCTGGTGGCCCGACCGCTGGCCGACCCGGCTGCCGCGCTGCCGCTGCTGGGCGCACCCGTGGCGGCCGATGCCAGGCTGCCCGGCGCCTTCGTCAGCGAGGCCATGGTGCGGCTCTACGGTGCCCGGCCGGGCGAGCCGATCACGCTGCCCTTCGAGGGCCGCGAGCTGAAGCTCCAGGTGCGCGCCGTGTTTCGCGACTACGCGCGCCAGTTCGGCACCGTCGTCGTCGACCGCGCCGACTACGTGCGGCTGACGGGCGACACGCGGCTCAACGACCTGGCACTGTGGCTCGCACCCGAGGCCGACCTGGCCGCGGTGCAGAGCGGCCTGCGCGAGGCCGCACCCGACCCCTCGATGCTCGAGTTCGCCTCCTCGCGCGAGCTGCGCCAGTTGTCGATGTCCATCTTCGACCGCAGCTTCGCCGTCACGCGCTACCTGCAGCTCGTGGCCATCGGCATCGGCCTGGTGGGCGTGGCCGCAAGCCTGTCGGCGCAGGTGCTGGCGCGGCGCAAGGAGTTCGGGCTGCTCGCGCACCTGGGCCTGCGACAGCGCGAGGTCATCACGCTCGTGGCCGCCGAGGTCGCGGCGTGGATGGCCGCGGGGGTGCTCATCGGGGTGCTGCTGGGCCTGGCCGTGAGCGTGGTGCTCGTGCACGTGGTCAACCCGCAGAGCTTCAACTGGACGATGGAACTCGTCGTGCC
>JBBAPJ010000035.1:0-22890 GCA_040400855.1 Rubrivivax sp.
CCGCCGGCTACCGCATCGGCCCGAGCGAGATCGAGAACTGCCTGGTCAAGCACCCGGCGGTGGCCAACGCGGCGGTGATTCCGAAGCCCGACGCCGAGCGCGGCGCCGTCGTCAAGGCCTGCATCGTGCTGGCGCCGGGCTACACGGGCGACGACGCGCTCGTGGCGGCATTGCAGCAGCATGTGCGCGGCAAGCTCGCCCCCTACGAATACCCCAAGGAGATCGAGTTCCTCGATGCGCTGCCCATGACCACCACCGGAAAGGTGCAGCGCAGGGTGCTGCGGCTGCGTGAGGAGGAACGGGCGCGAGGGGAGCAGCCGTGAGCGCGGCGACCTCGAGCGCCCGCACCCGCGTGCTGGACGCGCAGCGCCTGTGGAGCCTGGCCCGCCTGGGCGGCCTGGCGCTGTCGCCCGACGGCACCCGCGTGGCCTGCAACGTGAGCGAACCCGACGTGGCCGGCAACGCGATGCGCGCGAGCATCTGGCTGCTGCCGGTGCGCGGGCGCGGCGTGCCGCGCCGCCTCACGGCCTGCGGCGAGAAGGACGGCGCGCCCGTGTGGTCGCCCGACGGCACGCGGCTGGCCTTCACGGCCAGGCGGCGTCGCGCCGGCGTGCTCGACGGCTCGCCGCAGCTTTACGTGATCGCCGCCGACGGTGGCGAGGCCTTTCGCGTGAGCGATTTCACCCCGGGCATCGAGGCCTTTCGCTGGACGCCCGACGGGCGCGGCATCGTCTTCGTGAGCTGGCTGTGGCCGGGCCTGAAGGGCGCGGCCGCGCAGGCCCGGCGCCACGCACAGGAACGCGCGCGCCTGTCCACCGGCTACGTCACCACCGAGGGCCAGTACCGGCACTGGGATCGCTTCCTGCCGCAGGGCCGCGTGCCGCGGCTGTGCCGGCTGGACGTGGCCAGCGGCCGCGTGCAGGACCTGTTCGAGGGCACCGACTTCGAGCTGCCGCGTGCCGACCCGGGCCTGGAGCACTTCGACATCAGCCCCGACGGGCGCAGCCTGGCCTTCGTGCGCGACCCGTCGCCGCACAAGGCCAGCTCGCACTGCGCCGAGCTGGCCGAGATGGACCTGCGCACCCGGCGCGTGCGCGTGCTGGGCCAGGCCGGGCCGTGGGACTTCACCGGCCCGCGCTATGCGCCGGACGGGCAGCGCCTGGCGGTGGTGGCCGCGCGTCGCGGCGAGCAGCACACGGCCTTCGGGCAACTGGCCGTCTTCGACGTGGCCCGCGGCTTTGGCGGGGTCACCGTACCCGGCGAGCTCGATGTCCAGCCCGGGCTGCAGTGGGCCGCAGGCGGGCAGCAGGTGTGCTTCCTGGCCGACGAACAGGGCCGCTGCCACGTCTGGCGGCACGATCTGGCCGGCGGCCGCACCGAGGTGGCGGTGCGCGGGGGCACGGTGCTTGCGTTCGAGGTCGACCGCGGCGAGCCGGCGTGCATCGTGACGCTTGCCGACTCGGCCTTGCACCCGCCGCGCATCCACGCGCACCGCGGCGGCGCAGCACCGCGCCGCCTGGAGCGCTTCAACGATGCCCAGCTCCAGGGCGTGAGCCTGGGCCGGGTCGAGGAGCGCACCGTCGAGGGCGCGCTGGGTGACCCGGTGCAGATGTGGCTCGTCTATCCGCCGGGCTTCGACGCGCGGCGCCGCCACCCGGTGTGCCAGGTCATCCACGGCGGGCCCTACGTCGCCAGCGGCGACAGCTTCTCGTGGCGCTGGAATGCGCACGTGCTGGCCAGCCGCGGGCAGGTGGTGGCGATGGTGAACTACCACGGCTCCAGCGGCTTCGGCTGGGCCTTCCGGCATGCCATCGTGGGGCGCCAGGGCGAGCTCGAGGGGCAGGACCTGGAAGCCGCCACCGACTGGCTGCGCCGCCAGCGCTGGGCCGACACGACGCGCATCCACGCCGCCGGCGGCAGCTACGGCGGCTACCTCGTGGCCTGGCTCAACGGTCATGCCCCTGCAGGCCGCTACCGCAGCATCGTGTGCCACGCCGGCGTCTTCGACCGCGTGGCCACCTGGAGCGCCGACTCCTACACCGAGCGCCACCGCGACATGGGCGCCACCTACTGGGACGACCCCGAGCGCGTGCGCGCGCAGAGCCCGGCCACCTTCGCCGGCGCGATGCACACACCCACCTTCGTCACGCACGGGGCGCTGGACTACCGCGTGCCCGACCACAACGGGCTGGCCCTGTACAACACGCTCAAGGCGCGCGGCGTGCCGGCGCGGCTGCTGTGGTTCCCCGACGAGAACCACTGGGTGCTCAAGCCGCAGAACTCGCTGCAGTGGTACGGCGAGGTGCTCGACTGGCTCGGGCATCCGCCCGAGCCCGCGCCCAAGCCGGCGCGCGCAGCCCCGGTCAGCGCGCCGCAGCGCGCAGGAAGTCCTCGATCCCCAGGCGCACGGCGCGCGCCAGCCGAGCCCGGAAGGCCGGATCCAGCAGCATCGCCTCCTCGGCCGGGTTCGACACGAAAGCCTGCTCGACGAGCACCGCGGGCATCGAGGTGACGAGCCGGATCGGCGCGTAGTTGAAGGCACCCACGAGGCCGAAGTCCGGCAGCCCGGTGTCGGCCAGCAGCCGCTGCTGGATGGTGGCCGCCAGGTCGCGGCTGGTGGCGTGCTTGTAGTAGGTGCTTGCACCGCCCACGCGCAGGTAGCCCAGCGCCGTGTCGGCCGCGTTCGCGTGCACGCTCACGAAGAGCGCGGCCTGCGAGGCGGTGACGCGCCGGGCACGCTCGCGCAGCGTGGCGTCCTCGTCGCCCTCGCGCACCTGCACCACGCGCGCACCGGCGCGCTCGAGCTCGGCGGCCAGCGCATCGGTGGTCCAGCGGTTGATGTCCTTCTCGGGTACGCCCGTGGCACCCACGGCCCCCACGTTGGTGGGCCCGCCGTGCCCGGCCTCCAGCGCGATGAGCAGGCCGGCCAGGGGCGAGGCCGCGGCGGCATCGAGGGCCGGAGGCGCGCGCAGCGTGATGCGCAGGCCCGCGGCGTCCTGCTCGGCGCGCCAGCCCCACAGCCGCGGCGCGTGCGGCACGATGCGCAGCCGCACCCGCCCGTCGGCCGGCTGCTCGAAGGTGATCTCGCGCACGAGCCGGGCGCTGGCCAGGTGCGAGACCCACGTCGCGGCCAGGTGCGTGCCGTAGAGGTCCACCTCCAGCACCATGCGGCCCTCGGGGGTGGTCAGGCTGCGCACCGCATAGGGCAGCGGCGCAGGGAAGGCCAGGCTGACGACGTCACCGCCCGGCCCGCCGGCCACGCGTGCCGAGGTGAAGGTGGCATAGGGCAGGCGCGAAGCCGGCTGCGCGTGGCGTTCCACGCTGGCGGCGCGTACCCAGGCGTGCGTGTCGGGCGCGAGCTGCACGCGGTAGTGCTCGCCGCGCTGGCCGGTCAGGCGCAGCACCGTGCCAGGGGCGAGTTCGGCGAGGTTGGGCCCGCCCAGCCGCACCCCGTGCAGGCCGTGCAGCAGGTCGGCGCCTTCGGTGCCCACGGTGGCCAGGTGCCAGGAGGCCGGTGACCAGCGCCCCACCTGCCCGGGCGCATCGACCTCGCGCCGGCGCGGCCCCTCGAGCTCGAGCGCGCGCGGCGCGAGCAGGCGCAGCTGCACGGGTGCGGGCTCGGTGTCCGGGCCTTCACCCAGGTGCAGCGCAGCGCCGTAGCGGCCCGGGCGCGCCGGGTCCTCGGGCAGCGGCTGCCACTCGCCGCCGGGCAGCCGGGCCTGCACGAGCAGGCCGGGCGTGGCCCTGAGGCCCACCTCGAAGGGCTCGCCCGGGGCCAGGCGCAGCCGCTCGCGCGGCTGCACGCTGGCGGGGTCGAAGTCGATGCGGTCGCGCGCCGGCGCAGGCGGGGCCTCGGGGGCGGGCAGGCGCTGCACCTCGAGCACGATCTCGGCGTGGCTGCGTGGCGGCTCGGCGGTGGCTCCCGCCGGATCCACCGCCTCCACGCGGATGCGGTTCAGGCCGGGCGCCAGCGGCACACGGTCGCGCGCGAAGACACCCGTGGCGTACACCGTCACGGCTTCGCCCGCCACCGTCACGCGCATGCCCGGGCGCGTGCGGCCCAGCACGTTGACGAACTCGCGCGTGGTCGTGGAGGTCTGCGTGGCCGGCGCCAGCACCTGCAGCGGCACGGCCTCCACCGTGGCGGCGGGTGCAGCCGCCGCCGCCAGCAGCGCCAGGGCCGACAGGGCCGCCGCCAGCAGGCGCCGCATCGCTCAGGCCTTCGCACGCATGAGCGTGCTCTTGCCGAAGAGGCTCTCGATCAGGTCCACGGCCAGCTGCGCCGTGCGGTTGCGCACATCCAGGGCAGGGTTGAGCTCCATCACGTCCAGGCTCGCGAGCCGGCCCGTGTCGGCAATCATCTCCATGCACAGCTGCGCCTCGCGGTAGGTGGGCCCGCCCGGCACGGTGGTGCCCACGCCGGGCGCGATCTCCGGGTCGAGGAAGTCCACGTCGAAGCTCACGTGCAGGTGCGTGTTCGCGTCCAGCGTCGCCAGGGCCAGCTCCATCGCGTGGCGCATGCCCATCTCGTCGATGTAGCGCATGTCGAAGACCTCCAGGCCCTGCTCGTGCACGAAGCGCTTCTCGCCCGGGTCGACGCTGCGGATGCCGATCTGGCGGATGCAGCGTGGCGCAAGCCAGCCCGCGGCCGGACCATCCGTTGCCCCCATGCGCACGAGCGCATCGGGCCCGTGGCCGCACAGCACCGCCACCGGCATGCCGTGCAAGTTGCCGCTGGGGGTCAGCGCACTCGTGTTGAAGTCGGCGTGCGCGTCCAGCCACAGCACGCGCAGCCGCTTGCCGCGGGCGCGGCAGTGGCGCGCCACCGCGCTCAGGGAGCCGATGGCCAGGCTGTGGTCGCCCCCGAGCAGGATGGGCAGCCGCTGCTGCGCGAGTTCGGCGTGCACCGCGTCGTGCACCAGGCGGTTCCACGCCACCACCTCGTCGAGGTGGCGGTAGCCCGCAACGGCCGGCTGCCACGGGTTGGACGGGCCGGCGAGGTTGCCGCAGTCCCGTACCTCCACGCCATGGCCCTCGAGCGCCGCCTGCAGGCCGGCCACCCGCAGGGCCTCGGGCCCCATGCTGGCGCCGCGCACGCCCGCCCCGATGTCGGTGGGCGCGCCGATGAGCGAGACGCGCGTGGGGTTCATCTCCGGGCCCGCGGGCGCAGCCGCTCAGCGCACCTCGGCTTCGGCCTTGCGCTCCGTGGCGGTCTTGCTGACGATGACGGGCTTGCCGCGCAGCTGGTTCAGCGCCTGCTGCAGCGGGAAATCCTCGGCGCTGCCGAACTCGGGCAGGGGCTTGATCTCGCGCGCCTTGGCCAGCTGCTCCTCGATCTTCTTGCGCTCCTCGGCCCGTGCCTTGTCGCGCGCCTCGTCGCGCGCATCGGCCGAGCCGCTGCGCTCCGACAGGTGCTTCTGCAGGTCGGCCTCACGCATGCGCAGCGCTGCGAACACGTTGCCCTCGGCCGTCTCGTCCAGCCACACGTCGGGCACGATCCCCTTGGCCTGGATCGAGCGGCCGCTGGGCGTGTAGTAGCGGGCCGTCGTGATCTTGATGGCCGACTCCGGGCCGAGCTGGCGCACCGTCTGCACCGAGCCCTTGCCGAAGGTCTGCGAGCCCATGATCGTGGCGCGCTTGTGGTCCTGCAGGGCGCCGGCCACGATCTCGCTGGCCGAGGCCGAGCCTTCGTTGACGAGCACCACCAGCGGCACGCTCTTGACGGCAGCCGGCAGCCGCTTGAGCGGGTCGGCTCCGCGGCGCACGTAGAACTCCGGCGAGGCCTTGAAGGTGGCGCGCGAATCGGCGAGCTGGCCGTTGGTGGTCACCACCGTGACCTCCGAGGGCAGGAAGGCGGCGCTCAGCGCCACCGCCGCATCCAGCAGGCCGCCCGGGTCGTTGCGCAGGTCCAGCACCAGCCCCTTGAGGGCGGGCTCGGCCTTGTAGATCTCGTCGAGCTTGCGCACGAAGTCCTCGACCGTGCGGTCCTGGAACTGCGAGACGCGCAGCCAGGCGTAGCCGGGCTCCACCACCTTGGCGCGCACGCTCTGCACGCGGATCTCCTCGCGCACGATCGTCACCGGGAAGGTGCGGTTCTCCGCCTTGCGGAAGATCTGCAGCACGACCTGCGTCTGGGGCTCGCCGCGCATGCGCTTGACGGCCTGGTCCAGCGTCAGGCCGCGCACGGCCGTGTCGTCGATGCGGGTGATGAGGTCACCGGCCTTCAGGCCTGCGCGGAAGGCGGGCGAACCCTCGATCGGGGAGACCACGCGCACGACGCCATCTTCCATGCCGATCTCGATGCCCACGCCGACGAAGCGGCCCGTGGTGCCCTCGCGGAATTCCTTGAAGCTCTTCTTGTCGAAGTACTGGGAGTGCGGATCGAGCCCCGAGACCATGCCGGAGATCGCGTCGCCGATGAGCTTCTTCTCGTCGACGCTCTCGACGTAGTCGCTCTTGATGATCCCGAAGACGGCGGCGAGCTGCTGCAGCTCCTCCAGAGGCAGCGGCGCGAGCGCGCGCTGCGCCACGGCCTGCACCTGCATGGTGGTGAGCACCCCGGCCACGGCTCCGAGCGCGACCCAGCCCGCAATCCTCAGTTTGGTACCCATGTCTTCCGTCCTTGCGGCAACACGGGCCACCTGGCCAGCTGCCGTCGTCCCAGTATAGGGCCGGGTCCGCGGGCATGCAGGGCCCGGGGAGGGCGTCGACACACCCTGACCGGGGGATGCAGGCCGCGCGGTTGCCTCAGGCAGCGGCGCGATCGAAGACGACGACGTGGTCGACCTGCGCGCGGATGCCGATCCACTCGCCCACGTGGTGGTCGTGGTGCGAGGGCACGTGCGCCAGCACCTCCTCGCCGCTTTGCAGGCGCAGGGTGTAGAGAAACTCCGAGCCGCGGAAGCTCTTGCGCTCGATGCGTGCCTTCACGGGGCTGTCGTCGTCGTGCACGATGTCGTCGGCACGCAGCAGCACGTCGCAGTGGCCCTGCGGGAAGGCCGAGGGCGGGGGGCAGCCTTCGGGGTCGTCGAGCTCGCCCACGGGCGTGTGCACGCACGGCCCGTGGGCGCAGGCCACGATCTGCGCCGGCGCGAACACGCCGTGGCCGATGAACTGGGCCACGAAGCGCGTGGCCGGGCGGTGGTACAGGGCGTAGGCGTCGTCCCACTGCTCGAGCCGGCCGCGGTTCATCACGCCGATCACGTCGCCCATCGCGAAGGCCTCCTGCTGGTCGTGCGTGACGACGAGCGCGGCCGTGCCGTGCGCCTTCAGGATCTGGCGCACATCGTGCGCCAGGCGCTCGCGCAGGTCCACGTCCAGGCTGGAGAAGGGCTCGTCCAGCAGCAGCAGGTGCGGCTGCGGCGCCAGGGCGCGCGCCAGCGCCACGCGCTGCTGCTGGCCACCGGAGAGCTGGTGCGGCGCGCGGCGCGCCGCGTGCGCCAGGCCCACGAGCTCGAGCATCTGCTGCACGCGCGCTGCGCGCTCGCCGCGCGGCAGCCCGGCCAGCCCGAAGGCGATGTTGTCGGCCACGCTCAGGTGCGGAAAGAGCGCGTAGTCCTGGAACACCATGCCGATGCGGCGGGCCTCGGGCGGCACGTGGATGCCCGCTGCGGCGTCCGACAGCGCCTGCCCGCCCAGCTCGATGCGTCCCTCGTCGAGCCGCTCCAGCCCCGCCACCGCGCGCAGCAGAGAGGTCTTGCCGCAGCCCGAGGGCCCGATCAGCACGCCGATCTGCCCGGCGCCCAGGCGCAGCGACACGCGCTGCACGGCAGGGTGCTCGCGGGCGGCGCGCGCGTAGCGCACCGTGACGTCTTGGAGGGCGAGGCTCATGTCAAACGGCCATGTTAGGCTCGCGATTGTAAATGAGGATCATTCGCATCTAGAAGCCCGGACACCATGCGTGCTCTCCTGACCCTTGCCTGCCTGCTGCTGGCCCTGCCGGTGGTCGCGGTGCTCGGTGCCTGGCTGCAGTTCGATGCGGCGGCGCTGGCCACGCTCGTCCACCAGGCCCGCACCGTGCTGCCCGGCTACGCGCTGGAGTCGCTGCTGCTGGCCGGTGGCGTGGCCATCGGGGTGTCGCTGGTGGGGGTGGGGGCGGCGGTGGTGGTGTCGCTCTTTCGCTTTCCGGGGCGGGATGCCTTCGAGTGGGCGATGCTGCTGCCCATGGCGATGCCCGCCTACGTGCTCGCCTACGCCTACACCGACGCGCTGCAGTTCGCCGGGCCGCTGCAGGGTTGGCTGCGCGACGCCCTCGGCCTGGAGGGCGCGCTGTGGCCCGACGTGCGCAGCCTGCCCGGGGCCATCGTGCTCTTCGTGCTGTGCCTGTATCCCTACGTGTACCTGCTCACGCGCTCGGCGCTCACGGAGCGGGCGGTGCAGATGATGGAGGCCGCGCGGCTGCTGGGCGCCGGGCTGCGCAGGCGGCTGCTCGAGGTCGCGCTGCCGCTGGCGCGCCCGGCCGTGATGGCGGGGGTGGCGCTGGCGCTGATGGAGACGCTGGCCGACTACGGGGTGGGCAGCTACTTCGGCCTGACCACCTTCACCACCGGCATCTACCGCGCGTGGCTCTCGATGAACGACGGCGTGGCCGCGGCGCAGCTGGCCTCGGTGCTGCTGGTGGTCGTCGCGGTGCTGCTGGCGCTGGAGCGGCGCGCGCAGGCGCGGCTGCGCTTTGCGACGAGCCGCGCCGGGCCGCAGCACGCGGTCGATGCGCAGCCCGTGCAGCTGCGCGGCTGGCTTGCCGCGGCCGCCTGGCTGCTGTGCGCGTTGCCGGTGCTGCTGGGCTTCGTGCTGCCCGCGCTGTGGCTGGGGGCCATGCTCTGGCGCGAGGCGCTGCACGCAGAGGTGGGGCTGCCCTGGGGGCGCTTCGCGCAGTGGGCAGGCTCGAGCCTGGCGCTGGCGGCCGTGGCGGCCGCGGCGGCCACCCTGGTCTCGCTGGCGCTGGGCTTTGCCTTGCGACGCCGCGAGGGCTGGCCCGACCGGGTGCTGGCCGGCAGCGCGCGCGTGCTGGCGCTCGGCTACGCGGTGCCCGGCGCGGTCGTGGCGCTGGGCATCCTGATGCCGGTGGCGTGGCTGCAGCAGCGCTTTCCGCAAGTGGGCGCGGGCGCGCTCTTCACCGGCACGGTGATCGGGCTCCTCTACGCCTACGCGGTGCGCTTCTCCGCCGTGGCGCTGCAGACGGTGGAGGCAGGCTATGCGCGCATTCCCGGCAGCGTGGACGAGACGGCGCGGCTGCTCGGGGCCTCGCGCGTGCGCACCTTCGCCACACTGCACCTGCCGCTGCTGCGCCGCTCGGCGCTGGCCGCGGCGCTGCTCGTGTTCGTCGACGTCATGAAGGAGCTGCCGGCCACGCTGGTGCTGCGCCCCTTCGGCACCGACACGCTGGCCGTGGTGGCCTACAACCTGGCGCGCGACGAGCGGCTGGCCGAGGCCGCGTTACCATCGCTTTCGATCGTGGCCGTCGGGCTCGTGCCGGTGCTGCTGTTGTCGCGCGCGATGCGGCGCTGAGCACGGCGGGCAGCCGCGTCAGGGGGAGGGTTCCGATGCGCGTGCAGGAGCGGTGGCTGCAAACCTTCGAGTCGATCTTCCGGCGCTGCCAGGTGGCGCCGGGCGAGGTCGTGCGCGTGCTCGCCGAGACCGACAGCCGGCCTGTCAACGTCGAGCTCGCCGAACTGGCGCTGGCCAGGCTGGGTGCCGTGCCGGTGCGCATCACCGTGCCCTCGCTGCCGGTGACCACCCCCGTGCCCGTTCGCTCCACCGGCGCCTCGCACGTGATCCAGCACATGAAGCCGGTGCTCGCGGCCCTGTGCGGCAAGGGGCTCGTCGTCGACCTCACGGTGGAGGGCCTGCTGCACGCCCCCGAGCTTGCCGAGATCCTCGGCTCGGGCGCGCGCGTGATGATGGTCAGCAACGAGCACCCCGAGATCCTCGAGCGGCTCACCACAGACATCGACCTGACACGCCCGGTGAAGAACGGCGTGAAGCGACTGCTGAAGTCGCGCCTGATGCACGTGAGCTCGGCCGCCGGCACCGACTTGCACGTGGACGTCTCGGGAGCGGTGCCCGGTGCCGTGTGGGGCGGGGCCGACCGACCCGGGCTCATCCAGCACTGGCCGGGCGGCCTGTGCCTGTGCTTCCCGAAGGCCGGTGCCGTCAACGGGACCGTGGTGATGGACGTGGGCGACGTCAACCTCACCTTCAAGCGCTACCTCGAGAGCCGCGTCACGCTGCACGTGGAGAACGACTTCATCGTGCGCATCGAGGGCCAGGGGCTCGACGCCGAGCTGATGCGCAGCTACCTCGAGGCCTGGGGCGACCGCGAGGCCTACGCCGTGAGCCACGTGGGCTGGGGCATGAACCCGCGCGCACGCTGGGAGGCGCTGCAGCTCTTCGACAAGGCCGACTGCAACGGCACCGAGCTGCGCGCCTTCGCCGGCAACTTCCTCTATTCCACCGGGGCCAACGAGGTGGCGGGGCGCCACACCCTGGGCCACTTCGACCTGCCGATGCGCCATTGCACGATCCGGCTGGACGACACCACCATCGTCGAGGCCGGGCGCCTGTGCCCGGTGTTCGACTGAGATGAGCCTGCCGGCCTGGCTGGCCAGCGGGCCGCGTGGCGTGCGGCCGCTGCCGCTGGTGCTGTTGCACGGCATGGGGTCGACGGCTGCCGTGTGGCTGCCGCAGCTCGAGCACTTCGGCCGCACCCGCTACACGCTGGCGTGGACGATGCCGGGATACGGCGCCTCCCCGCCGCTGGAGGGAGGCTTGAGCTGGGACGCTCTGGCCGACGCCCTGGCCGCGCTGTGCGACGCCCACGCCCTGCCACGCATCCACCTGCTGGGCCACTCGATCGGCGGCATGGTGGCCCAGGCCTTCGCCAGGCGCCACCGCGAGCGCCTGGCCAGCCTCGTGCTCTCGGCCTCGAGTGCGGGCTTCGGGCAGGCGAGCGCCGCCTGGAAGGCCGACTTCCTGCGCCAGCGCGAGGAACCGCTGGCGCAGCACGCCACCTTTGCCGACGCGGCGCCAGCGCTGCTCGCGCGCTTCTGTGCGCCGTGCATCACGCCCGGGATGCGCGCGCTGGCCGCGCACGCGGCCGCCGGCCTCGACAAGGCGGCCTACCTCGACGCGATGCGCCTGTTGCTCACCTTCGACGGCGCGGATGACCTCGCCCGTTTGGACCTGCCTGTGCTGCTCGTGGCCGGCAGCGACGACCAGCAGGCGCCGCTGAAGGCGCAGCAGCGCCTGCTCGAGCGGCTGCCGCAGGGCCGGCTCGTCGTGCTCGAGGGCCTGAACCACATGGCCAACCTGGAGGCGCCCGCGCGCTTCGACGCCAGTGTCGAGGCCTTCGTGCAGGAGGTGGAGGGGGCCGAGGCCGCCGCCCTGCCCTGACGCACCGCTCCTGCCATGCCCGTCGCCCGCGCCCGCCCCGGCGCGATCGGTATGCTCCACACGCCAACCCGCATCCGCCGAACACCGCCCATGGACTGCAGCTACCTGCGCAAGACCGTCAAGTCGGCCGACCACAACACCCTCTTTACCGACGGGCGCCCGCTCACGCCGCTGCAGCGCGAGCTCGTGGGTCGCGTCGACGAGGTGGGCGTGGCCTGGGCCGAGCGCGCCTTCGAGCACGACCGCGACGCCGTGTTCCCCATGCGCAACTGGAACGACCTGCGCGACATGGGCTTCCTCGGCCTGTGCGTGCCCGAGCGCTTCGGCGGCATCGGCGCGGACTACCGCACCTACATGCTCGTGGCCTCGCGCATCGCCTACTACTGCGGCTCCACCGCCAACACCTTCAACATGCACAACGCCAACGCGTTGTGGACGGCGGGCATGCTCGACGACATGGCGCTCACGCCCGCGCAGCGCGCCTCGCACGAGCGCAACCGCGCCGTGCACTACGCCAACATGCTGGCCGGGCGGATCTACGCGCAGCCCTTCTCCGAGGGCAGTGCGGCCGCGGCCGGGCGCGCACCCTTCGGCACGCTGGCGCGCCGCACCGAGGGCGGCTTCGTGCTCGAGGGCAAGAAGATCTTCGCGTCGCTGTCGGGTGCGGCCGACTACTACGGCGTGCTGTGCACCGAGGACGTGCCCGGCGCCACCACCGCGAACACCCTCTTCATCGCCGTGCCGGCCGATGCCCCGGGCGTGTCCATCGTCGGCGACTGGGACCCGCTGGGCATGCGCGCCACCGTCTCGCGCACGCTGCTGCTCAAGGACGTGCACGTGAGCGAGACGGCCGAGATGATGCCCAGCGGCGTCTACATCCAGGCCGCCTCGCAGTACCCGCACATGTTCATGACGCTCACGCCCACCTACATGGGCGTGGCGCAGTCGGCCTTCGACTTCGCCGTGGCCTACCTGCGCGGCGAGGTGGCGGGCGTGCCCGTGAAGCGCCGGATGTACCCCACCAAGCAGATCGGCCTGGCGCAGACCTACGTGAAGCTGCAGCAGGCGTGGGCGCTGTGGCACCGCGTGACGAGCGAGTACAAGCGCGCGCCCACGCGCGCCGAGCGGTTGCGCGCCTTTGCCTGCCAGCACACCGTGATGGAGACCTGCGCCGAGGTGGCCTCGGACGCCGTGCGGCTGTGCGGCGGCCAGGCGATGCTCAGGAGCTTTCCGCTGGAGCGCATGTTCCGCGACAGCCGCTGCGGCGCGCTGATGCTGCCCTGGACCTCCGAGATCTGCCTGGACCGCATCGGCCTGGGGCTGCTCTATGAAGAGGGGGAGTCGCCGAAGGACGATGCCTGAGGGGTGAGCCACGCCGCCACGAGCGGTCCGGGATCGTCCACCTGCGCGGCCTGCCACACCCGCTCCGGCGCAAGCACGCGCGTGCCGGCCGGATGCGCCGCGAGCTGGCGCGCCACCTCCACCGCCACGCGGGCCACGTGGCGCGCGCGCACCGGCTGCAGCGTCTGCGGCACCATGATGCGCAGCTGCGCGAGCACGACGTCGGCCACGCGCTGCAGGCCTCGGCTGGAGGCCGCGCGCGGCGGCTGCGCCGGGCGCAGGATCGCCACCCGCTCGAAGCCGAGTGCGGCCACCGTCTGCTCGTCCAGGCTGGCCAGCCCGGCGGCCAGGGCCGCGGGCATCGTGCCGCTGGCATGCGGCATCACGATGACGAGGTCGCGCACGCCGCAGGCGTGCCATCGGGCGGCCAGGCCTTCCAGCTCCTGCGGCGCGGGTGCGTAGAAGGCGTCCTCGCGCCCGTGCGCGCGCCGGGGCTGGTCGAAGACCGCCAGCGCGAGGGTGGCGGGCCGATCGGCCTGCGAGGTGGTGAGCTCGTCGGGCAGCAAGGTGCGCAGCCCGCGTGCCGTGGAGGCGAAGGGCTGCGTCACGAGCACGCGCACCTCGCTGAAGGCACCGCTGGCCAGCAGCCGCTCGACCACCGCCGAGCCCAGCGCTCCGCGCGCACCCGCCACGAGCACCGCAGGCGCATCCGCGCAGGGGGAGGGGGCTGCAGCCTGGCGCAGCGCGTGGGGCAGCAGGTCCATGGGCCGCGGATTGTGCGGCAGCCTAGGCTCGGTCAGTGCGGTGCGCCCACCACCGCGATCCCCCGCAACTGCCCGGCCCGCTGCGGTGCCGCCGGCCGGGGGTGCCGTACCGGGTCGAAGCGGTGCAGCCATTCGGCTTCGCGCTCGCGCGCCAGCACCAGGTTGGCGAGCTTCACGTGGCCGAAGCCGCGCACCGAAAGCGGCAGCCGCGCGATCTCGGTGGCCGCGGCCAGGCGCTCGGCGGTGAGCCCCTCGCACAGCTGCGCCACGCGCGCCTCGAAGGCCTCGACGAGCCCGCGCTCGATGCGGCGTTCCTCGGTGCGGCCGAAGGGGTCCCAGCGCGTGCCGCGCAGCGCCTTGCCGCGCGCGAGCACCCGCATGAGCGGCAGCATCCACGCGCCGAGCCTGACCTTGCGCGGCGGCTGCCCGTTGCGCGGGCGCGAGAGCAGCGGCGGGGCCATGTGGAAAGCGAGCTCGAGCTCGCCTTCGAACTGCTCGCGCAGGTCGGCCAGGAAGCGCCCGTCGGTGTACAGGCGCGCCACCTCGTACTCGTCCTTGTAGCTCATGAGCTTGCCAAGCGCCTCGGCCACGGCGCGCGTGAAGGCCAGCGCCTGGCCCGGCTCGCCCAGGGCCGACTCGGCCTGCCGGGCGCGCTCGACCGTGCGCAGGAAGCGCGCGGCCCAGGCTGCGTCCTGCCAGGCCGTGAGGTGCGCCTGCAGCCGCACGAGGCAGGCCTCGAGCGTCTCGGGGGCCACCAGCGCGTCGGCGTGGCCTTCGGCCAGGCGTTCGCAGGCGGCCGGGTCGCCGGCGGCCAGGCGTCCGAGCGAGAACGCCGTCTGGTTGGCCGGCACGGCCACGCCGTTGAGCTCGATGGCGCGCTGCAGGGCCGCCAGGCTCACCGGCACGAGCCCGCGCTGCCAGGCCCAGCCCAGGGCCAGCACGTTGGCGGTGACGGTGTCGCCCAGGAAGTCCTGGGCGAGCGCCTGCGCATCGAAGGTCTCCACCCGCTCGTGGCCGGCGGCAAAGCGCAGCTTCTCGAGCAGCGCCGGCGCGTGCAGCTGAGCGTCCGGGTGGCGCACCGAATCGGCCACCGGCACCTCGTGGGTGTTGGCCAGGATGCGCGTGCGCCCGTGGCGCACCGTGCCCAGCGCCTCGGGCGAGGCGCCCACGACGAGGTCGCAGGCGAGCACGGCGTCGGCCTGCTGCGCATCGATGCGCACCTGGTTGAGCCGCTCGGGCCGGTCGGCCAGGCGCACGAAGGACAGCACCGAGCCGCCCTTTTGCGCAAAGCCCATGAAGTCGAGCACGCTGGCGGCGCGGCCGTCCAGGTGCGCGGCCATCGTCACGAGCGCGCCCACCGTCACCACGCCCGTGCCCCCCACGCCCGTCACGAGCAGGTCGTAGGGGCCGGTCCACGTCCAGGGCTCGGGCGCGGGCAGCGCGGCCACCGCGGCATCGAAGGCTGCGCGGCTCGCACCCAGGATGCCGCTGTGGCGGCGCGGGCGACCGCCGGTGACGCTGACGAAGCTCGGGCAGAAGCCCTTGGCGCAGGAGTAGTCCTTGTTGCAGGCGGTCTGGTCGATGCGGCGCTTGCGGCCGAAGGCCGTCTCGTGCGGCAGCACGGCCACGCAGTTGCTCTGCACGCCGCAGTCGCCGCAGCCTTCACACACGTGCGCGTTGATGTAGAGCCGCCGCGCCGGGTCGGGGAGCTTGCCCTGCTTGCGCCGGCGCCGCTTCTCGGCCGCGCAGGCCTGCTCGTAGATCAGCACCGTCACGCCCGGCACCTCGCGCAGCGCGCGCTGCACGGCGTCGAGCTCGTCGCGGTCGTGGAAGGTGGTGCCGGCGGGAAAGCGCCCGTGCTGGCCGTCGTACTGGCCGATGTTGTCCGAGACGAGGGCCACGCGCTTGACGCCTTCGCTCTCCACCTGGCGCGCGATCGCATCCACCGTCAGCGGGCCGTCCACCGGCTGGCCACCTGTCATCGCCACCGCGTCGTTGAAGAGGATCTTGTAGGTGATCGTGGCGCGCGCGGCCACCGCCTGGCGGATGGCGAGGTAGCCGGAGTGGTAGTAGGTGCCATCCCCCAGGTTCTGGAACACGTGGGGCGTGGCCGTGAACATCGCGTGCGAGACCCAGTCCACGCCCTCGCCGCCCATCTGGATGAGGCCGGCCGTGGAGCGCTCCATCCAGCTGGCCATGAAGTGGCAGCCGATGCCGGCTGCGGCCTGCGAGCCCTCGGGCACCTTCGTGGAAGTGTTGTGCGGGCAGCCGGCGCAGAAGTAGGGCAGGCGCTTCACCGCGTCGCCCGCGTTGGAGAGCATCTGAGGCAGCGTGAAGTCGCGCACGAGCGCGCGCCGGTCGAGCGCCGGCGCGTGCGCGGCCAGCCAGTCGGCCACGCGCTCGATGAGGCGCGAGGGGCGCAACTCGCCCAGCGCCGAGACGAAGGGCGCGCCATCGGGTGTGGTCTTGCCCCACACCGCGGGGCGCTGCCCGGCAGGGGCGTGGAAGAGCAGCGATTTCAGCTGCTGCTCCACCACCGGTGCCTTCTCCTCGATCACGAGCACGCGCTCCAGGCCCTGCGCGAAGGCGAGCATGCGCGTGGTCTCCAGGGGATAGGTCAGCCCCACCTTGTAGACGCGCACGCCGGCGGCTTCGAGCGCCTGAAGCGGGATCTCCAGGCGCCGCAGCACCTCCAGGAAGTCCCCGTGCGCCTTGCCGGCCGTGACGATGCCCGCATGCGCCTGCGTGGCGGGTACGACGAGGCGGTCGATCGTGTTCACGCGAGAGAAGGCCGCCACCGCGGCGAGCTTGTCGTGCAGCCGCGATTCGATGCGCAGCGAGGGCAGGTCGGGCCAGCGCATGTGCAGCCCGTCGGGCGGGAGCGCGTGGCCGGTCGTGGCACGCACGGCGGCGGCCTCCTGCCAGGTGGCCGTGCGCGCGGCCAGCGCGTCCAGGTCCACCGTGCAGGCGCTCTCGATCACTTCGGACAGCGCCGTCAGCCCCACCCAGTTGCCGCTGTAG
Organism: Rubrivivax sp.; assembly: GCA_040400855.1. Lineage (GTDB taxonomy): Bacteria > Pseudomonadota > Gammaproteobacteria > Burkholderiales > Burkholderiaceae_C > Rubrivivax. The sequence goes on from JBBAPJ010000035.1 coordinate 16,518, forward strand.
CGCGACAGCGCGTAGCCGTACAGCCCGAACTCGATCACCTCGGCCACGCTGGCGGGCGAGACCACCGGCATGTGCCAGGCCTGGAAGGCCAGGTCGCTCTGGTGCGGCATCGAGGAGGACACGCAGCCGTGGTCGTCGCCGGCCACGACGAGCACGCCGCCCGTGGGCGAGCTGCCGAAGGCGTTGCCGTGCTTGATGGCGTCGCCCGCGCGGTCCACGCCCGGGCCCTTGCCGTACCACATGGCAAAGACACCCGCGGCCGTGCGCGCGGGGTCGTCCTCCACGCGCTGCGTGCCCAGCACGGCAGTGGCCGCCAGTTCCTCGTTGACGGCAGGCAGGAAGCGGATGCCGCGCTCGGCCAGGCCAGCGCCTGCGCGCCAGACGGCCTGGTCCACCGCGCCCAGCGGCGAGCCCCGGTAGCCGCTGAGGAAGCCCTGGGTGTCCAGGCCCCGCGCCGCATCGCGCGCACGCTGCATCAGCAGGGTGCGCAGCAGCGCCTGCGTGCCGGTCAGGTAGACCGTGCCCGACTCGGCCCACAGCGCGTCGGCGAGTTGTGCCTCGGGGCGGGCGAGGGCGGCAGGGCGTGCGAGGGTCGGCGCAGGTGAGCTCATGTCGCGGCGGTCTCCTGCCGCCAGCTTATGCAGCATGAACAGGAAAGAGCTGTCGATTCGCGTTAAATTAGGCGAACATCGAAGCAGGAAATTTCCTGAAATGTCTTCTCAAGAGGAATTCCATCTCGACCCGCTCGGCCGTGCCATCCTCGCCGAGCTCATGCGCGACGCGAGCCAGACGCTGCAGCAGATCGCCGCGCGCGTGGGCCGCTCGCCCAGCCCCGTGTGGAAGCGCATCCAGGAGATGAAGGCTGCCGGCGTGATCCGCGGCCACACGGTGGTGGTCGACCCGGCGCGTGTGGGCCTGGGCCTGCGCGTGATCGTGGCCTGCAACCTCGCGCAGCACAGCGAGGAGACCGTTCGGCGCTTCGAGGCCGCTGTGGTGGCCAGCCCTGCCATCGTCGAGTGCCGCAGCACCACCGGCGAGTCCGACTACCTCATGACGGTGCTCGTGCCCGACATCCGCGCCTACGAGCGCTTCCTGCACGACACGCTGTTTCGGCTGCCGGGCATCACGCACGTGCGCTCGTCGATCGTGCTCAAGGAGATCAAGGCCGAGGTGCAGCTGCCGCTGGGCGACGCCGCGGTGGCGCCTCGGCCGCGCGCGGACCGCAGCCGCACGATGGAACAGGCCACATGAGCGTCACCCGCAACCCCCCTTCTGCCCCACAGCCCCTGGCCGGCCTGCGCGTGGTCGAGTTCACCCACATGGTGATGGGCCCCACCTGCGGCATGCTGCTGGCCGACCTGGGCGCCGAAGTCATCAAGGTCGAGCCGGTCGAAGGGGAGGGCACGCGAAGGCTGCTCGGCGCCGGGGCGGGCTTCTTCCCGATGTTCAACCGCAACAAGCTGAGCATCGGCGTGGACCTGCGCCGCCCCGAGGGTGCCGAGGTCGCGCGGCGCCTGGCCCTGGGCGCGGACGTGGTGGCCGAGAACTTCAAGCCCGGGGCGCTGGCCAAATACGGGCTCGACTACGCGAGCCTCGCGCCGCAGCACGAGCGCCTCGTCTACGTGAGCCTCAAGGGCTTCCTGCCTGGCCCCTACGACCACCGCACCGCCCTGGACGAGGTGGTGCAGATGATGGGCGGCCTGGCCTACATGACCGGGCGCCCGGGCGACCCGCTGCGCGCGGGCACGAGCGTCAACGACATCATGGGCGGCCTGTTCGGCGCCATCGGCGTGCTCGGCGCGCTGATCCAGCGCGGCATCACCGGGCGCGGCATGGAGGTGCAGTCGGCCCTCTTCGAGAACAACGTGTTCCTGATGGGCCAGCACATGCTGCAGTACGCCGTGACGGGCCGCCACCCGCAGCCCATGCCCGCGCGCGACAACCCCTGGGCCGTGTACGACGTGTTCACCGTGCGCGACGGCGAGCAGATCTTCCTGGCCGCCGTCAGCGACGCGCAGTGGGAGGTGTTCTGCGACGTGCTCGGCCTGTCCGACCTGAAGGCCGACCCGTCGCTGGCCACCAACAACGACCGCGTGCGCGTGCGCCCGCGGCTGCTGGCCACGCTGCGCGAGCGCCTGGCCACGCGCGGCGCGGCCGAACTGGCCGAGCTCTTCGAGCGTGCCGGGCTGCCCTTCGCCCCCATCCGCCGTCCCGAGGACCTCTACGATGACCCGCACCTGCAGGCCACCGGGGGCCTGGCCGACGTCGTGCTGCCCGACGGGCCCAAGGCCGGCCAGAGCGTGAAGACCACGCTCTTTCCGATCACGCTGGACGGCGCGCGCCTGGGCGTGCGCCGCCAGCCCCCGCGCCTGGGAGAGCACACGACGGCACTGTTGCTCGGCCTGGGCTATCGTGACGAGGAGATCGAAAGACTCCGGCGGGAAGGTCTGGTGGCCTGAGCCCCGCCCCACACGCTGGCATTTTCGACAAGGAGACACCCGCCATGCACCACGCCCCCGTCGACCGCCGTCGCCTCCTGGCCCTCGCCCTGGGCGGCACTGCCGGCGCCTGCGCCGCCCTGGCCGGGCTGCCGGCTGCCGCGCAGGAGCGCACCGTGCGCTTCATCCTGCCCAACGCCACCGGATCCGGCGTGGACGCCATCACCCGCGCCGCGCAGCCCGCGCTGGCCAAGGCCCTGGGCCACGCCGTGATCGTCGACAACCAGGCCGGCGCCGGCGGTGTGGTGGGCCTGCAGGCCCTGGCGCGCTCGCCGGCCGACGGCTTCACGCTGTCGGTGGTGTCCAACAACGTCGTGATCTTCCCGAGCGTGCTCAAGTCCATCCCCTTCGACATGCCCGGAGATTTCACGCCCATCGCCGTGGTGGGCTACACGCCCATCGTGCTGGTGGTGCACCCGAAGGTGGCCGCCACCACCGCCCGGGAGTTCGCCGCGCTGCTCAAGGCCCGCGGCAACGACATGAACTACGCCTCGGGCGGCAACGGCACGATCCTGCACCTGGCCACCGAGATGTTCCTCGACGAGGCCGGTGCCAAGGCGCGCCACATTCCCTACAAGGGCGTGGGGCCCATGCTCACTGACCTCATCGGCGGGCAGGTGCAGTTCGCCACCGCGGCGCTGCCGAGCGTGCAGCAGCACCTCGCCAGCGGGGCGCTGCGTGCCATCGGCGTGGCCACGCGCGAGCGCGTGGCCGCTGCCCCCGCGATCCCGACCTTTGCGGAGCAGGGCATGCCCGGCTACGACGTGGAGGCCTGGTTTGCCGTGATCGGGCCCAAGGGCCTGCCCCCCGCCGAGGTGCAGCGCATTCACGCCGCCGTGACGTCCGCCTTCGGAGATCCGGCCGTGCGGGAGACGATGGCGCGGCAGGGCAACGTCATCAACGTGCAGCCAGCTGACCGGGCGATGCCCTTCTTCAGGAGCGAGCTCGCCAAGTACGCCCAGCTCGTGAAGAAGGCCGGGGTGGAGGCACAGTAGCGCTCGCTGGCGGCGCCTCGCGTGGCGCCCCCGACAGGAATCGAACCTGTATCTAGCGCTTAGGAGGCGCTCGTTCTATCCATTGAACTACGGCGGCGGGCTGGGGAATTATCGCAGCGCCTCCCGAGCACCTGACCTTCGCCTGTGCATCGAGGCCCGCGGCTCGATCGACCTCAGCGGCCTCGGCCTCGAACCCGCTGAAGAGCAGCGTCGCGGCTTCGTCCAGCGGGCGATTGATTGCCGTGCCCCGGCCCTTGGCCAGTGCGCTCATCGGTTCCACTCCCACACGAAGGTTGATTGACGGTTCCAGGATTTCGATCCCCGGGGGCTGGCCATGCACATCTGGTGCTGACCCTTGACGGCGTATCGCATGCGCTATACGCTCATTCCATGCGATCCGCCACCTTTCCTCCCATTCGAGTCGAGCCCGAAGTCCGTGCCGAGGTCGAAGCTGTCTTGCGAGAGGGCGAGACGCTCACCCAGTTCATCGAGGAGGCCGTCGTGGCCGCGGCGGCATGGCGCCGCGCCCAGGCCGAGTTCGTGAAGCGGGGCGAGGGCGCCATCGAGCGCTGGAAGCGCGAGGGTGGTGGTCGCCCTGCCGACGAGGTGATGGCCGATCTGCAGTCGCGCCTGGACATTGCCAAGCGCGAGGCGGCCAGGCGTCCGGGACGGTGACCAGGTCCTATTCGGTTGTCCTGCTGGACCAGGCGATAGAGGATCTGCGGCGCCTGGAAGACTTCGCGATCGACCGCGAACTGGCCAGCGCGACGCCCGACTGGTCAGTACCCCAGCGCGCACTGGATGCCGTGCGCGAGGGGCTTCGCCTGCTTTCCTGGTCGCCCTACACCTGCCGGCGTGCGGAGCTTGGCAACGGCCGCTCACGCGAGCTGGTGATTCCGTTTGGTACAACGGGCTATGTCGTCCTCTTCGAGGTCGTGGGCGACGAAGTCGTGGTGGGTGCCGTGCGTCACCAGCGCGAAGACGACTATCGCCACTGAGGCACTGGCTGACCGGCGTGCTGTGCCCCCGGCGCTGGCATGGTCCGCCAGTGGCTGGCCTGCACCGGGAAGCCGCCTGTGGAGCGGGGTGATACCTGCTTGATACGGACCTGCTTCCTTCAAGAGGGTCCATCTCCCCTTGAACTACAGCGGCGGGCTGCCGGGCGCAGCCGACCACCTGAGCTGGAACTCGAGCTCCTCGTCATCGCCGGCACGTTCGTGCTCGATGCTGAACTCGGCCCGTGCCGGCACGTACACCCGCTTGCCCGCGACGCGGACCTCGAACTTGCGCCCGGATTCGAGTGCATCGGCCAGGCGGCGCAGTTGCGCGACGAAGGCGGCCTGGTCGAGGGTCCGGGTCGCGTCACGTGGGGTCTGGGTCGGCACAGCAGGTGTCCTCGGTCTCGGAGTGGGGTCTGTGGGCGGCATCCTACGCGGGTCGGTGCCGGCCAGGCTCCCCCCGACAATGCTCCGCCGAATCGAGACACCCCCTCCACCCCTCAGCCCCTGGAGACCGACGATGCGCCTGCGCGTACGCGATACCGAGCTCTACTTCGACGTCGAGGGTGCTGGCCTGGTGCCGGACGGCCCGCACATGCGCGAGCGGCCGGTGGCCCTCGTCATCCACGGCGGGCCAGGCAGCGACCACAGCGGCTTCAAGCCCGCCTTCAGCCCGCTTGCGGACACGATGCAGCTCGTCTACTTCGACCACCGCGGACAGGGCCGATCGGCGCGCGGCGACGTGGCCCGCTACACGCTGGACGAAAACGTCGAGGACATGGAGGCCCTGCGCGTGCAGCTCGGCCTCGGGCCGATCGTCTCCATCGGCACCTCCTACGGGGGCATGGTGGCGATGGCCCATGCCGCGCGGTATCCGGCCAGCGTCGCGAGGCTGGTGCTGATCGTCACAGCCGCCCACGCGGCCTTCAACGCGCGTGCGCGCCAGATCGTCGCCGAGCGGGGCACGCCCGAGCAGCAGGCCGTGTGCGCGCAGCTGTGGGCCGGCGAGCTGCGCACCGAGGAGCAACTGCGCCACTACTACGACGTGATGGGCCCGCTGTACGCGCGGAGGCACGACCCGGCTGCGTCGGCCGTCACGCGCACCCGAGGCATCGTGTCGCCCGATGCGATCAACCGCGCCTTTGCTCCTGGCGGCTTCCTGCAGAGCTTCGACTTGCGCCCCGAGCTTCCTCGCATCACTGCGCCCACGCTCGTGCTGGCCGGGCGCCACGACTGGATCTGCCCGCCCGAGTTCAGCCAGGAGATCGCGGGCCTGATCCCGGGCGCCCGGCTGCGCATCTTCGAGCACAGCAGCCACTCGATTCGGGTCGATGAGCCCGAGGCGATGCTCGAGGAGATCCGGCGTTTCGTCGCGTGATCATGCGCGCGGCCTGGCCGCACGTTTCCGCCGTGAGGTCAGCTTCCAGAGCTGATGCAGGTTGCTCGACACGACGAGCGCGAGCACCGCGACAAAGCCTGCGAGCGCGCTGTCGCCCGCAAGCGAGGCAGCGAACACGACCGCAGCCATCACCGCCAGGTAGGCGATGCAGAAGGCGGCCAGGCCGTGCCTCCTCATCAGCCGACGCCACAACGTGTTGTCTTCGGCGTCGGGCCCGGCGATGCGGACGCCGACCAGCGTGGTGAGGAGGTCGGCAAGCAGGAGCGCCACGGCGATGGCGATCAGCACAGACGGCCTCCCTCGCCCGACAAGAGACCCACGTTCATCGCGACGCCTGGCGAACGGGTGTGCCTGAACCCTTGCGCAACCCCAGCGCCATCACGGCCCCGACCACCACCAGCGCGCCCACCACCTGCACCGGCGCGATGGCCTGCCCCAGCACGGCCCAGGCCAGCACGAGGGCGAACACGGGCTCGACGTTCA
>JBBAPJ010000036.1:0-3471 GCA_040400855.1 Rubrivivax sp.
GACTCCAGGTCGTTGACCACACGTCCATCGATCAGGATCTCGCCACCCGTGATCTCCTCCAGGCCGGCGAGCATGCGCAGCAAGGTGCTCTTGCCGCAGCCCGAAGGGCCGACGAGGACGACGAACTCGCCGTCGGCGATGTCGAAGCCCAGGCCGTGCAGCACCTCGACCTTGCCGTAGGACTTGCGGATGTCGCGAAAGGAGACGGATGCCATGTGGTGATCCCGCGGGGGCTCAGCTCTTGACGGCGCCGGCCGTGAGGCCCGACACCATGTAGCGCTTGAAGGCGTAGTAGATCGCCGCCGGCGGCAGCGCGTAGACGAAGCCGGTGGCCATCAGCAGCTCCCAGGGCGAGTCGTCGGCGGCCAGAAAGTTGCCCAGCGCAACTGCCAGCGTCAGGTCGGTCTCCTTGGACAGCAGCAGGAAGCCGTAGAGGTACTCGTTCCAGGCCAGCAGCAGCGAGTAGGTGCCCACGGCCACGAGCGAGGGCACCATCAGCGGCAGGTAGACCAGGCGAAAGAGCTGCAGCGGCGTGGCCCCGTCGATGCGGGCGGCCTCGTCCAGTTCCCAGGGCAGCTTGTCGCTGGCCTGCTTGAGCACCCAGATGCAGTAGGGCGAGGCGATCGTCACCATCGCCAGCACCATCGACCAGCGACTGTTGAGCAGGCCGTAGTTGGCCATCGTCTTGTACATCGGCACGGCCAGGAAGGCCGCGGGAATGAAGTAGGTGAAGAGCGCTAGGTTCATCACCGTGCGTCCCCCCCGCACCTTCAGCCGGCTGATGGCAAAGGCTGCGCAGGTGGCCACGAAGAGCGTCAGCGCGCCCACCGCCAGCGCAATCAGCAGCGAGTTGCCCAGCTGCACCCAGAAGTGGTTCAGGTAGAAGTGCTTCTGCTGGAAGACGGTGTCGAAGTTCTGCAGCGTCGGGTTCTCGGGCCACAGGCGGCCGCTGGTGGCCTTGTCGCGCTCGGAGATCGCGAACAGGAACAAATGGTAGACGGGAATGAGCGTCCACAGCGCCACCGGGATGCCCACCAGCAGCAGCCGCGCCTCGTCGACAACCTTGCGCATCCTCACTTGGACAGCCTCTTCATCATGAACCACACGAGCGGCAGCACGAGCGGCAGGGCGACGACGATGGAGGCCATCGCGAGCTCGATCTGGTCCAGGCGCAGGTAGCGGATCCCGAGCGTGGCCAGCACGTGCGTCAGGTCGGCCGGGCCGCCGCCGGTGAGCAGGTAGACGCTGTTGAAGTCACCCAGCGTCCAGATCATCGACAGCAGCGTGGAAGTGAGGTACAGGCCCCTCATCGAGGGCCAGGTGATGAAACGGAATTTCTGCCAGCGCGAGGCGCCGTCCACGGAGGCGGCCTCGTACTGCTCGGCGGGAATGGCCATGCGACCGGCCAGCATGATGAGCGTCCAGAAGGGCAGCGACTTCCAGATGTGCATGAGCATCGAGAAGGTCAGTGCGAGCGTCGGGTCGTTGAGCCAGTTCGGCCCGTCCAGCCCCGTGAGCCGGAAGTAGGTCATGTTGATGACGCCCCACTCCGGATTCAGCATGAAGCGCACCGACAGGATGGTCGGGATCGACGGCACCGCCCAGGGCAGGATGAACAGCACCGACAGGACCTTGATCCACCAGCGCGTGTGCAGGAAGAAGCCCGACAGCGCCAGCGCGATCACCATCTTCAGGTTCACCGCCACCAGCAGGAAGACGACCGTGTTGACGGCGGTGCGGAAGAAGACAGGGTCTTCGGCGAGCTTGACGTAGTTCTGCGGGTCGCGCGCCAGCCACAGCCCGTAGCACACCGGGTAGAGCACGAAGACGACGAAGATGAACAGGTACGGCACCACGAGCACGCGCCCCCAGAACTCCCAGGGGCTGAGCGGGCGTGCGGCGGCGGCAGTCGTGGCGGGAGCGGACACGGTATCAGGCAGAAAGGCTGGCCGACCTCGGCCGTGCGGAGCCGAAGCGGCGGGCGCTGGAAGAAAAAGGCCGCCGCCCGGACGGACGGCGGCCCTCTCGAGGTGCGCGGCGGGCGGACCTCAGTTCGCGGCGACCTGCTTGATGCGCGCGATCATCTCGTCGACCGCACGCTCGGTCGTCCACTTCTCGCTGAGCACCCGGTTCATCGCCTTGGCCCACACGTTCTCGTTGTTCAGCACCGTGAACTTGTAGTTCTTGGTGAACTCGAAGGGCGTGGTGCCGGCCATGAACTGGTTGTAGACCGCCAGGCGGTGCGAGTCGCTCTTCCAGAAGGGGCTCTGCTGGCCAGCCTTCGTCACCGGGAACCAGCGCCCGAGCGAGCCCTCGACGTAGGGCGTGAGGTTGGCGTCATCGAGCATGAAGGCGACGAACTTCTTGGCCGCATCCTTGTTCTTCGCGTCCTTGAAGATCACGCCTGTCTTGACCGCGGCGCGGTAGACCATCTTCGTGCCGTCGGGCTTGTTCGGGAAGCCCGCGGTGGCGATGTTCTGCTCGTAGTTCTTCTTGGCCTGCTCGCGCTGGGCGGCGGTCAGGGTCTGGTTGTTCATGTCATCGAGCCACTTCGCGGCGATCGAGATCGTCGCGTTGTGCGTCAGCACGATCGTCTTGTTGTGGAAGGCGACGTTGTTGTCGGGGTCCTTCCAGTTCGTCGACGAAGGCGGCGTGCAGCCCTTGCCGTACACCCACGTGTAGTCGTTGACGGCATTGATCAGGCCCTGGCGCACGGCCGGGTCGTCCACCAGCACCTTGCCCGAGTCGCTCACCAGCTTGACGTTGTAGGCGTCCATGAAGGTGAGGAATGAGTAGAAGGCGTCGCTCGAATCCACCCCCATCGGGAAGCCCGTGCCGAAGGCGCGGTTGCCGCTCTTCTGGCGGTAGGCGGGCTGCACCTTGTCGCACCAGAAGCTCCAGTACTCCTTCCAGGTCTTGGGGATGTCGCTTTCCTTGAAGCCCGCATCGGTCAGCATATCCTTCCAGTACTGGATATGCATGGTCTGCTGCTTGACCGGGTAGGCGTAGTAGGCGCGGCCCTGCGTGGCATTGTTGTAGAGAAAGGTGGTCGACAGCGCACGCGGCTCGAACTTGTTGCGCAGCGGGTCGATCACGCTCGTGATGTCCTCGAGCTTGCCCTCGTAGGCCCACTTGGCCGTCACCTGGAAGTCGAAGACGTCGCCGTAGGCCACGTCGGGCGGGTTGTTCGCGTCGAGTGCGGCCACCACCTTCGGGATCGCCTCCTGCGGCGCATACAGCGACAGGTCGATCTTGATGTTGGGGTTCCTCTGCTCGAACTTCTTGATGGCGGCGAAGAGCGCGTCGTCCTCGGCCTTGTAGAAGCCCTTGGCCCACCACACGGTGAGCTTCTGCTGCTGCGCGAAAGCCGGTCCGGCGAGGGCCACTCCGGCCGCCACCGCCACGGCGGACATCCAGGTCTTGACTTGCATGGGGGGTCGTCTCCTTCGTGGTGTCGGGCGCACGCGCGCC
>JBBAPJ010000036.1:3571-5758 GCA_040400855.1 Rubrivivax sp.
GGTCTTGACTTGCATGGGGGGTCGTCTCCTTCGTGGTGTCGGGCGCACGCGCGCCCGTCAGCCGATGGTATGACGATTGCCCGCGCAGCCGATCCGGGGTAACCCGGGACGCCGCGTCCGAACTTCCCCCCGAAGACACCCCTCGGGGCACCCTCGGGCGCTCAGTTCAGCGGCACTCGGGCACCGGCGTCAGCAGCGGCTGCCCCGTGAAGTGGGCACGCAGGTTGCCAAAGGCGAGGTCGGCCATGGCCTGGCGCGTGGCGACGGTGGCGCTGCCGATGTGCGGGGCCAGCACCACGTGCGGCAGCGCGATCAGCCGCTCGGGCACGCGCGGCTCGTCGGCGAAGACGTCCAGCCCCGCGCCGGCGATCGTGCCGCGCTCCAGCGCCTCGATGAGCGCCTGCTCGTCGACGACCGAGCCGCGCGCCACGTTCACGAGGATGCCCTCGGGCCCGAGCGCCTCGAGCACGCGCGCGTTCACGAGGTGGCGCGTGCCGGCGCCGCCCGGGGTGATGACAACCAGGAAGTCGCTCGCCTGCGCCAGCGCAACGACGTCGGCGTGGAAGGCGTAGGGCAGCTCCGCCTTGGCGCTGCGCGCGGTGTAGGCGATCGTCATGCCGAAGGCCAGCGCGCGCTGCGCGATCGCCTGCCCGATGCGACCCATGCCGACGATGCCCAGCCGCGCGCCGGACATCTTGCGCGACAGCGGCATCGGCCCGCTCAGCCAGCGCCCCTCGCGCACGTAGCGGTCAGCGGCCGGGAGCTGGCGAGCGGCGCACAGCATCAGGCCGATCGCCGTGTCGGCGACTTCATCGTTGAGCACGTTGGGGGTGTGCGTGACCATCACGCCGCGGGCCTTGGCCGTGGCCACGTCCACGCCGTCGTAGCCCACGCCGAAGACGGAGATGATCTCCAGCGCCGGCAGCCGCTCGATCAGCGCGCCCGGCACCTTGGACTCCCCGCCGCAGGCCACCGCGCGGATGCGGGGCGCGACTTCGGCAAACGCCGCCGCATCGCCCTCGTGCAGGCGGTCGTGGAAGCGGAAGGTCTGCTGCAGGTGGGCCTGGTAGGCGGGGAAGAGCCGCGCGGCGGCCAGCACGTCGATGGAGGACAGGTCGCTCACGGATCGGCTCCCGGGATCAGTAGGTGGCGCGCCCGCCGGTGATGTCGAACACGGCCCCGGTGGAGAAGGAACAGTCCTCGCTCGACAGCCAGGCCACCATCGCCGCGATCTCGTGCACGTCCAGGAAACGGCCCATCGGGATCTTCCCCAGCATGTAATCGATGTGGGCCTGCGTCATCTGCTCGAACATCGCCGTCTTGGCCACCGCCGGGGTGATGGCGTTGACGAGCACGCCCTTGGTGGCGAGCTCCTTGCCAAGGGACTTGGTGAGCGCAATGAGGCCCGCCTTGCTCGCGCTGTAGTGCGAGGCGTTGGGGTTGCCTTCCTTGCCCGCCACGGAGGCGATGTTGACGATGCGGCCGTAGGCCTGACGCATCATCACGGGCGCCACGTGGCGGCAGGTGAGGTACGGGGCGATCAGGTTGACCTCGATCACCCGGCGCCAGACCTGCGGGTCGAGGTCCCAGGTGGTGGCGTTGCCGCCGGTGATGCCAGCGTTGTTGACGAGGATGTCGATGCGACCGGACTGCGCCACAGTGGCCGCGGTGACGGCCGCCACGGCCGCGTCGTCGGTGAGCTCGACCACATGGGTGGTGACCGTGCCGAGCCCGGCGAGCCTGGCCTGGGCCTCGGCCATGCGGGCAGCCTCGATGTCCCAGATCACGACCGATGCGCCCGAGCGCAGCAGCCGCTCGCAGGTGGCCAGGCCGATGCCCTGTGCCCCGCCGGTGACGACCGCGACGCGGCCCTGGAGGTCGATGTGGTTCATCGGGGGAGTCCTTTCAAGGCAGTGGGGTGTCCGGCGCAGTCGGCGATGTACTGGCGGATGATGTCGGCGAACGACGTCTCGGGCAGCAGGCCCAGGCGCGCCGCGCGCGCCGCCGAGGCGCCGCGCGGCCAGTTGGCGACGATGCCGGCGATGCGCGCGTCTTGCTCGTGACGCACGCGCGCACGCACCTGCGGGCCGGCCACGGCCTCGAGGGCGTCGAGCATCTCGCGCACCGTGACATTGAGCGCCGGCAGGTTCAGCGCCGTGCGCCCGCAGAAGGCCTCGCGGCTGGCCT
>JBBAPJ010000036.1:5858-22810 GCA_040400855.1 Rubrivivax sp.
TTGAGCGCCGGCAGGTTCAGCGCCGTGCGCCCGCAGAAGGCCTCGCGGCTGGCCTCGTAGACGGCAATCAGCCCGTCCACCGTGCGCTGCGGCGAGCTCACCGGGTGCGAGACGTCCAGCGGCACGGGGAGGATCGCCTCCTCGCCGGCCAGCGGCTCGCGGATGATGCCGCTGAAGAAGGAGCTGGCCGCGCCGTTGGGCCGGCCCGGACGCACGGTGACGGTCATGAGGCGCGCCGCGCGTCCGTCCACGTAGCCCTTGCGGGTGTAGTCGGCCACCAGGTGCTCGCACACGAGCTTGTGCATGCCGTAGCTCGTCTGCGGTGCGGGCAGCGTGTCGTCGGCCACGATGTCGGGCAGCGGCACGGCGGGGTCGGGGCCGTAGACGGCCACCGAGCTCGAGAACACGAGCCGCGCCGGCGGCGTGCCGCGGGCGGCCTGCGCGCGCAGCGCGTCCAGCAGCGCGCGCGTGCTGTCGAGGTTGGAGCGCAGCCCGAGGTCGAAATCGAGCTCGCACTCGCCCGACACGGCCGAGGCCAGGTGGAAGATGCCGTCGAAGGGCTCGTCGGCCAGCGCTGCGCACTGCGCCAGCAGCGCTCCGGTGCGACTCTCGACGAGGGGATGTGAGGCGAGGTCGGCGGGCGGGGCGTACTGGTCGGAGATGACCACGCGCGTGAGCCGTTGGCCGGCCAGCGTGCCGCGAGCCAGCAGGGTACGCGCCAAGCGGGCGCCGACGAATCCGGCGCCGCCGGTGATGAGCAGTTTCATGGCGGAGAGCTGAGCAGGAAGCGCCCGATCGGCGGGACGGAACCGATTGACGTATGAAGTCTTCGGGGCATGATACCGCCCGCCGTGCACGGCCGGACCCCGGCCGATCCCGGTCTTGAGCCACCCGCCCCGGGCCCTCGCGCGCCGTGGCGGGGACGACTTTCACCCTCGCCCGACCCCCTCCCCCATGAGCAGCAAGCCCCGCAAGCCCCCTTCCGAATTGCGCAGCCAGCAATGGTTCGGCCGCCAGGACCGAGACGGCTTCGCCTACCGCAGCTGGGTCAAGGGCAAGGGTGTGCCGCACGACCAGTTCGACGGTCGCCCGGTGATCGGCATCTGCAACACCTTCAGCGAGCTCACGCCCTGCAACTCGCACTTCCGCACGCTGGCCGAGCAGGTGAAGATCGGCGTGTACGAGGCCGGGGGCTTTCCGCTCGAGTTCCCGGTGATGTCGCTGGGCGAGACGCTGCTGCGCCCCACCGCCATGCTCTACCGCAACCTGGCGAGCATGGACGTGGAGGAAAGCATCCGCGGCAACCCCATCGATGGCGTGGTGCTGCTCTTCGGCTGCGACAAGACCACGCCCAGCCTCCTGATGGGCGCCTCCAGCGTCGACCTGCCCACCATCGGCGTGTCCGGCGGGCCGATGCTGTCGGGCAAGTGGCGCGGCCAGGAGCTCGGCTCGGGCACGGGCGTGTGGAGCATGAGCGAGCAGGTACGCGCCGGCACCCTCAAGCTGCAGGACTTCTTCGAGGCCGAGAGCTGCATGCACCGCAGCCATGGCCACTGCATGACGATGGGCACGGCCAGCACGATGGCCTCGATGGTGGAGGCCCTCGGTGTGGGGCTGCCCGGCAACGCGGCCTACCCGGCCGTGGACGGCCGGCGCAACGTCATCGCCCGCAACGCCGGGCGGCGCATCGTGGAGATGGTGCACGAGGATCAGTTGCTCTCGTCCATCCTGACCCGCGAGGCCTTCGAGAACGCGATCCGCACGCTCGCCGCCATCGGCGGCAGCACCAACGCCGTCATCCACCTCATCGCGATCGCCGGGCGCATTGGCGTGAAGCTCACGGTGGACGACTTCGAGCGCCTGGGCAGCGAGATGCCCTGCCTCGTGAACCTGCAGCCCTCGGGGAAGTACCTGATGGAGGACTTCTGCTACGCCGGCGGGCTGCCGGCGGTGATGAAGGAGATCGCCTCCACGCTCCACCTGGGCGCGGTCACGGCCAACGGCAAGAGCGTGGGCGAGAACCTCGCCGATGCGCAGAACTTCAACCCCGACGTGATCAAGACGATGGCCGAGCCCTTCAAGGAGAAGGCTGGCATCGCGATCCTGCGCGGCAACCTCGCTCCGCGCGGCGCGGTGATCAAGCCCAGTGCGGCCACGCCGGCGCTGATGCAGCACACCGGGCGCGCCGTCGTCTTCGAGGACAGCGACGACTTCCACCGGCGCATCGACGACGAGTCGCTCGACGTGGACGAGAGCTGCATCCTGGTGCTCAAGAACTGCGGGCCCAAGGGCTACCCCGGCATGGCCGAAGTCGGCAACATGCCCCTGCCGCCCAAGGTGCTGCGCAAGGGCATCACGGACATGGTGCGCATCAGCGACGCACGCATGAGCGGCACCGCCTACGGCACCGTGGTGCTGCACACCGCGCCGGAGGCCGCCGCGGGCGGGCCGCTGGCCCTCGTGAAGAGCGGCGACCTCATCACGCTGGACGTGGCGGCGCGCACGCTGCACCTGCACGTGGACGAGGCCGAGCTCGAGCGGCGCCGCGCGCAGTGGCAGCCACCCGTGCCGCCGCTTTCCAGCGGCTACTGGAAGCTCTACATCGACCACGTGCTGCAGGCCGACGAGGGCGCGGACCTCGACTTCCTCGTCGGCAAGCGCGGCGCCTTCGTGCCGAAGGACAATCACTGACCATGAGCAAGATCGCACTCGTCACCGGGGCCAGCAGCGGCATCGGCAAAGCCTGCGCCCTGGCGCTGCTGCGCGACGGCTGGAGCGTCGCGCTGGCCGGCCGGCGGCTCGAGGCCCTGCAGGCGGCCGTGGCCGAAGCCGGGCCGGATGCCGCCGCGCGCGCACTGCCCATCGCCTGCGACGTGGGCAACGAAGCGGCGGTGGCGGCGCTGTTCGAGCAGCTGCACGCGCGCTTCGGGCGCCTGGACCTGCTCTTCAACAACGCCGGCGTCTCTCCGCGCGCCACCACCCCGGACGAGCTCTCGGGTCAGGAATGGCGCGATGCCGTGGACACGAACCTGCACGGCATGTTCTATTGCCTGTCGCAAGCCTTCCGGATGATGCGCGCGCAGCAGCCGCAGGGCGGGCGCATCATCAACAACGGCTCGATCTCGGCCCACGCGCCGCGCCCGGGCTCGATCGCCTACACGGCCACCAAGCATGCGGTCAGCGGCCTGACGAAGACGGCCTCGCTCGACGGCCGACCCTTCGACATCGCGGTGGGCCAGATCGACATCGGCAACGTGGCCAGCGACATGACCGAGCGCATGGCCAAGGGCGTGCCGCAGGCCGACGGCAGCGTGCGCGCCGAGCCGCGCATGGACATGAGCGCAGTCGTGGAGACCTTCATGGCCATGGCGCGGCTGCCGCTGTCGGCCAACGTGCTCTTCACCACCGTGATGGCCACCAAGATGCCCTTCGTCGGGCGCGGCTGAAACCTGAAAGGACCCCCATGTCAGACCGACTCGCCGGCAAGATCGCCCTCGTCACCGCAGCCGGGCAAGGCATCGGCCGCGCCACCGCCGAGGCCTTCGCGCGCGAAGGCGCGCACGTCATCGCAACCGACCGCGACGTGGGGCTGCTGGCCGCGCTGCAGGGTGATGCCCGCTACACCGTCGAGGCGCTCGACGCGCTGGACGCCGCGGCCATCGCGGCCGCGGCGAAGCGCCACCCGCGCGTGGACATCCTCTTCAACGCCGCGGGCTTCGTGCACCACGGCACGGTGCTCGACTGCACCGAGGAGCAGTGGGACTTCGCCTTCGACCTCAACGTGCGCTCGATGTACCGCACGATCAAGGCCTTCCTGCCAGGCATGCTCGAGCGCGGCAACGGCTCGATCATCAACGTCGCCTCCGGGGCAAGCAGCGTCAAGGCTGCGGCCAACCGCTTCGTCTACGCCGCCACCAAGGCGGCCGTGATCGGCCTGTCCAAGGCCGTGGCCATGGACTACATCACGCGCGGCGTGCGCTGCAACGCGATCTGCCCGGGCACGATCGAGTCGCCCTCGCTGCGCCAGCGCATCGCCGCGCTGGCCGAGTCCACCGGCCAGACCGTGGAGCAGGTGGAGAAGATGTTCGTGGCGCGCCAGCCGATGGGGCGCCTGGGCACGGCCGAGGAGGTCGCGATGCTCGCGGTCTACCTGGCCAGCGACGAGTCGCGCTTCACCACCGGCACGACGAGCATGGTCGACGGCGGCTGGGCGCTGTAGGCCCGGCCCCGCCGCGGCTGTGCGGTGACGTGCCGCAGCGGCCACCTCCCCTTCCCTCACCTTCCTCTTCACTGGACCCCCAACGATGAAGCTCCTCCGCCACGGCCCGAAGGGCCAGGAACGCCCCGCCCTGCTCGATGCCAACGGGCAGCTGCGCGACCTCTCCGCGCTGATGCCCGACATCACGCCGGCCACGCTGTCGCCCGCGGGCCTGGCGGCGCTGCGCAGCCTGGATGTGTCCACGTTGCCGGTGGTGCCGCAGGGCGAGCTGGCCGTGCCCTGGAGCGGCATGGGCAAGTTCATCTGCATCGGCCTGAACTACGCCGACCACGCGGCCGAGTCGAACGCGCCGATCCCCAAGGAGCCGATCGTCTTCATGAAGCCCACGAGCGTGGCGGTGGGCTGCAACCACGCGGTGGTGCTGCCGCAGGGCTCGGTGAAGACCGACTGGGAGGTCGAGCTCGGCGTGGTCATCGGCTCGAAGGCGCGCTACGTGAGCGAGGCCGACGCGCTGGCGCACGTGGCGGGCTACTGCGTGGTCAACGACGTGTCCGAGCGCGAGTACCAGCTCGAGCGCAGCGGCACGTGGGACAAGGGCAAGGGCTGCGACACCTTCGGCCCGGTGGGCCCCTGGCTCGTCACCGCCGACGAGGCGGGCGACCCGCAGGCGCTGTCGATGTGGCTGGAGGTCAACGGCCACCGCTACCAGAACGGCAGCACGCGCACGATGATCTTCGGCGTGGCGCACCTGGTGACCTACGTCAGCCGCTTCATGACGCTCCACCCCGGCGACCTCATCACCACCGGCACGCCCCCGGGTGTGGGCATGGGCGTGAAGCCGCAGTCGGTCTACCTCAAGCCGGGCGACGTGATGCGCCTGGGGATCCAGGGCCTGGGCGAGCAGCGCCAGGTGGTGTACGCCTGGGATCCGGCGCTGATCGACGGTTGAGTGAAGGGCGGGCGGCATCGCTGCCCGGAATCGGTGGCGCGCAGGCGAGCTTGTTCAGGCCTGCGGCACCACCGCCGTGACCTCGATCTCGACCTTCGCCCGGTCCTCGATCAGGGCCACCACCTGCACCGCGGTCATCGCGATGGCGTAGTGGCCGATGACCTCGCGGAAGGCCGCGCCGATCTCGCGCACGCGTGACAGGTACTCGCGCTTGTCGGTGAGGTACCAGGTCATGCGCACGATGTGCGCCGGCTCGGCGCCGGCCTCGGCAAGCACGGCGCGCACGTTCAGCAGCGCCTGGCGCACCTGCGCCACGAGGTCGTCGGACTCGAACTGCGACGCCGCGTTCCAGCCGATCTGGCCAGCCACGTACACCTGCAGGCCCTGCACCGCCACGCCGTTGGCGTAGCCCTTCGGGATGGCCCAGCCGGCCGGCTGCAGCACCTTCGTGTTCATGTCGATCCTCCGGCGGCGGGGCGCTGCAGCCCCTCGCCCGTGCGCAGCCGAAAGCGCTGCAGCTTGCCCGTCTCGGTGCGCGGCAGGGCGCTCAGGAACTCCACCGCGCGCGGGTACTTGTAGGGGGCGATGGTCTGCTTGACGAAGTCCTGCAGCGCGCGCGCCAGAGCCTCCCCCGGCTCGTGCCCAGGCTTGGGCACGACGTAGGCCTTGACGATCTGGCCGCGCTCCTCGTCGGCCACGCCCACCACCCCGCACTCGGCCACCGCCGGGTGCAGCAGGAGCGCGCCCTCGACCTCGGGGCCGGCGATGTTGTAGCCCCCGGAGATGATCATGTCGTCGGTGCGCGCCTGGTAGACGAACTGGCCGTCCTCGTCGACGAGGTAGGCGTCGCCCGTGAGGTTCCAGCCGCGCTGCACGTAGCTGGCCTGGCGCGCGTCGTCGAGGTACTTGCAGCCCGTGGGGCCCTGCACGGCCAGGCGCCCGACCTGCCCGCGGGGCACCTCGCGGAAGTCGTCGTCCACCACCTTCGCGCGGTAGCCGGGCACCACCAGGCCGGTGGCCCCGGGCTTGGCGTGCGCCTCGTCGGCCGAGATGAAGATGTGGAACATCTCGGTGGAGCCGATGCCGTCGATGATCTCGATGCCGGTGGCCTGCTTCCACAGGGCCCGCGTGGCCGCCGGCAGGGCCTCGCCCGCGCTCACGCACTTGCGCAGGCTGGAGAGGTCGTGCGCGGCCACCTGGCTGGCCATCGCCCGGTAGGACGTGGGGGCGGTGAAGAGCACGCTGGCGCGGTGCTGCGCAATGGCCGCGGGCAGCACGTCGGGCGAGGCTTTCTCCAGCAGCACGGTGCACGCGCCGAGGGCCATCGGGAACACGAGCAGGCCGCCCAGGCCGAAGGTGAAGGCCAGCGGCGGGCTGCCGATGAAGACGTCGTCGCGCGTGGCGCGCAGCACGTGCGGCGGCCAGCACAGGGCGCTGGCGATCACGTCGCGGTGGAAGTGCATGGCCGCCTTGGGCTGGCCGGTGGTGCCCGAGGTGAAGGCCATCAGGCAGATGTCGTCGGCGGCGCTGTCGAAGTTGTCGAAGGTGGAAGGCTTCGCGGCCGCAGCCGCCTCGAGCGTGCTGCCCGGGCCGCCGTTGAAGTGCAGCAGGTGCGTGAGCGTGGGGCAGCCGGCGTGCGCCGCGTCGAGCTCGCCCGCCAGGCGCGCGTCGCACAGCGCGTGGCTCACCTGCGCCTTGTCCAGGATCACGCCGAGCTCCTTGGCGCGCAGCAGCGGCATCGTGCCCACCGCGATGCCTCCAGCCTTGAAGACCGCCAGGAAGCAGGCCGCCAGCATCGGGCTGTTGGCCCCGCGCAGCAGCACGCGGTTGCCGGGCACGAGGCCCCTGTCTTCCACCAGCACGCGCGCGATGCGGTTGGCCTGCGCCAGCAGATCGGCGTAAGTCCAGGTCGTGCCGTCGGCGCCCACGAGGCAGCGCCGGTGACCGTCGCCGGACTGCACGCGGCGGTCCAGCAGCTCGGTGGCGCAGTTCAGGCGGGCGGGCAGCGCCTGCAGTTCAGGCAGGTCGAAGACGAACTCGGGCAGGTCCTGCGGCGCGGGCAGGCGATCCCGGGCGAAGGTGTCGATCACGCGCATGTCCTCCGGGCATGAGCCGGTGCGGGCACCTCGACCCGCACCAGGCACTACACTGGTGCGCCATCATGCGACGGATCCGGGATATCTCGCCTAGCGTCCACCCGGGGTCACCCGTCTTTCCTGGGGATACCCCCTACCAGCAGGCGTGGAGCGCGACGCTGGGCGGCACCTGCCCGGTCAACGTCAGCGCCCTCACGCTGAGCCCGCACGTGGGCGCGCACGCCGACGCGCCGCTGCACTACGACCCCTCGGGTGCCCCCGTGGGCGCGCTCGATCTTCACCCCTACCTCGGGCCCTGCCGGGTCGTGCACGCGCTGGACTGCGGGGCGCTCGTGCGCTGGAGCCACCTGGTGCACGCGGTGGATGCCCCGGGCCGGCCGCTGCCGCCGCGCGTGCTCGTGCGCACCTACCGCACCCACCCGGGCGACCGCTGGGATCCCGAGCTCGCCGGCTTCGACCCCGAGGCCGTGCAGGCCCTGGCCGACCGCGGCGTGCTGCTCGTGGGCATCGACACGGCCAGCATCGACCCGGCGCAGAGCAAGGCGCTGCCAAGCCACCAGGTGATCCGCGCGCGGGGCCTGCGGGTGTTGGAGAACCTCGTGCTCGACGACGTGCCCGAGGGTGACTACGAACTCATCGCGCTGCCGCTCAAGCTCGCGCAGGCCGACGCCTCACCGGTGCGCGCCGTGCTCAGGGACCTCGAATGACGACCATGCCGACCCCACCCTCGACCCGCGAGGCCTGCCAGGCGCTCGACGCCGCCGATCCGCTGGCCCCGCTGCGCGCACAGTTCGCGGTGCCCGAGGGCCTGATCTACCTGGACGGCAACTCGCTGGGCGTGCTGCCGGTGGCCACCCCCGCGCGCGTGGCCCAGGTGGTGCAGCAGGAGTGGGGCCGGGGTCTCATCCGCAGCTGGAACGAAGCAGGCTGGATGACGCTTGCGCAGCGCACCGGCGACAAGATCGCGCGCCTCGTGGGTGCGGGCCCGGGCGAGCTGGTGGTGGCCGACTCGACCTCCGTCAACCTCTTCAAGGTCCTGAGCGCGGCACTTTCGATCGCGCGCGCCGACGACCCGGCGCGGCGCGTGATCGTCTCGGAGCCGGGCAACTTCCCGACCGACCTCTACATCGCCGAGTCGCTTGCGGCGCAGCACGGCTGCACGCTCGAGCTCGTGCCGGCCGAGAACCTGCCCGCGCGGCTGGCGCGCGCAGCGGACGTGGCACTGCTCACGCTCACGCACGTCAACTACAAGAGCGGCAGGATCCACGACATGGCCACGCTCACGCAGGCTGCGCACGCCGCCGGCGCGCTGACGGTGTGGGATCTCGCCCACTCGGCCGGCGCGGTGCCGGTGGACCTGCACGGGGCGCAGGCCGACTTCGCGGTGGGCTGCGGCTACAAGTACCTCAACGGTGGGCCCGGCGCACCCGCCTTCGTCTGGGCGCACCCGCGCCACGTCGAGCGCTTCTGGCAGCCGCTGGCGGGCTGGATCGGCCACGCGGCGCCCTTCGAGTTCACGCCCGGCTACCGGCCCGCCCCCGGCATCACGCGCTACCAATGCGGCACGCCGCCGATCCTGTCGCTGGCGGCCCTCGAATGCGGCGTGGACACGGTGCTCGCGGCCGAGCCGCTAGGGGGCATGACCGCGCTGCGCGCGAAGTCGCTGGCGCTGACCCGGCTCTTTGCCGAGCGCGTGGAGACGCGCTGCGCCGGACACGGCTTGAGCGTCGTGTCGCCGCGCGAGGACGTGCTGCGCGGCAGCCAGGTGTGCCTGGCACGCACCGAGGGCGCCTACGCAATCGTGCAGGCGCTGATCGCGCGGGGCGTGATCGGCGACTTCCGCGCACCCGACGTGCTGCGCTTCGGATTCACACCGCTCTACATCGGCTGGACCGACACGTGGGACGCGGCCGAGCACCTGGCGCAGGTGATGGCCACCGGGCAGTGGCGCGAAGACGCCTTCCAGCAGCGCCGGGCGGTGACATGAACCTGCTGGCAGCGAGGAAACCCCGATGAGCGGCTGTCCCTTCGGCTACGGCGCGGAAGAACCTCAGGCGCCCGGCACCCCCGAGCGCATCGTGCGCGAGGAAGAGCCGCGCACCGACTTCTCCACCGAGATGAGCTACGGCGACTACCTGCACCTGGACGCCGTGCTCGGCGCGCAGCATCCGCTGTCGCCCGACCACAACGAGATGCTCTTCATCGTGCAGCACCAGACGAGCGAGCTGTGGATGAAGCTGATGCTGCACGAGCTGCACGCGGCGATCCGCCACGTCGCGGCGGACGACCTGGGCAGCGCCTTCAAGATGCTCGCGCGCGTGAGCCGCATCCTCGAGCAGCTGGTGCACGCCTGGGACGTGCTGGCGACGATGACGCCGCCCGAGTACAGCGCGATCCGCAAGTACCTCGCGCAGTCCAGCGGCTTCCAGAGCTGGCAGTACCGCTGCATCGAGTTCGCGCTGGGCAACAAGAACGCGCGCATGCTCGAGCCGCACGCGCACCGCCCCGACCGCCTCGCGCAGGTGCGTGCCGCCTACGAGGCGCCTTCGCTGTACGACGAGAGCCTGCGGCTGCTGGCGCGCCGCGGCCTGCCGGTACCCCCAAGCCACGTGGCGCGCGACTGGCGCGCGCCCTATGAGGCCAGCGACGGCGTGGAGCAGGCCTGGCTCGTCGTCTACCGCGACCCCAAGCAGCACTGGGACCTTTATCAGCTCGGCGAGGAGCTCACCGACCTCGAGGACGCCTTTCGCCTGTGGCGCTTCCGCCACCTCACGACGGTGGAGCGCGTGATCGGCTTCAAGCGCGGCACCGGGGGCACCAGCGGCGTGGGCTACCTGCGCCGGATGCTCGACGTGGTGCTGTTCCCGGAGATCTGGAAGCTGCGCACGGATTTGTAGCCGTACCGGGTAGCCGGTCGGCGCTCAGCCGATCGCGTCCAGCGCCCGCACGAAGGTGTCCACCGTGCGGTCCGGGTTCTGCCACTTGTCCAGGCCGAAGAGGCCCAGGCGGAAGCTCTTGTAGTCGGGCCCCTCGTCACAGGCCAGCGGCACGCCGGCAGCCGTCTGCAGGCCCTGCGCGCCAAAGGCGCGGGTGTTGTGCCAGTCGTCGCGGTCGGTGTAGCCGACGAAGACACCGCTGGCCTCGAAGCCGGGGGCGGCGACGCTGGGCACGCCGCGGGCAGCCAGCAGCGCGCGCACGCGCGCGCCGATCTCGCGCTGCGCCTGGCGCGCGCGCTCGAAGCCGAAGGCGCGCAGCTCGGCCATCGCATCGCGCAGGTGCACCAGGCCGTCGGTGGGCAGCGTGGCGTGGTAGGCGTGGGCGCCGGCCTCGTAGGTCTCCATGATGGCGAGCCACTTCTTGAGGTCCAGCGAGAAGCTGCTGCTTTGCGTGGCGTCGATGCGCGCACGGGCAAGCTCCGACAGCATCACGATGCCGGTGCAGGGCGTGCTGCTCCAGCCCTTCTGCGGCGCGCTGATGAGCAGGTCCACCCCGGTGGCGCGCATGTCCACCCACTCGGCGCCGCTGGCGATGCAGTCCAGCACCATCAGGCCGCCTTCGGCATGCACGGCATCGGCCACGGCGCGGATGTAGGCGTCGGGCAGGATCATCCCGGCCGAAGTCTCCACATGCGGGGCGAAGACGACCGCGGGCTTGAAGGCGTGGATCGCAGCCACGACCTCCTCCACCGGCGCCGGCGCGAAGGGCGCGCGCGGGCCCTCGCCCACGCGGCGTGCCTTGAGCACCATCGGGTCGGGCGCGATGCCGCTCATCTCGAGGATCTGCGTCCAGCGGTAGCTGAACCAGCCGTTGCGCACGATCAGGCAGCGCTGGCCGCCGGCAAACTGGCGCGCCACGGCCTCCATGCCGGTGCTGCCGCTGCCGGGCACGAGCACGGCCGAGCGCGCGCCGTAGACCTCCTTGAGGGTGGCGCCCACCTCGCGCATCACCTGCTGGAAGCGCTTGGACATGTGGTTGAGCGAGCGGTCGGTGTAGACCACCGAGTACTCGAGCAGGCCGTCGGGATCGACGTCGGGGCGCAGGCCGGGCATGGGTGAAGACCTTGCAGCGGAAGAAAGCCGCCGTGGCGCCGAGCTTAGCAGCAGCCCCAGGGCGCCCCCACCTAGAATCGGTCCCAGGCCCGACCCCCGTCGCGCACCGCCTTCACGAGGTCTTCATGGACACCCGCACCTCCACGATCCGCCTGCGCATCGACCGCCTGCGCGAGGAGCTCGAGCGCCTGGGCTTGCACGCCCTGCTCGTGCCCAGCGCCGATCCGCACCTGAGCGAGTACCTGCCCGAGCGCTGGCAGGCGCGCCAGTGGCTGTCGGGCTTCACGGGCTCGATGGGCACGCTCGTGGTCACGCTCGAGCGCGCCGCCGTGTTCGCCGACAGCCGCTACTGGGTGCAGGCCGAGGCCGAACTGGCCGGCAGCGGCATCGAGCTCGTGAAGATCGCCACGGGCACCTCCCCCGCCCACGTCGAGTGGCTGGCCACCCACATGCCGGCCGGCCAGACCGTGGCCGTGGACGGGCAGGTGCTCGGCCTGGCGGCGGCGCAGGCGCTGCAGGCCGCGCTCGACCGCGCCGGCGTGAAGCTGCGCACCGACCTCGATCCGGTTCAGGCCGTGTGGGAGGGCCGCCCGGGCCTGCCGCCGCAGCCGGTCTACGAGCACCGCGCGCCGCACGCGCCGGTCTCGCGCGCGAGCAAGCTCGCGCAGGTGCGCCAGGCGATGGCGCGGCACGGCGCCTCGCACCACTTCGTCTCCACGGTGGACGACATCGCCTGGATCACGAACCTGCGCGGCGCAGACGTCTCCTACAACCCCGTCTTCCTCGCCCACCTGCTGATCGACGCGGCGGGGGCCACCCTCTTCGTCGGGGCCGGCAAGGTGGATGCGGCACTCGCCGCTGCGCTGCAGGCCGACGGCGTGCACATGGCCGACTACGCCCAGGCCGGCGTGGCACTGGCGGCGCTGCCCGCGGGCAGCGCGCTGCTCGTGGATCCCAAGCGTGTCACGCACGGCCTGCGCGAGCGCGTGGCCGCGGGCGTGCGCGTGGTGGAGGCGATCAACCCGAGCACACTGGCCAAGAGCCGCAAGACCGCCGACGAGGCCGCGCACATCCGCCACGCGATGGAGGAGGATGGCGCGGCGATGTGCGAGTTCTACGCCGCCTTCGAGGCGCTGCTGGCGCGCCAGCGCGCGGGCGACGCCTCGGCGGGCCCCATCACCGAGCTCACGGTGGACGAGCTGCTCAGCGCCGCGCGGGCGCGCCGGGCGGGCTTCGTGGGCCTGAGCTTTCCGACGATCGCGGGCTTCAACGCCAACGGTGCGATGCCGCACTACCGCGCCACGGCCGAGTCGCACGCGACCATCGAAGGCGACGGGCTGCTGCTCATCGACTCGGGTGGCCAGTACCTGGGCGGCACCACCGACATCACGCGCGTGTGGCCCATCGGAGCGCCCAGCGCCGCCATGAAGCGCGACTACACGCTCGTGCTCAAGGGCACGATGAACCTGAGCCGCACGCGTTTTCCCCGTGGCACCTTGAGCCCGATGCTCGACGCGCTGGCGCGTGCCCCGCTGTGGCAGGAAGGCATCGAGTTCGGCCATGGCACAGGCCACGGCGTGGGCTACTTCCTCAACGTGCATGAAGGCCCGCAGAGCATCAGCAAGGCCATTCCCGACGCCCACATGGCGATGGAGCCCGGGATGATCACCTCCATCGAGCCGGGCGTGTACCGGCCCGGCCAGTGGGGCGTGCGCATCGAGAACCTCGTGATGAACGTGCCGGCCACCACACCCGAGGGCAGCACCTTCGCCGAGATGCTGGAGTTCGAGACGCTGACGCTGTGCCCGATCGACACGCGCTGCATCGAGCGCAGCCTGCTGCGCGACGACGAGGTGGCGTGGCTCAACGCCTACCACGCCACCGTGCGCGAGCGGTTGCTGCCGCTCGTGGCCGGTGCGGCGCGGCAGTGGCTGCTGGACCGCACGGAACCCCTGGCGTGACCGCCCTGCGCCTGGGCATCGACCTCGGGGGCACGAAGATCCACGCCGTGGTCCTCGACGCGGCGGGGCGGGTGTGCTGGGAGCAGCGGCGCCCCACCCCGCGCGACGACTACGACGCCACGCTCGCGGCGTTGGCCGGCGTGGTGGGCAAGGCGCGGGCCGCGCTGGGCGGCGCGCCGGTGTCGGTGGGCATCGGCGGCCCGGGCACGCTCACGGCCGAGGGGCTGCTCAAGAACGCGAACTCCACCTGGCTCAACGGCCGCCCGATCGAGCGTGACCTGGCGGCACGGCTGGGGCAGTCGGTGCGCTATGCCAACGACGCCAACTGCCTGGCACTGTCGGAGGCCACCGACGGCGCGGGCGCCGGGGCGAGGGTCGTCTTTGCCGTGATCCTGGGCACCGGCACGGGCGCGGGGATCGCCGTGGACGGGAAGGTGCTGGTGGGCCCGAACGGGGTGGCGGGCGAGTGGGGCCACAACCCGCTGCCCTGGCTCGACCCGGCCGAGGACCCCGTCTTCGACTGCTACTGCGGCCGCGGCGGCTGCAACGAGACGCTGCTGTCGGGCACCGGCCTGGCGCGCGAGCACGCGTGGCGCCACGGGGGCGAACTGCGCGGCGAGGAGATCGTCGAGCGCGCAGCCGCGGGCGACCCGGCCTGCCAGGCGACGCTGGCGCGCCACGCCAGGCGCCTGGCTCAGGGGCTGGCAGCCGTGATCAACCTGCTCGACCCGGACGTGATCGTGCTCGGCGGCGGGCTGTCGCGCCTGCCGCACCTGTACGAACAGGTGCCCGCGCTGTGGGGCCGATGGGTGTTCAGCGGCGGGCTGGCCGACCCGGTGCGCACGCGGCTCGTGCCCGCCACGCACGGCGACGCATCGGGGGTGCGGGGCGCGGCCTGGATCGGGGTGTGAACCGCCGGACCGTCGAGACTGACGAGCGCTACTCGCCCCGCGTGACCGACTCGGCCCGGGTCACGCCTTCGGCAAACACGATGCCCTCGGCCATCACCAGGCCCTCGGCAAAGACGATGCCCTCGGCAAACACGATCCCTTCGGCCAAAACGATCGCCTCGGCGAAGACGATGCCCTCGGCCATGACCAGCCCTTCGGCCATCACCAGGCCCTCGGCCATGACGAGACCGGAGGCAATCGTCAGCCCGTTGGGCATCAGATGCCCCTGCCCCGCGGCGAGCGCGGCCGCCACCGTCTCCGTGGGAGAGAAGATCCCGGTGCGCTGCAGGATCGAGTGCTTGCCCGGCAGGTGGCTGCCGAACCGCACCTGGGTGCGCGGAATCACGGGCTCGAAATTGGACAACGCGAACTGCTTGACCATGCGCGGTACGGTGCGCTCCGCAACTGGCAAGAACCCGGGCCGAGCTGGCTCCTTCGGCCAGTAATCGACCTCGGTGCGCAGCATCGTGCTTCGAACCCAGCTGACGCCATGGTCCCAGAGGTTGTGCGGCCGCGTGAAGAGGTCGTCTCCGCTCAGGATGTGCGTGCCCCCGGCGTAGACCATCCGGCTCCAGGGCAGGGGCGCGCCGGCTACCGTCGTGCGAGGCGCCGGCATCGTGCGGCCGGGCTTGAGCAGGGTCGGGTGGTTCGTGTGGTTACCCGACTCGAACAGGTCGCGGATCGGGATGTCGCTGCGGATCACGGATGCCAGCGAAAGTGCGCCCGCCACATTGAGCGCGCCCGTCCCTTGCTGCAGGAGGTGGAAGTTCGCCATCGGCGTGGCCGTGTACTGCAGGATCGCCTTGACGAGCGGCGGGGTCAGGTGCGGGTTCTCCTGCAGCAGCAGCGCGGCCGCGCCCGCCACCGACGGGGCCGCCACCGACGTACCGCTGAGGGACATCAGCTGCACGGTGGGGTCGGGGCTGTTGGCTCCGACGATCAGCAACGGATCTGCTCCCAGGCGCGATCCCACCGCACGGGCCGAGACGATTCGGTTGCCGGGGGCCACCAGGTCAGGCTTGGGCAGGTGGTCGTATAGCCGAACGCCGTTGGGCTGCACGAGGCTGCCCCGGGTGGGGCCACGCGAGCTGAACCCGTTCATCACGTGCGAGCCGCGCTGCGCGGACTCACGCGCATTGAGCGAGCCCACCGTGACTACCGTCGGGCAGTGGCCGGGTGAGCCGATGGAGCCGAGCACCTCTCGGCCGGATGCGTCCTTGCCGAAATTGCCGGCTGCTGCCACGACCGTGATGCCCACGGCCGAGGCGCTTGCCGCCGCGCGGCACAGGGGGTCGATGGTGTGGCTGTCGCGCGAGGAGGTGGCCAGACTCAGGTTCATGACCCGGATGCCCAGGCGGCGCGAGTGGTAGACCACCCAGTCGATGCCGGCCAGGAGGTCAGCCAGGCGGCCGTCACCCGAGGCGCCGAGCACCTTGATGTCGTACAGGTCCGCAGCTGGCGCGATCCCCGTGGTGTTCAGTGCCTGGTACCCGCCTGCACCAGCCGCCACGGCCGCCACGTGCGTGCCATGCCCGTGGGCGTCGACGAACGAGGCCCCGATGTTGGAGATGGCTGTTTCGTAGCTGCGCCGCTCCTTGCCCTGGGGGTTGAAGAAGTCGTCGTGCGGCACGTCCACGCCGATGGTCCAGTCGTCACCCACCCGGCTAGCCTTTGCTGCCCCACCAAAGCCCAACTTCGTCAGGTCCACGGCATGTCGTACCCGGCTCTGCCCGTTGGCACCTCGGAAGTGGGCGTGCTCGCGCATCACGCCCGAGTCAACGATGGCAATGCCGACGTTTCGCCCGTCGCGGCCGCTGTAGCCCTGCCAGGAGTGGTAGACACGTGCGCCGGCCTGCGAGAACGGCGCCTGGAAGGCGGTGGCCGTGAAGCCCTCGAGGGGGCTGGCCGAGCGTGTCGTGGAGCGGTTGGGCGTGACGCTGACCACGCCCTCCACGCGCGCGATGGCATCGAGTCGGCACGCTGGCACGAGCACGGAGGCAGCCGGCACTGACACGTACCGATGCAGGATCGAGCCGCGGGGCAGGTTGTTGCCAGGGTTCAGCAACGCATCACGCAGCTTGTCCAGCCGCGGCTCGCGCCCATCGGTCACGACGACGGCCTGCACGTAGGTGGTCGGTGGCGTGCGTACGCCGCTCACGGTGGCAACGACACTGCGTGCCCAGCCATCGGCCACACCTGCCGAGGCGCCCGTGCTGGAGGAGAGGCTCCCTTCGGCGCGGGTGGTGGCTGTCGCGGTCGAGCAGGTCTTGTTCGCAACGGCCAGACCGATGAGCTCTGAGGCAAGCCGACCGGTGGATACGCTCTGCGACCAGGCAGCCGCGGGCAGCACGGAAACGATGGCCAAGGTGGTGCCAGTCAGGCGACGCAAGCCAGCCCAAAGACCGTAGTGGTAATCCGCCATCGTGTCTGCCCTCCTTGTTCACGGGGTACCCTCTTCCGGGGATTGCGGGTAGGGGCCGGCCAGTATCTGGTCGGGATAACCCGCTGAAAAGGGCTGGCGGGCGCCGGGCGCCCAACGAAATCGCTGTGGCGTGAAGCTTTTCACGAGGTCGGTGGCCGGCCTGTCTCATCCGATGTTTTCGAACCGCACCCGCTTGAGCCGAGCGAGCGCTCGATGCCGTTTCGGTTCCTGCAGAGCAACCCGGTGACCCCGCTGCGCGCGTACCATCTCCCCATGCACTACGACCCCCGCAAGCGAGACCACGGC
>JBBAPJ010000037.1:0-22521 GCA_040400855.1 Rubrivivax sp.
AGCGGCAGGGAGACTTCTTCGGCCCGCCCGTGAACCGCGCGGCGCGCATCATGGGGGTGGCGCACGGCGGGCAGATGCTCGTCTCACAGGTGGCCGAGGAGCTCTTACGGGATCGCCTCGGCGTAGGCCTCACCCTGCGCCGCCTCGGGCAGGTTCGGCTCAAGGACCTGGCCCAGCCCGAATGTGTGTTCCAGGTGGTCTCCGAGGGACTGCGTGGTGATTTTCCTGCCCTGGGAGCCCTCGTCGTCGCGCCTGGAAACCTCCCTGTCCCGCCGACCGATGCGATCGGCCGGGAGATCGAGCTGGAGGCGCTTGGTCGCGAGCTCGCGACGTGCCGGCTCCTGACGATGGTCGGACCAGGCGGGATCGGTAAGACCCGGCTGGCCATCCAGCTGGCAGCGAATGCCGCTGGTGACTTCCCCGATGGAACCTGGTTCATCGACCTGAGCAGCGTCTCTGACAGGCATCTGGTGCCGCAAATCATCGCGAGCGCGCTGTCGCTGCGCCCTGATCCCGTCCGTGGCCTGATGGGGACGATACGGGCTCATCTGGAGAACCGCCAGCTGCTGCTCGTGCTCGACAACTGCGAGCACCTGCTCGAGGAGTGCGCGCGCGTGGCTCTGACGTTGCTGGACGCCGGGCCTGGGGTTCGGGTGCTGGCCACCAGTCGCGAGGCGATGCGCATCCGAGGAGAAGTGGTTCGACAGATCGAACCGCTTCGCAGTCCGGGTGGGGAGCCGCGGGCTCGGCCTTGGCGGGCCGTCTCCCTCACCGAGTTCCCGGCCGTACAGATGCTCGTGGAACGGACGGTGGAACTGCGCAGCAGCTTCGTGCTTGACGACTCCAACGCATCCGCAGTGGCAAGGATATGCCGCGAGCTCGACGGCATCCCGCTGGCTCTGGAATTGGCAGCCGCCAAGCTGCAGTTCCTGGAGCCGGAGCAGGTGGCGCTGGCGCTGCGGAACCGAATGCGCCTGCTGGTCGGCGGTGATCGGTCGGCGCAACCCAGACAGCAGACTCTCAAGGCCCTGATTCAATGGAGCTACGACCTCCTGAACGAGGAGGAGCGTTTGACCTTTCGGCGCTTGAGTGTGCTGGCGGGAAGTTTCGCGCCGGAGGTGGCCCAGGCGCTTATCGCTGGTCCGGATATAACGGCTGAAGACGTGCTTCCGCTGCTGCTGCGTCTGGCCGAAAAGTCTCTCGTCGCACGAGATGCATCGGCAGGCCGATTCCGGATCCTCGAGTCGATACGCAGTTATGGCCTGCTTCAACTGCAGGCGCATGAAGAGGTCTCCACCTGGCGCACACGCCACCTGCAGCTCTTCATGGATGCAGCACGAACCTGCGACGCCGATTTCCGCGGCCCCGGGCAGTCGCGTGCGCTCGAACGCCTCGATCAGGACATCGGCAACTTGATCGCAGCGCAGGAGTGGGCGCTGGCCAGTGCGGACATGGAGTCAGCTGTCGGCTTGATCGAGTCCCTGCATGTGTGCTTGAACGCCAAGGGTTGGATGGAGCTTGCCAGCAGGATGGCCGAAGCCGTCATCGATGCTCCGGCAGCCCGTGCTCCGACGCTCTTGCGCGCCAAGGTCTTGTTCATTGCGGGCAACAGCAGTTGCCGGCTCGGCAGATTCGAGGCAGCCATTCAGTGGCTGGAGGAAGCTCTCGAGATCTCCAGGCAGCAGGGCTCGGACGACTTGACAGCCAAGGTGTTGCAGCCACTGGGAATCTGCGCCTGGGATAGTCGCCAGCTGGAGCTGGCCGGTCAGTGCATGAAACAGGCTATCGGGATCGCGCGGCGCAGGGGCAGCCTGCGCGAAGTGATGGCTGGCCTGAGCATGCTTGGCCAGTTCCACCGCTCTCAGCAGGAAGACGAGCAGGCGGCCCCACTCTTCGACGAGGGGCTAGAAATCGCGATCACGCTGAAGGAGCGTTCCAGCGAGGCCATCATCTTGCTGAATCTTGCGATGCTCGCAATCGAAGGCAAAGGCCACCGATCGCCAGCAGATGCGCAGCCCATGTTGGAGCGTGTGCAGTGTTTGATCGCTGAGAACGGCCTTCATTTCCTGCAGGGGTGCCTGCACGACACGCGAGCCGCACTTTGCGTGATCGCAGGCGACCGATCGGCTGCCCTAAAGGAGTTTGATTTGGGGGAGACCCTCGTGCGCGAGACTGGCTATCCCCGCGATTCGGCTGACGAGGGTTTCGTGGCTCGCTGGCGCGCCCGAGTCTAGATCTTGCGGCCCGCCTCCTCGGCTGACAGCGAGCTCCTCGCTCAACCGTTATAGATGATCGGGTCCGTCTCGCACGTATCTTTGCCTACCGTCAGCGTCAGCATATACGAGTAGGCGATGCTGTCGCGTCCTCTGGAGCGCAGGACGAGCGCCCCGTTGCCCCTCCTGGCGATTTCAAAGTATTGGGGATCGGGTCGGACAGGTCGATCCTTCTTGCCGTCAGCCAGGAACATGATGCCCGTGATGGCGATATCCCCTGATACCGGCCCTGCGGGCTTCGGTTGAAACGTCACCACCCGCCTCCTGAGGGGTGCATACCAATCGCTTTGCAGCAAGATGACTTCGTCTTGCTTGAGTACCTCGCAGGTCAGCTTGCCCTGTCTTTCACTGACAACGACCGTGACGCGACACTTCTCGTCCCGGTCGTCGTTGACGGCGCACTGCTTGCCCGTCATCAGCAATTCGCGTTGGACCGGGGTAGAGCATCCACCCAACAGAATCCCAGCGCAAAGAAGAGAAAGGATAGAAAACCTCATCGCATGGCCCCCTGGATCGACAACCACCCTAAGCCCCCACCTCGGGGGGACCCGCCTCAAGCCGCTACCGGCACAAGAAAATCCCGCCCGATGCCCGCCCCCAGATCATTGACGCGGTCCAGAAAGTGCGTCAAGTAGGCATGTAACCCAGTGTCCAGGATCTCGTCGATGCGCCCGTATTGCAGGTCGGCCTTCAGCCGCCCGGCGCGGCGCAGCGTCTCGGCGCTGCGCACGTTGGCCACGAGCTGCAGGTTGGCCACCACCTCGTTCATCGAGGCGGCCAGCGAACGCGGCATGTCCGGGCGCAGGATGAGGAGCTCGGCCACGCGCTCGGGGCGGATCACGTTGCGGTAGACCTTGCGGTAGATCTCGAAGCCGGAGACGGAGCGCAGGATCGCGCTCCAGTGGTAGAAGTCCACCTCCTGGGTCTCGCGCGTGCCCGCCCCGGGGCCGCCGCCGGCCGCGCTCGTCTCGGCGGCCGTCAGGGCGTGGTACTTCACGTCGAGCAGCCGCGCCGTGTTGTCGGCGCGCTCGAGGAACGTGCCGATGCGGATGAAGTGCAGCGCCTCGTCCATCAGCATCGTGCCCACCGTCACGCCGCGGCTGAGGTGCGAGCGGTACTTCACCCACTCGAAGAGCGCACCGGGGTCGCGCTCGAGCTCGCCGGCCTTGAGCATCCGGTTGAACTCGAGCCAGGTCTGGTTCTGCGTCTCCCACACCTCGGTGGTGAGGGTGCCGCGCACCGCGCGTGCGTTCTCGCGCGCCGCGCGCAGGCAGTTCCAGATGCTCGAGAGGTTGTCCTCGTCGCGCACCATGAAGTCCATGACGCCGCGCGCGTCCACCTGCGCCTGGCGGCTGGCGTACAGGCCCGTGAGCTCGGAGATGCTGAGCATGCCGCGCCAGCCGCGCTCGGCCGTGTCGGCCGACTGCGGCAGCAGCGAGGTCTGGTAGTTGACGTCGATCATGCGCGCGGTGTTCTCCGCGCGCTCCATGTAGCGGGCCATCCAGAAGAGGTGGTCGGCGGTTCTCGACAGCATCGCTTCAGCCCTCCAGCACCCAGGTGTCCTTCGTCCCGCCGCCCTGCGAGGAGTTGACGACGAGCGAGCCCTCCTTCAGCGCCACGCGCGTGAGGCCGCCGGGCACCGTCTGCACCCCCTTGCCGGAAGACAGCACGTAGGGCCGCAGGTCGATGTGGCGCGGGGCGATGCCCGACTCCACGTAGGTCGGGCAGGTCGACAGGCTCAGCGTGGGCTGCGCGATGTAGTTCGACGGGTGCGCGATCAGCCGGTCGCGGAAGGCCTCGATCTCGGCGCGCGTGGCCGCCGGCCCCACGAGCATGCCGTAGCCGCCCGCGCCGTGCACCTCCTTGACGACGAGCTCGCTCAGGTGCGCGAGCACGTGGCTCAGGTCGCCCGGCTCGCGGCAGAGGTACGTGGGCACGTTGTGCAGGATGGGCCGCTCGCCGAGGTAGAACTCGATCATCTTCGGCACGTAGGGATAGATGCTCTTGTCGTCGGCGATGCCGGTGCCGATGGCGTTGGCCAGCGTCACGTTGCCGCGCCGGTAGGCCTGCAGCAGCCCGGCGCAGCCGAGCGTGGAGTCGGGCCGGAAGGCCTGCGGGTCGAGGAAGTCGTCGTCCACGCGGCGGTAGATCACGTCCACGCGGCGCGGGCCCTGCGTCGTGCGCATGTAGACGAAGCCATCGTCCACGTACAGGTCCTGCCCCTCGACGAGTTCCACCCCCATCTGCTGCGCGAGGAAGGCGTGCTCGAAGTAGGCGCTGTTGTACATGCCCGGCGTGAGCACCACCACCGTGGGCTCGTTGGCCGCAGCCGGGGCCACCGCGCGCAGCGTGTCCAGCAGCAGGTCCGGATAGTGGGCCACGGGCGCCACGCGGTTGGCCGTGAAGAGCTCGGGGAAGAGCCGCATCATCATCTTGCGGTTCTCGAGCATGTAGCTGACACCGCTGGGCACGCGCAGGTTGTCCTCGAGCACGTAATAGGTGCCGCTGCCGTCGGCCTGGCCGGCACGCACGATGTCGATGCCGGCGATGTGGGTGTAGATGCCGCCGGGCACCTGCACGCCGGCCATCTCGGGGCGGTACTGGGCGTTGCCGAGGATGACCTCGCGCGGCACGATGCCCGCACGCAGGATCTCCTGGCCGTGGTAGACATCCTGGATGAAGCGGTTCAGGGCCGTCACGCGCTGGCGCAGGCCCTGCTCCATCTCGCTCCACTCGTGGCGCGGGATGACGCGCGGGATGAGATCGAAGGGGATGAGCCGTTCGGTGCCGGCGCCGTCCTCGTCCTTGGCGCCGTAGACGGCGAAGGTGATGCCCACGCGGCGGAAGATCATTTCCGCCTCCTCACGCCGCGCGCGCATGGCCGCGTCGGGCTGCGCCGCGAGCCAGCGCGCGTAGGCGGCGTAGTGGGCGCGCACGGCAGGCGCCGCGCCGGCGCCGTGCATCTCGTCGTAGGGGTGCTTCATCGGGCAACCTCTCCTGCCATCAGGCTAGCAACTCCCGGGCCGGCTTGCGGCAACGGGTGGACGGGCCGGGTCGTCACGCCCACCGTCAGCACGTGCCGGCCACCGCCACGGATGACGCCGCGCAGCGGCGCGACGTCGCCATAGTCGCGCCCCGTGGCCAGCCGCACGTGGTCGGCGCCGGGCACGAGGTCGTTCGTGGGGTCGAGGTCGAGCCAGCCGTCGGCGGGCACACCGGGTGTGCCCGGGGCCCACACCTGCACCCAGGCGTGCGAGGCGTCCGCACCGATGTGCGGCACGCCGTCGGTGGCCTCGGTGCGCAGGTAGCCGCTGACGTAGCGCACCGGCAGCCCGAGCATGCGCAGCGCCCCGGCCAGCAGATGCGCGAAGTCCTGGCACACGCCGCTGCGTTGGGCGAAGGCCTGGGCCAGCGGGGTGTCGACCTGCGTGCTGCGGGTCTCGTAGCGGAACTCGGCGTGCAGCCGGTGCATCAGCTCCAGCGCCGCCTCCACCACCGGTCGCCCGGCCGTGAAGCTGGGCTGCGCCCAGGCCTGCAGCGCCTCCAGGCGCGGCACGTAGGGCGAGGGCTGCGCGAACGCGACGGCCGGCTCGAAGGGGCCGCGTGCGACGTAGCGCAGCCGTGCCACGAGTTCGTCCCAGGCGGGCGAGGCCTCGGGCTGCAGCGCCGCGAAGCGCGGCGCCACCGCCACCACGCTCGTGGCGCGCACCACGAGCGTGCGGTGCGGCTGCGCGAGCGTGAAGTGCAGGCAGCCGTTGCCGAAGGCGTCCGTGCCGGCGCGCCGGTGCGCAGGCGCCGGCTCGACCTGCACCGCGTGCGCGAGCACGGCCTGCGCGGCGTCGGCCAGCGGCTGCAGGTGCGCCAGGTGGTGGGCGAGCGAGACGGGCGCGCCGTAGTCGTAGCGCGTCTCGTGGACGACCTCGAGGGCGACGGGCATGTTCAGGCCTGCTGCACCTGCTCGGCGCCCTCGGCGAGGGCGAAGTGGCGGTGCCCGATGGCCTCGGCCAGGGCCAGGGCACGCGCCTCCCACTGCGCGGCCAGGGCCTGCACGCGTGCGCCGATGGCCTCGTCGTCCAGCCCGTCGAGCGCCTCGAGCGCGATGCCCGCTCCCTGCGCCGGCCAGTCGGCCAGGAGCGAGGCAGCCGGCCCGGGCAGCTTGGGCACCTCGTTGCGCAGGCGCCGCAGCAACCCGGCCAGCGCCCGCGGGTTGGTGTCGTCGAGCACCAGCAGGTCCACCAGCGCCAGCAGGTCGGCGCGGCGCTGGTAGCGGCTGCGGAAGGTGATGGTGCTGTCGAAGAACTCCAGCAGCGGATCCAGGCCCTGCCCCTGCGACAAGGCATCCTGCGCGAGGAAGTCCTGCAGCGCCTGGCTCATGCCGATGAGGCGCTCCAGCAGCCGCCCGATCGTGAGCAGGCGCCAGCCTGCGTCTCGCGTCATGCGGTCGGCCTGCTGCCCGGCCAGAGCCGTGAGCTGCAGAGCCAGGCCATCGAGTGCAGCCAGCAACTGGGCCGTCCCGGCCAGGGCACCCGGCGCGGCCTGCAGGGCGAGGCGGAAGCCCTCGCGCATCGTGCGGATCAGCCCCCAGTGGGCGGGAGACAGGCGTTCGCGCAGGGCCTGCGAAGCACGCTCCAGCGCCGCGAGGTTGAAGGCCACGCTCCACGCGCCCGACTCGTCTCCCGTGGCCGCCGCCAGCGCGCGCTCGAAGACGCGGGGCGCCTGGACGAGCGTGGGCGTGCCCGGCGGCACGAGCCCGATGCGTGCAGCCAGCTGCGAGGCCGCGCGCAGCACGGCCGGATGTGCCGGGCCGTCGCCCGACCCCAGCGGCAGCACCACCTGCGCCAGGCGCACCTGCTGCTCGGTGCGCTCGGTGTAGCGACCCAGCCAGAAGAGGTTCTCGCCCGTGCGGCTGCTCACCGACCCGCGCCGCGCGCGCACCTCGTCCACCGACAGCCGCCCCGGCAGCATGGTGTAGCGGTCCACCGGACCGTCGGTCAGCACCCAGGTGTCCAGGCTCGTGCCGCCGCGCTGCATCGACACGCTGCCCTCGCCGCCGCGCGCCACGCGCGTCATCGCCCCGGGCATCAGCGCCCAGCCACCGTCCGGCCCGGCGATCGCGTACACACGCACCATCGCAGGGCGCACCATCACGGCGCCGTCGCTCCAGATCGGGGCACGGGCGAAGGCCAGCCGTCCCTGTGCGGTCCAGGCGTCGGGGTCACGCTCGACGAGCGCCTGCGCGCGCTCGAACACCTGCGAGGTGCGCCCGCCCTGCGGAAAGGTGCTGCGCAGCAGCTTGTCATCGAGGTTCTCGCGCACGTCGGCCCAGGCAGCAGGCTCGCCGCACCACCACGTGGGAAGGGACGGCAGCCGCAGCGGCTGCCCGAGCAGGCGCTCGGAGATGGCCGGCAGGAAGCCCTGGATCGCGGGCGACTCGAGGAAGGCGCTGCCCAGCGCGTTGGCCATCGCCACCTGCCCGGCGCGCACCGCCTGCAGCAGCCCGGGCACGCCCAGCGCCGAGTCGGCGCGCAGCTCCAGCGGGTCGCACCAGTCGTCGTCGACGCGGCGCAGCAGCCCGTGCACGCGCTCCAGGCCCTGGATCGTCTTGAGGAAGAGCTGCTCGCCGCGCACCGTGAGGTCCCCGCCCTCGACGAGGGTGAGGCCGAGGTAGCGCGCCAGGTAGGCCTGCTCGAACCAGGTCTCGCTGTAGGGACCAGGCGTGAGCAGCGCCAGCCTTGGCGGCTCGCCACCCGCCAGGGCGCGCGCTGGCGCCTCCAGGGCATCGAGCAGCCGGCGGTAGCTGCTGGCCAGGTGTTGCACGCGCAGCTCGCGGAAGGCCTCGGGGAACTGGGCCGACACGAGCAGCCGGTTGTGCAGCACGTAGCCCAGGCCCGAGGGCCCCTGCGTGCGCTGCGCGACGACCCACCAGCGCCCGTCGGGCCCGCGGGCGAGATCGAAGGCCACGACCATCAGGCGCTGCCCGCCGGCAGGCTCCACCGCCTGCATCGGCCGCAGGTAGCCCGGGTGGCGCAGCACGAGCGCCGGCGGCAGCAGCCCTTCCTGCAGCAGGCGCTGCGGCCCGTAGAGGTCGGCCAACATGCGCTCGAGCAGCTCGGCGCGCTGCTCCAGGCCGGCGCTGAGCGCGGCCCAGTCAGCAGGCTCGATCAGCAGCGGCAGCAGCTCGAGCGACCAGGTGCGCGCGGCCACGCCCTCCCGGCCGAAGACGTTGTGCGTGATGCCGTCGCGGCGGATCTGCGCCGCCAGCGCCTGCACGCGGCGGTCCAGGTCCGCGCCGCGCGCGAGCCCGGCCGCGGGCTCGGGCAGGTGCTGCGCGAAGCGTGCCCAGGCTGTCCGCAGCGTGCCGTCGCCGTCGCGCAACTCGTCCCACGCGCCTTCGGCAGGCGGGCCCGCCGGCGCGAGCCAGGCCGGTGGCGGCTGCAGCGGCTGCGCCAGCTTCAAGCCGGCCCTCCCCCGGCTGCCCGGCGCAGGTCGAGCGTGAAGGGAAACTCCAGGCTCGGGCGGGCCGGCGCCGCCCTCACCCGGCCGGGCGTGTGGCCAAAGGCGAAGAAGCGCGCCAGGCGCCGGCTCTGCGCCTCGTAGGCGTTGACCGGGAAGGTCTCGTGGTTGCGCCCGCCCGGGTGCGCCACGTGGTAGCGGCAGCCCCCCAGCGACCGCTCCAGCCAGGTGTCCACCAGGTCGAAGGTCAGCGGGGCGTGCACGCCGATGGTCGGGTGCAGGGCCGAGGGTGGCTGCCAGGCGCGGTAGCGCACGCCGCAGACGTATTCACCCGCGCGCCCGGTGGGCTGCAGCGGCACGGCCTGCCCGTTGACCGTGACGACGTGCCGATTGCCGTTCAGGCCCGTCACCTTGAGTTCCAGCCGCTCCAGCGACGAGTCGACGTAGCGCACCGTGCCACCGGCCGAGCCCTCCTCGCCCATCACGTGCCAGGGCTCGAGCGCGGCGCGCAGCGTCAGGCCCACGCCGTGCGTGGCGAGCTCGCCCACGAGCGGGAAGCGGAACTCGAAGTGCGGCGCGAACCAGGCCGGGTCGAAGTCGAAGCCGGCCGCGCGCAGCTCGGCCAGCGCGTCTTCGAAGTCACTCCACACGAAGCTGGGCAGCAGGAAGCGGTCGTGCAGCGCCGTGCCCCAGCGCGTCAGCCGCGTGGCGCCGCGGCCCCGGTACGGCTCGCGCCAGAACGCTGCCACCAGCGCGCGCAGCAGCAGCTGCTGCGCCAGGCTCATGTGCGCGTGCGGCGGCATCTCGAAGGCGCGCAGCTCCAGCAGCCCCAGGCGCCCGGTCGGGCCGTCGGGCGAGTAGAGCTTGTCGATGCAGAACTCGCTGCGGTGCGTGTTGCCGGTGACGTCCACGAGCACGTTGCGCAGCAGCCGGTCGACGAGCCACGGCGGGATGGCCTCGCCGCGGCGCTCGAGCTGGCGGTCAAGCTCGGCCAGCGCGATCTCGAGCTCGTAGAGCTGGTCGTTGCGGGCCTCGTCGATGCGCGGGGCCTGGCTCGTCGGGCCGATGAAGAGACCGCTGAAGAGGTAGCTCAGCGACGGGTGGTTGTGCCAGAAGGTGAGCAGGCTCGCGAGCAGGTCGGGCCGGCGCAGGAAGGGGCTGTCGGCCGGGGTGGCGCCGCCGAGCACGAAGTGGTTGCCCCCACCCGTGCCGGTGTGGCGCCCATCCAGCATGAACTTCTCGGTGGACAGCCGGCTGCGGTGCGCGGCGTCGTAGAGGAACTCGGTGTGGTCGACGAGCTCGTCCCAGTCGTGCGCGGGGTGGATGTTGACCTCGATCACGCCCGGGTCGGGCGTGACCTGCAGCACCTTCAGCCGCGCGTCGCGCGGCGGCGGGTAGCCCTCGAGCACCACCTTCACGTGCTGCTCGGCGGCGGTGGCCTCGATGGCGGCCACGAGCTCGAGGTAGTCCTCCAGGCGCGTGAGCGGGGGCATGAAGACGTGCAGCAGGCCGCTGCGCCCGCCGTGGCTCGCTTCGGCGCGCGGGCCGTTGGCGCGCTGCGGGTCGCGCACCTCGACGCACAGGGCGGTGCGCACGGTGTCGGGCGAGGAACGGCCGCGCGTCGGGACGAACACCTCGCGCGAGCCGGCTGCATGGGCCGCATGGGCCGCAGCGGCTGCATCGGCCGCACCGGCCGGAACCGCCGCCGAGGGCACCGGCTGCACACGCAGTGGCACCTCGACCGGCAGCGGGTGGCTGGGCGCAAAGGGGTCGGGCGGCAGCGGCCAGGGCTGGTCTTCGGGGGCGGCCCAGGGCAGCGAGTCCAGCGGCAGGCGGTAGCCCATCGGCGAATCGCCCGGGATCAGGTACAGCCGCTCGTCGCGCAGGAACCAGCGGCCGCTGACCCAGCGCGCGCCCTCCGCCTCGCCCGGCTGAAGCGGCAGCGCGTAGCCCACGACGCTGGCCAGGCCCTGCGTGAAGATGCGGCGCAGGCGCGCGCGCTCGAGCTCGTCGTCGAGCTTGGAGTCGAAGGGGTCGACGTTCAGGGGAAGCCGGCGCTCGCGCCACAGGTGGTACCACGCGTCCTCATAGCCGGGCTGCACGTGCTGCGCGCCCACGTCCAGGCGCTGCGCCAGCGCGGTGATGAAGGCGTGCGCGTCGGCGGCCGTGTAGCGCAGCGGCTCGCGCTCGTCGGCGAAGAGGGCCGGGTCGTGCCACACGGGCTGGCCGTCGGCACGCCAGGCGATGGTCATCGCCCAGCGCGGCAGCTGCTCGCCCGGGTACCACTTGCCCTGCCCCAGGTGCAGCAGCCCGCCCGGGGCGTAGCGGTCCTTGAGCCGCTGCGTGAGCGCGGTGGCCAGGCCGCGCTTGGTGGGCCCCAGCGCATCGG
This sequence comes from Rubrivivax sp., assembly GCA_040400855.1. Taxonomy (GTDB): domain Bacteria; phylum Pseudomonadota; class Gammaproteobacteria; order Burkholderiales; family Burkholderiaceae_C; genus Rubrivivax. The sequence goes on from JBBAPJ010000037.1 coordinate 11,116, forward strand.
TGTTCCATTCGGCACCGTCGCGGTCATCCACCGACACGAAGGTGGGCTCGCCGCCCATGGTCAGGCGCACGTCGCCGGCCACGAGCGCCTCGTCCACCTGGCGGCCCAGGGCGTCCATCGCCTGCCACTGTGCCGCCGTGTAGGGCCGCGTCACGCGCGGCGTCTCGGCCACGCGCGTCACGGCCATCTCGTGGGAAAAGCTGACCTCGCAGGGGTCCACCGCACCTTCCACCGGCGCGGCGGATGCCGGCTCAGGCGTGCAGGCCAGCGGGATGTGACCCTCGCCGGCCAGCAGCCCCGAGGTCGGGTCCAGACCGATCCAGCCGGCTCCGGGCAGATAGACCTCGCACCAGGCGTGCAGGTCGGTGAAGTCGTGCGAGGCCCCCACGGGGCCGTCCAGCGCCTTCACGTCGGGCTCGAGCTGGATCAGGTAGCCCGAGACGAAACGTGCCGCCAGCCCCAGGTGGCGCAGCACCTGCACCAGCAACCAGCCCGTGTCGCGGCACGAGCCCGAGCCGAGCTCGAGCGTGCGCTCGGGCGTCTGCACGCCCGGCTCCATGCGGATCAGGTAGCGGATCTCGCGCTGCAGCCGCTGGTTCAGGGCCACGAGGAAGTCCACGGTGCCGACCTCCTGGCGCGGCACGCTGCGCACGAAGGCCTCCAGGCGCGGGGTCAGCGCCCCGCGCGCGAGGTAGGGCAGCAGGTCCTGGGTGAGGCCGGAGGTGTACTCGAAGGGCCAGCGCTCGGCAGCGGGCTCGAGGAAGAAGTCGAAAGGGTTGTAGACCGACATCTCGGCCACGAGGTCGACCGTGACCGTGAGCGTGCGCGTGCGCTCGGGAAAGACGAGCCGGGCCAGGTAGTTCGAGAACGGGTCCTGCTGCCAGTTCAGGAAGTGCTCGGCCGGCTCCACGCGCAGCGAGTAGCTCACCACCGGCGTGCGGCTGTGGGGCGCCGGGCGCAGCCGCACGACCTGGGGCGACAGCGCCACGAGCCGGTCGTAGCGGTAGTGCGTGACGTGATGGAGGGCGACGCGGATCGACATGTGGTTTTCCCAAGGGCGCGGCCGGCACGCCGGCCTGACCCGGGCCACCGAGCAAGCTCCGGGCCATGCAGCCCGGCCAGCGGCGCCTCAGGGCTGATGATGCCAGTAGCGGCGGTGCTCCCGCCTCAGGCAGCGGCCCTCGCTGCCTGGCTGCCAGGTGTAGGCGCCGCAGCGGTCGCTGCGCTCCACCACGATCCCCCGGGCCTCGTAGCGGGCCAGCACGTCCCGGGCGGGGTGGCCGTAGCGGTTGCGGTAGCCGGCCTGCACGATGGCCGTGTGCGGTGCCACCGCGTCCAGGAAGGCTGCCGTGGAGGAGGTGCGGCTGCCGTGGTGGGGCACCTGCAGCAAGTGCGCGCGCAGCCCCGCGCCCTCGCGCGCGACGAGCGCAGCCTCCTGAGCGGCCTCCAGATCGCCGGCGAGCAGCAGCACGCGACCCCGGGCATCGGCCACGTGCAGCACGCAGCTCAACGCATTCGGCCGCAGCCCGGCTGCGTGGTCCTCGGGGCGCGGGTGGAGCACCCGAAAGCGCACGTCGTCCCACGCCCAGGACTGGCCGGCTTCGCAGCGCCGGTGTGCAGGCAGCCGGGCATGCAGCGGGTGCGCGGGCGGCACCGAACTGCTGGAGGCGCGCACGGGCACGCCGCGCAGCAGCGACAGCGCGCCACCGGTGTGGTCGCTGTCGGCGTGGCTGAGCATCAGCAGGTCCACCCGCGGCTCGCCACGCGCACGCAACAGCGGCAGCAGCACGCGCTCGCCGGCATCCGAGGTGGGCGAGGGCTTCGGGCCGGTGTCGTAGACGAGCAGTTGCGTGCGCGTGCGCACCAGCACCGCCGTGCCCTGGCCGATGTCGGCCGCCACGACTTCGAATTCCCCGTGGGCCGGCCGCTCGGGCGCCGGTGCCAGCAGGGGCAGCGCCAGCGGCAGGGCCAGCACGCGCAACCGCAGAGGCAGCGGCATCACGGCGACGAAGCCTGCCAGCAGGCCGAGTGCCGCAGCCCAGGCCGGCGCGGCCGCTGCGCTCCACTGCGCCAGCGGCCACTGCGCCAGGGGTGCGAGGCCCGCCACGAGCGCCTGTACCGCCCACGCGGCGGGCACCCACAGCGGCGGCATCAGCACCCCCAACAGCGCCAGGGGCGTGACCACGAGCGTGACGAGCGGGATCGCCACGGCATTGGCCAGGAAGCCCACCACCGAGATCTGGTGGAAGAACACCACGGACAAGGGCGCCAGCCCGACTGTAGCCACCAGCTGCGAGCGCGCGGCCTCGGCCAGCGTGGTGCGCCAGCCGCGTTCGCGGGCCGCGCGCGAGACCGGGTCGGAGGCCACGAGCACGCCCACGGCGACGAAGGACAACCAGAAGCCCGGCTGCAGCAAGGCCCATGGGTCCGACACCGTCACCGCCACGCCCGCGCAGCCCAGCACGAGCGGTTGCGGCCAGCGTACCCCCCGGCTGCGCAGCGCCACCACCACCGCGAGCATGAGCACGGTGCGCTGCGCGGGCACGCCCCAGCCGGCCAGCAGCGCGTAGGCCGTGGCCGCTGCGAGCCCGCCCCAGCGACCGGCCACCGGGGCCGGCAGCGCCAGCGCGAGTCGCGCATGGTGCCGCCAGGCCCAGCCGATGGCGCCGGCGGCCAGCCAGGCGAACATGGTCACGTGCAGGCCGCTGATGCTCATCAGGTGTGCCACCCCCGTGATGCGGAAGAGCTCCCACTCGTCGCGCCCGATGGCGGCCTGGTCGCCCACGGCGAGCGCCGCCAGCACGCCGGCGGCGGCGGGGTCGGCCACGCGCAGCACGATGGCGTCGCGGATCGCCTGGCGCGCGCGCTCGAACACCACGGTTTCGTCTCGACCCAGGCGCTGAGCCCCGGCGCGCACCGCCCCGCTGGCGCCGATGCCGCGCTCGAAGAGCCACAGTTCCAGGTCGAAGCCGTGCGGGTTGCGCGCCCCATGCGGGCGCTTCAGGCGCACCGGCAGCCGCCAGCGCTCGCCGGCCACGACGGCATGCGGCGGTGCGGCCACGAGCTGCTCGCCGTCGAAACCCTGGAACCAGCCCAGCGACACGCGGGAGGGCACCCGCACGGCCTGACCCTGGTGCGTGGCCGCTTCCACTGCAAAGGCGAAGAGCGTGCCGCCGGGGGACAGGCGGGGCATCTCATCCACCACCCCGACGAGCACCAGATCCTGCCCCTCCAGGGCGGGGTCGAGCCGCTCGGCCAGCCGCTGCGCGGCGCGCCACTCCACCAGCGCGAAGGCCAGCAGGCCGATCGAGGCCAGCAGGCAGGCGAAGGATGCGATCGAGCCGGTCGATGCGACGCAACCCGCAGCGCCCGCCCGGCCCGCCGGGGCGTCCTCGCCGCGCGCCCGGGCCAGGCCCGATGCCGCGAGCAGCGCCCCCAGGGCCGCTGCTGCAAGGAGTGCCCCGGCTGCTGGCGCTGCCAGCGTGTCGGCCCGCTGCAGCTGCGCCGCGACCCCGGCCGCCCAGGCTGCGCAGGCGAGCGCGAGCCGCCCTCCCGTGTCGACCCTTCCCCCCATCGAGGCCAGTGTAGGATCGACCGGTTGCGAGGAGATTCCCCCCGATGAGCGATACCAACACCCCCTCTGGAAGGTTGGCGGCCCTGGGCATCGTGCTGCCGCCGCTGGCCGTTCCTGCTGCCGCCTACGTGCCCTTCGTGCGCACCGGCAACCTCGTCTTCGTCTCCGGCCACATCGCCAAGCGCGAGGGCAAGCCCTGGGTGGGCCAGCTCGGCCTGACGATGACCACCGCCGAAGGCCAGGCCGCGGCGCGCGCCATCGCCATCGACCTGATGGGCACGCTGCAGGCCGCCGTGGGCGACCTCTCGCGCGTGCGTCGCCTCGTCAAGGTGCTGGGCCTGGTCAACAGCACCTCCACCTTCACCGAGCACCACCTGGTGATCAACGGCGCCTCCACGCTCTTCGGCGAGGTCTTCGGGCCCGAGGTCGGGGCACATGCGCGCAGCGCCTTCGGAGTGGCCCAGATCCCGATGGGGGCGTGCGTGGAGATCGAGCTCGTCGCCGAGGTGGCGTGAAGTCTTCGCCCCTGCCCGCGCCATCGGGGCTCGGGCTCGGGCTCGTGGCGGCGCTCGCCTTCGGCGGCGTGGCCGTGGCGCTCGTCTCGCAGCATGTCTTCGACATGCAGCCGTGCGCCTGGTGCGTGCTGCAAAGGCTGCTGTTCATCGTCATCGGGCTTGCCGCGCTCGCCGGCCTCGCGTGGCGCACGCGCCCGGGCACCCTGGTCACATCCGCGAGCGTGACGCTGCTGGCCGCCTGCGGCGTCGCATCGGCCCTGTGGCAGCACTTCGTGGCTGCCGCCTCCACCTCGTGCCGGCTCACGCTGGCCGACCGCATCGTCAACGGGCTGGGTCTCGACGGCCTGGCCCCGGAGGTGTTCGTGGCCCGCGCCTCGTGCGCCGAGGCCTCGGTGGCGATGCTCGGCGTGCCCTACGCCTTCTGGAGCCTGGCGCTGTTCGTGCTGCTGGGTGCGATGGCGGCCTGGGTGGCGCTGGGCGCCGCCCGGCGCTGAGCACGGCCTCGCCCACCGCAGGCGCTCAGCCCGGCTGCACCCGCATCGGCTTGGGAAAGCCCTCGACCCTGCGCCCGCGGCGCGCGCGCCGCCCCGCGTAGGGGGCCAGCCCCGCGGGCCGCAGGTCCTCGGCCTTGTCCTTTCCGCCGCGCCCGGCGCCGCTCACGCGCAGCGTCTCGGCGAAGCTGCACGCAGACACCAGCGGACTCTTCGCATCCACGTCCATCAGCGTCAGGCCGCGCCCGCCGTTGGACTGGAGCTTGAGCTCGTCCAGGCCGAAGACGAGCAGCCGGCCGTCCTGCGCCAGGCAGGCCACCTGCCGGTGCGCGGGCTCGGCGAGGGCCGGGGGCAGGAGGAGCTCGCCCGGCTCGAGGCTGAGGAAGGCCTTGCCGCCCTTGTTGCGGCCGTGCAGGTCGCCCGCGTGCGCGAGCAGCCCGAAGCCGCCCGTGTGCGTGAGCAGCAGCCGCGTGTCGGCCGCACCGGCGAAGTAGTGCGCGGGCTGCGTGCCGCTTTCCAGGTCGATGAAGCTCGTGATCGGGGCGCCATCGCCGCGCCCGCCGGGCACCTGGGCCACTGCCACGCTGTAGGCGCGGCCGTTGCTGCCCAGCACCGCCAGCGTGTCCACGCTGCGGCAGCGGAAGGCGCCGTAGAGCGCGTCGCCGGGCTTGAAGGGCAGGGTTGCAGCTTCGACCTCGTGCCCCTTGAGGGCGCGCACCCAGCCCTTGAGGCTCACCACCACCGTCACCGGCTCGTCGACCACCCGCACCTCGGCCACCGCGCGCCGCTCCTCCTGCACGAGCGTGCGCCGCTCGTCGCCGAAGGCCTTCGCGTCGGCCTCGATCTCGCGCACGAGCGTGCGCTTGAGCGCCGCCGGGCTGCCCAGGATCTCCTCCAGGCGCGCGCGCTCGGCGCGCAGCTCGGCGAGCTCCTGCTCGATGCGGATCGCCTCCAGCCGCGCGAGCTGGCGCAGCCGGATCTCCAGGATGTCGTCGGCCTGGCGCTCGCTCAGGGCAAAGCGCGCGATCAGCGCGGGCTTGGGCTCGTCGGCGGCGCGGATGATGCGGATCACCTCGTCGATGTTGAGCAGCACGAGCTGCCGGCCCTCGAGCACGTGGATGCGGTCGAGCACGCGCTCGAGCCGGTGCCGCGTGCGCCGCTGCACCGTCTGCTGCCGGAAGACCAGCCACTCCGACAGGATCTCGCGCAGGTTCTTTTGCGTCGGGCGCCCATCCCCGCCCACCATCGTCAGGTTCAGCGGCACGCTCGACTCGAGGCTGGTGTGCGCCAGCAGCGTCGTCACGAGCTCGCTCTGCTCCACCGAGCGGCTGCGCGGCTCGAAGACGAGGCGCACCGGCGCATCGCGGCCCGACTCGTCGCGCACCGACTCCAGCACCGCCAGCACGCTCGCCTTGAGCTGTGTCTGCTCGCTCGTGAGCGCCTTCTTGCCGGCCTTGACCTTCGGGTTGGTGAGCTCCTCGATCTCCTCGAGCACCTTCTGCGCGCTCGCGCCCGGGGGCAGCTCGGTGACGACGAGCTGCCACTGCCCGCGCGCGAGGTCCTCGATCTTCCAGCGCGCGCGCACCTTCAGGCTGCCGCGCCCGCTGGCGTAGGCGGCACGGATGTCGGCCTGCGGGCTGATGATCTGGCCGCCGCCGGGGAAGTCGGGGGCGGGCAGCAGCGCATGCAGGGCGTCGTCGCTGAGGCGCTCGTCCTTGAGCAGCGCCACCGTGGCGGCCGCCACCTCACGCAGGTTGTGGCTCGGCACCTCGGTGGCCAGGCCCACGGCGATGCCCGAGGCGCCGTTGAGCAGCACCATGGGCAGCCTTGCGGGCAGCAGGCGCGGCTCTTCGGTGGAGCCGTCGTAGTTGGGCTGGAAGGTGACCGTGCCCTCGTCGATCTCGTCGAGCAGGACCCGCGCGATCGGCGCCAGGCGCGCCTCGGTGTAGCGCATCGCTGCGGCGCCATCGCCGTCGCGGCTGCCGAAGTTGCCCTGTCCATCCACGAGGGGGTAGCGCTGCGAGAAGTCCTGCGCCATGCGCACGAGGGCGTCGTAGGCAGCCTGGTCGCCGTGCGGGTGGAAGCGCCCGAGCACATCGCCCACCACGCGCGCGCTCTTCACGGGCTTGGCCCCGGAAGCGCCCGTGTAGGCCAGCCCCATGCGGTGCATCGCGTACAGGATGCGTCGCTGCACGGGCTTCATGCCGTCGCACACGTCGGGCAGCGCGCGGCCCTTGACGACGCTCAGCGCGTACTCGAGGTAGGCGCGCTCGGCGTAGTCGGCCAGCGCCACGGCGTCGCCGGGGGCGGCGGGCTCGGCAGGCGGGGGGTCGAAGAGGTCGTTCATGGAGGAAGGCATCACAGCTTGATCTGGAACCGCGTGCCCTGCCACGAGAGCACGGCCTGGCGTGGGCCGATGCGCTCGAGCACGAGGCCCGGCGCGAGGGCTTCACCCTCGCGCACCACCTGGCCGTTGACGAGCAGCATGCGGGCCGAAGGGTCGGGCGAGTAGACGGCGCCGGACACGCCGAGTCTGGGCATCGAGGCGCGCAGGTCGGGCGGCAACTCGGCCAGCGTGGGCAGGCCCGTGGCGCTCGTCGCAGCCGGGGCCGGCGCAGGCTGGGCCGGCTGCGAGGACGCGGGCACCTGCCTGGCCGCCGGTGGCACCGCGGGTGCAGCCTTCGCGCCTGGCGCGGCCACGGGGGCTGGCTTCCTGACGGGGGCTGGCGCGGGGACGGGCGCGGGCGCGGGCGCGGGCTGGGCACCCGTCGCGGGCGCCGGCGTGCTCGGGGCGGCCGTGGCGGGTGCGCGACCGGCCGCGGAGGCGGCCGGCGGGGTGGGCGCAGCCGGCACGGGTGCGGGTGCAGCGTCACGCCGCGCCGGCCCGAAGGCGAGCATCAGCACGCCCAGCAGCAGCACCCCGGCCACCAGCAACGCAGCCACCTTCGGCCGGGCCCAGGCTGGCGGCGCGGCCGGCCGCAGCGGCGCCTGCGGGTCGAAGACCGAGACCGGGCCGACGGCAGCCGAGCGTGCCACCACCTCATCCTGGAGGCCGGGCTGCCCGGCCTGCGCACGCGCGCGCACCGCATCGGCCTTCTTCAGGGCGTCGAAGATCAGCGACACCGCAGCGCCCTCCCCTTCATGCCGTGCCCCGACCCAGCCACGCCAGCGCCAGGACGAGCCCGCCCACCGCGCCGATCGCCAGCCCGAGCACGAGCGCGCGGTGACGCCCGAGCCAGGCCAGGCTGCGCACGTGCCAGGGCCCGAAGGCCTCGCGCGCCGCACGCTCGACGAGCCCGGCGTCCACTGTCCAGCGGCCGGCCGCAAAGGCGCCCAGCAAGGCACGGTCGCACAGCACGTTGACCAGGCGCGGCACGCCGCGCGAGAGGGCGTGCACGCGGGCCAGCGCCTCCTCGTCGAAGATGCCGGCCGGATCGCGCCCGGCGCTTTGCAGGCGGTGCCGCACGTACTGGGCCGTCTGTGCCGGGTCGAGCGCGTGCAGGTGGCAGCGCGCGACGATGCGCTGGGACACCTGCTCGAGCCCGGGCCGGGCGAGCTGCTCGCGCAGCTCGGGCTGCCCGATCAGGATCACCTGCAGCAGCTTGCCCTCGCTGGTCTCGAGGTTGGTGAGCAGCCGCAGCTGCTCCAGCGCCTCCGCTGGCAGCGCCTGCGCCTCGTCCACGATCACGAGGTTGCGATGCCCCACCGCATGGGTGCGCAGCAAGAAGGCGTTGAGGGCGTCCACGAGGGCCTTGCTGCCGGGCTCGGCCGGCAACGGCACGCGGAACTCCTCGCACACCGTGCGCAGAAGCTCCTGCGGCTCCTGGCGCGGGTTGAGCACGAGCGCGATGTTGCAGCGCCTGGGGGCCTGCTCGATGAAGGCACGGCACAGGGTCGTCTTGCCGCTGCCGATCTCGCCCGTGAGCAGCACGAAGCCGCCGCAGGTGACGGCGTAGAAGAGGTGCGCGAGCGCCTCCCCGTGCCCCTCGCCCAGGTAGAGGCTGCGCGGGTCAGGCGCGATGGAGAAGGGTTCGCGCTGGAAGCCGAAGTGCTGGAGGTACATGGGCCGTATGGCAGCCAGCCGGTGCGGGATCACGCCCGCCTCAGCGCGCCTCCTCCTGCCCGAGCGCCAGGCGCGCCTGGTACTCGCGGTCGAGCATGCTCATCACCACCAGGCTGTCGTAGCCGTCGGCACCGGCCAGGCGCACGCGCACGCTCTCGCGCAGCCGCCCCTCCTCGACGAAGCCCTCTTGCGCGTAGAGGTGCCGCGCCCGCTCGTTGGAAGCCTTCACGTCGAGCCAGAAACGGTGCGCCCGCAGCTCGCGAAAGGCCATCGCCTTCAACTGGCGCACGCAGGCCCGCCCCAGCCCGCGGCCCTTGGGCTGCAGCACCAGCCGCTTGAGCTCGACGCTGCCATGGGGGTTGCGGCAACCCTGCAGGATCACGAAGCCCGCGCTGCCCCAGTCGGGCGCGGCCTCGATGATGAAGTGGCGGAAATCGGGGAAACGCACGGCCCCTTCATGCTGCGTACGCTCCCACGGCGTGATGAAGGGCAGGTTGACGGGGTCATCCTCGACGGAGCCGACGAAGGCGAGATCCGACAGGAGCGTCGGGCGCAGGCGCACGCGGGGCGGCACCAGGGCGGGCAGGCCCGCCACTAGACGTCCACCTCGATGGCGTCGCCACGCAGCTCCATCAGCTCGCGCCGCGCCGCCGCCTCGCCCTTGCCCATGAGGCGGTTGAGCAGCTCCGCGACGCCCTGCGGGCCATGGGGCCCGAAGGCCACCTGCAGCAGCCGGCGCGTGTCGGGGTTCAGCGTCGTCTCCCACAGCTGCTCGGCGCTCATCTCGCCCAGCCCCTTGAAGCGGCTGATCGTCCAGCTGCCCTCGCGCGCGCCTTCCTTGCGCAGCTTGTCCAGCGTGGCCTGCAGCTCGCCCTCATCCAGCGCGTAGAGCTTGGCCGCGGGCTTGCGCCCGCGCGCGGGCGCATCCACCCGGAACAGCGGCGGCTTGGCCACGTACACATGGCCGCGCTCGATGAGGCGCGGGAAGTGGCGGAAGAAGAGCGTGAGCAGCAGCACCTGGATGTGCGAGCCGTCCACGTCCGCGTCGCTGAGGATGCACACCTTGCCGTAGCGCAACCCGGACAGGTCGGGCTCGTCGGTGGGGCCGTGCGGGTCCACGCCGATGGCCACCGCGATGTCGTGGATCTCGGTGTTGGCAAAGAGCCGGTCGCGCTCCACGTCCCAGGAATTCAGCACCTTGCCGCGCAGCGGCAGGATCGCCTGCGTCTCCTTGTCGCGCCCCATCTTGGCGCTGCCGCCTGCGGAGTCGCCCTCCACCAGGAACACCTCGTTGAGCGTGGTGTCGCGGCTCTCGCAGTCGGTGAGCTTGCCGGGCAGCACGGCCACGCCCGAGCCCTTGCGCTTTTCCACCTTCTGGCCCGCGCGCTGGCGTGCCTGGGCCTGGCGGATCACGAGCTCGGCGAGCTTCCTGCCGTGCTCGACGTGCTGGTTGAGCCACAGCTCGAGCGCCGGGCGCACGTAGTTGGAGACCAGTCGCAGCGCATCGCGGCTGTTCAGCCGCTCCTTCGTCTGGCCCTGGAACTGCGGGTCCAGCACCTTGGCCGAGAGCACGAAGCTCGCGCGCGAGAACACGTCCTCGGGCATCAGCTTCACGCCCTTGGGCAGCAGTGCGTGCAGCTCGATGAAGCCCTTGACCGCGGCGTAGAGCCCTTCCTTGAGGCCCGCCTCGTGCGTGCCGCCGGCCACTGTCGGGATCAGGTTCACGTAGCTCTCGCGCAGCGACTGCCCCTCCTCGGTGAAGGCCACGCACCAGGCCGCGCCCTCGCCTTCGGCGATGTTCTCGGCCTCCTGGCCGCTGGCGTACTGCGCACCCTCGAACAGCGGGATCAGCGGCTCGGCCGGCAGTCCCTGCTGCAGGTAGTCGCGCAGCCCCCCCTGGTAGAGCCAGGTGGTGGTCTCGGGCTCCTTCGCGCCGGGCTTCTCCACCGCAAGCGTGACCGTGACGCCGGGCATCAGCACGGCCTTGCTGCGCAGCAGGTGCACGAGCTCGCCGCGCGGCAGCTCCACGCTCTCGAAGTAGCGCGCATCGGGCCACACCCGCACCGAGGTGCCCTGGCGGCGCTCGCTGCCGGTGCGCGGGCGCAGCTTCAGCGGCTCGATCACGTCTCCGCCGGAAAATGCCAGGCTCGCCACCTGGCCCTCGCGCCACACCGTCACCTCCAGGCGGCGCGCCAGCGCGTTGGTGACGCTCACGCCCACGCCGTGCAGGCCGCCGGAGAAGCTGTAGGCGCCGCCGGCGCCCTTGTCGAACTTGCCGCCCGCATGCAGCCGCGTGTAGACGATCTCCAGCACCGGCACCCCCTCCTCGGGGTGCAGGCCGAAGGGGATGCCGCGGCCGTCGTCGTCCACGCTCACCGAGCCGTCGGCGTGCAGCATCACGCCGATGCGCCGGCCGAAGCCGGCCAGGGCCTCGTCGGCGGCGTTGTCCACCACCTCCTGCACCGTGTGCAGCGGGTTGTCGGTGCGGGTGTACATGCCCGGGCGCTGCTTGACGGGCTCCAGACCCTTGAGCACGCGGATCGACGCTTCGGCGTAGGCGCCGGGGGCGGCAGGGGAGGACTTGGGCGCTGGCATAGGCGGCGGATTCTAGGAGGGTGGGACAATCCGAACATGTCTCGTGTTGAAACGTCTTCGGTCCCGCCCGTCGCCGGCGCGGGCGCTGCGGCCGCCGCGCGCCTGTCGATGCCCCAGGTGCTGCTGTGCGCGGCCTTCATCCTCACGCTGTCGATGGGCATCCGCCAC
>JBBAPJ010000038.1:0-21306 GCA_040400855.1 Rubrivivax sp.
GCAGGTTCTCGTGGCTGATGCGCTGGCTGCGCGTGAGCATCGAGTACATGAACTGCTCGGGCTCGAGCTGGTCGCAGTAGCGCGTGCCCACCACCTCGAACCACTCCATCGCATTCCACGCCGCGTTCTGCAGGCGCAGCACGTCCACCTCGCGCGAGGCCTGGTAGCGCGCAAGCACTTCGGGGATGGCGGCTACCGGGTCGTGCGCGCCGCCCTCCCCCTGCCCGGCGCGCGCCTCGCGGAAGAGCCGCGCGAGCTCGATGGCGTCCTCGAGTGCGAGCTTGGTGCCCGAGCCGATGGCGAAGTGCGCGGTGTGCACCGCGTCGCCCATCAGCACCACGTGGCTGCGGCCGTTGTGGTGGTGCCAGGTCTTGCAGCGCACGCGCTGGAAGTTCAGCCACGCCGAGCCGCGCAGGTGGCGCGCGTTGCTCAGCAGCGGGTGGCCGTCCAGGTGCTTCGCAAAGAGCTGCTCGCAAAAGGCGATCGACTGCCCGGTGTCGGCCTGGTCCAGGCCGTGCGCCTTCCACACGTGCTCGGGCGTCTCGACGATGTAGGTGGTGGTCTGGTCGTCGAACTTGTAGACGTGCGACTGGAACCAGCCGTGTTCGGTCTTCTCGAAGTGGAAGTTGAAGGCGTCGTAGAGCTTGGTCGTGCCCAGCCAGATGAAGCGGTTCGGGCGCGTGACGATGTCGGGCTCGAAGACGTGGGCGTACTTCTGGCGGATGCGCGAATTGATGCCGTCGCTGGCGATGACGAGGTCGGCATCCGGGTAGTCGGTGTCGGAGTCGACCTCGGTCTCGAAGACGAGCTCCACGCCCAGCTCCTCGCAGCGCGACTGCAGGATGTTGAGCAGCTTCTTGCGCCCGATGCCCACGAAGCCGTGGCCGCCGGAGCGGATGCGGTGGCCCTTGAAGTGCAGCTCGATGTCGTCCCAGTGGTTGAAGGCCACCTCGATGGCGTCGGCGGTCTTGTCGTCCCACTTGCGCATGTTGTCCATCGTGGCGTCGGAGAACACCACGCCCCAGCCGAAGGTGTCGTAGGGGCGGTTGCGCTCGACCACCGTGATGCGGTGCGCCGGGTCGAGCTTCTTCATCAGCAGAGCGAAGTACAGGCCGGCGGGGCCGCCGCCTATGCAGACGATGCGCATGTGGGATGGGGTTGCGTCGGAAGGGTGCCCGCATTGTCGCGCCACCGGCGCGCCCGGGCGCCGCCCGCACCGCCACACGCCGGGCCAGGCGCGGGCACCACCCCGGCTTGCCTAGAATCCCCGCATGAGCCTGCCTGCCTTCGTGCGCCCGCTGGGTCACGGCGTGTACGTCGTGGACACGGGCTTTCACCGCGACGACTTCGACGCCGCCTACCTGATCGTGCAGGACGGGCACGCGGCCTTCGTCGACACCGGCACCAACTTCTCCGTACCGCGGCTGCTGGCTGCACTCGAGGCTCTGGGCCTCGCGCGGGAGAGCGTGGACTGGGTGATCCCCACGCACGTGCACCTGGACCACGCCGGCGGCGTGGGGGCGCTCGTGCGCGAGCTCCCGCAAGCCCGCGTGCTCGTGCACCCGCGCGGCGCGCGCCACCTCGTCGACCCCTCGGCCCTGTACGCCGGTGCACTGGCCGTCTACGGGCAAGCGGAGATGGACCGCAACTACGGCACGCTCGTGCCGGTGGAGGCCGCGCGCGTCGTGTCTTCGACCGATGGCGGCAGCGTGACGCTGGCCGGGCGCGCGCTCGTGACGATCGACACCCCGGGCCACGCCCGGCACCACCACTGCATCTGGGACGAAGCCTCGCGCGGCTGGTTCACGGGCGACACCTTCGGGCTGAGCTACCGCGAGTTCGACGGGCCCGCCGGCGCCTGGATCCTGCCCACCACCACGCCCGTGCAGTTCGAGCCCGAGGCGCTGCAGGCTTCCATCGGGCGCCTGATGGCGAGCGCCCCACAGTGCATGTACCTCACGCACTACGGGCGCGTCACGGGTGTGCCGCGGCTGGCCGCCATGCTGGCCGAGCAGCTCGATGCGCTCGTGAGCCGCTCGCGCGCCTTGCAGCACGCCCCGCAACGCACCGAGGCGCTGCGCGAAGCGGTGCTCGACGTGCACCTGTCGAGCCTGTGGGCGCACGGCTGCCCGATGCCGCGCGAGCAGGCACAGGCCCTGCTCGAGCTCGACGTGACCCTCAACGTGCAGGGCATCGAGGCCTGGCTCGATCGCGACGCCAACAGGAGATCCGCCCCATGAACACCGCCATCCACTTCGGCCTGCAGGGCCGTGTTGCCATCGTCACCGGGGCCTCGCAGGGCATCGGCGAGGCCTGCGCGCGTCGCCTGGCGGCCGACGGCGCGGCCGTCGCGCTGTGGGACGTGTCCGACGCCAAGGGCGAGGCGCTGGCCGCCGAGCTGCGGGCCCAGGGCGCGCACACCACCTACGTGCACTGCGACGTCTCGCGCAAGGAGCAGGTGGACGCCGCGCTCGCCCACACCCTGCAGGCCTTCGGCCACGTGGACGCACTCGTCAACAACGCCGGCATCTTCAAGGCGGCCGATTTCCTCGACATCACCGAGGCCGACTGGGATGCGGTGATCGCGGTGAACCTCAAGGGCAGCTTCCTCGTGGGGCAGGCGGTGGCGCGCGCGATGCGAGCCAACCGCGGCGGCCAGGGGTTCGGCGCGATCGTGAACATGAGCTCGGTCAACGGCGTGATGGCGATCCCGTCGATCACCAGCTACAACGCGAGCAAGGGCGCGATCGACCAGCTCACGCGCAACATGGCGCTGTCGCTGGCCGACTTCGGCATCCGCGTCAACGCCGTGGGGCCCGGCACGATCGCCACCGAGCTCGCGCGCGCGGCCGTGCTCACGACCCCGGAGGCGGCCGAGCGCATCCTCGGGCGCACGCCGCTGCGACGGCTGGGCGAGCCCTCCGAGGTGGCCGATGTGGTGGCCTTCCTGCTCAGCGATGCGGCGAGCTACATCACGGGCGACATCGTCTACGTGGACGGCGGGCGGCTGGCGCTGAACTACACGGTCCCGCCGCGGCCGGCACGCGCAGCCGGCTGAGCGCACCGACGCGCGGCCTGCCCCACGCCCCATCCGGGCCGGGTGGATCGCGGCGCGGTCAGGCCGGGCGCAAGGCGGCCGCCGCCCGGGCCAGAGCGGTGATCCGCGCCCAGTCGCCTGCAGCCACCGCATCGGCAGGGGTCAGCCACGAGCCGCCGCATACGGGCACGCTCGGCAACGCCAGGTACTCGGGCGCGTTGGCGGGCGTGAGCCCGCCGGTGGGGCAGAACTGCACGTCCGGGAAGGGCCCGGCGAGCGCCTTGAGCATCGGCACGCCGCCGGCAGCGCCGGCGGGAAAGAACTTCAGGAAGCCGTAGCCCGCGTCCTGGGCCCGCATCACCTCGCTGGCGGTGGCCACCCCCGGCAGCAGCGGCAGGCCGAGCGCGCGGCAAGCGGCGCCCACGGCATCGGTGTAGCCGGGGCTGACGGCAAAGCGGCAGCCTGCGGCGGCGGCGGCCCGTACATCGGCCGCCGAGCGCACGGTGCCGGCGCCCACGAGGGCCTGCGGCACCTCGCGCGTGATGCACGCGATCGCTTCCAGGGCCACCGGCGTGCGCAGCGTGACCTCGAGGACGCGAACGCCGCCTGCGACGAGCGCCTGTGCCAGGGGCACCGCGTCTTGCACGCGCTGCAGCACGATCACCGGGATGACGGGGCCATGGGAGGCCAGCTCCAGCGTGTCCATCAGGTGTCAGCCTCGCTCAGAGCCACGTGACGGCGCCCTCTTCGGCGCTGGCCACGTTGCGACGCATCCCGGCAAAGAGCTCGCGCCCCAGGCCGTGGACGCTGCCATCCGCCTCGGCCGCGCTGCGGCAGGCCAGCTCGCGCGCCGCCCACTCCTGCGGCGGCACGAGGGCCTCGAGCGTGCCGGCCACGGCGTCCAGGCGGATCAGGTCGCCGTCGCGCACGCGCGCCAGCGCTCCTCCGGCCAGCGCCTCGGGGCTCACGTGGATGGCCGCAGGCACCTTGCCCGAAGCGCCGCTCATGCGGCCGTCGGTGACGAGCGCGACCCGGTAGCCCTTGTCCTGCAGCACCGCCAGGGGCGGGGTGAGGTTGTGCAGCTCGGGCATGCCATTGGCGCGCGGCCCCTGGAATCGCACCACCGCCACCACGTCGCGATCGAGCTCGCCTGCCTTGAAGGCCGCGTGCAGCGCCTGCTGCGAGTCGAAGACCCGAGCCGGGGCCTCGATCACGTGACGGTCCTGCGGGACGGCCGAGGCCTTGATGACGGCACGCCCGAGGTTGCCCTGCAGCAGCCGCAGGCCGCCGGTGGGCGAGAACGGGTCGGCCGCGGGACGCAGCACCGTCTCGTCCCCGCTGGCCGCGGGCCGCGTCAGCCAGCGCAGGCGGCCGTCCTCGAGGGAGGGAACGGTGGCATAGGCCTGCAGGCCCGGGCCGCGCACGGTCGTCACGTCGCCGTGCGCGCGGCCACTGTCGACGAGCTCGCGCAGCACGAAGCCTGGCCCGCCGGCGGCCTCGAAGGCGTTCACGTCGGCGCTGCCGTTGGGGTACACGCGCGACAGCAGCGGCACCACCGAAGAGAGCTCGGAGAAGTCGTCCCAGTCGATGAGGATGCCGGCGGCGCGTGCCACCGCCACCCAGTGGATGAGGTGGTTGGTGGAGCCGCCGGTGGCCAGCAGCGCTGCCATCGCGTTGACGATCGCACGCTCGTCGACCACCTGCGCGATCGGCGCGCAGGCCGCGCCGGCGCGGTGCAGCACGGTGCGCACCGCCTCGCGCGTGAGCGCCTCGCGCAGCCCCGCGTGCGGATGCACGAAGGCCGCACCCGGCACGTGCAGCCCCATCGCCTCCAGCAGCATCTGGTTGCTGTTGGCCGTGCCGTAGAAGGTGCAGGTGCCCGGGCCGTGGTACGAGGCGCTCTCGGCAGCCAGCAGCGTCTCGCGCCCCACGAGCCCCTGTGCGTGACGCTCGCGCACCGCGGCGCGCTCCTTGTTGGGCAGGCCCGAGCTCATCGGGCCGGCGGGCACGAAGACGCAAGGCAGGTGACCGAAGTGCAGCGCACCGATGAGCAGCCCCGGCACGATCTTGTCGCACACCCCCAGCAGCAGCGCGCCGTCGTACATGTCGTGCGTCAGCGCCACCGCGGTGCCCATGGCGATGGTGTCGCGCGAGAAGAGGCTCAGCTCCATCCCCGGCTCGCCCTGCGTGACGCCGTCGCACATCGCGGGCACGCCGCCGGCCACCTGGGCGGTGGCGCCGTGGCGGCGGGCCTCGTCGCGGATCACGGCCGGGAAGCCCTCGTAGGGCTGGTGCGCCGAGAGCATGTCGTTGTAGGCCGTGACGATGGCCAGGTTGGGCGCACGCTCGGCCACCACGCGCAACTTGTCGCTGGCCGGCAGCGCCGCCCAGGCGTGGGCCAGGTTCGAGCAGCCCGTGCGGTCCACGGCGCGGCGCCGCGCCGCCATGGCCGCCGTGCGCTCGAGGTAGACCCGGCGCGTGTCGGCGCTGCGGCGGCGGATGCGTTCGGTGACGGCGGCGACGGTGGGGTGCAGGGGCATGGCGCAAGGCCGCACGCGCAGGCAGGCGGCTGGATGTAACTCGACTGAGAGTATCGTGTAACTAGGTTACATGGTCAACGACGGGAGCATTCGCAGCGTCGCCGAACTGCCGATCTGCCCGGCTGAGGTCGCGCACAATCGGGCTCGCCGTGGAACACCCCCTGCTGCGCCCCGAACGCGACCCCGCGCCGATGCTCGAGCGGGTGCGAGCGGCACTCCGGGAGATGGACGCGCTGTGGGTCTTCGGCTACGCCTCGCTCATCTGGCGTCCCGAGTTCGAGGCGATGGAGCACCGCACGGCCCGCGTCAACGGCTGGCACCGCGCACTGCGGATGCGCTCGCGCGTGAACCGCGGCACGCCCGAGCGGCCGGGTCTGGTGTTCGCGCTCCTGCCCGGGGGTGCCTGCCGGGGAGTCGTCTACCGCCTGCACCCCGGCCAGCACGACGAGGCGCTGGAGCGGCTGTGGGCGCGCGAGATGGTCACCGGGGTCTACGACCCGCGCTTCGTGCAGGCGCACACGCCCGAGGGCGCGGTGAGCGCCCTCACCTTCACCCTCAGCCTGCGCAGCCCGCAGTGCCATGCGCGCCTGGATGATGCGCAGATGCTCGACATCCTGCGCCATGCCAGCGGGCGCTTCGGCACGACGCTCGAGTACCTGGTGGAGACGGCTCGCGCGCTGCGTGCGCACGGCGTGCACGACCGCGAGGTGGAGCGGCTCGTGCGGCTGGCCGCCCGCCACGGCCTGGCCTGATCAGCCCACGGCCGCCCGCGCCAGGCCGGGCTGCTCGACGCGCGCCTGCGCCGCGGCGAGGTCCTCCACCGTGTCGACGTCGACGAGCACGCCCGGGTCGTCGAGCTCGATGCCGTGCGCGGGGTAGCGCGCCAGCAGCCGGCGCGCGCCCTCGTCCCCCGACAGGCGCCTGAGCTCGGAAAGCAGTTCCGCCGCGAAGCCCACCGGGTGCCCGCGCCGGCCGTGGTACTGCGCGTAGACCACCGGGTGCTCGGCCACCGCATCGGCCACCGCCAGCAGCGTGGCCGGTGCCACGAGCGGCATGTCGCCCGGCAGCACGAGCCAGCCGGGCGCCTCCGGGCGCGCGGACACGCCCGCGGCAATGGAGTGGCCCATGCCGCGCGCGGCCTCCTCGTCACGCACGACGATGACGTCGCGCGGGGCCACGTGGCGCGCGGCCTCCTGCGCCAGGGCGGCGATCGTCACGACCACCACCGGCAGCCCGCTGGCCAGCGCGCTGCACAGCACCGAGCCCAGCACCGTGTTCCCGCCGAAAGACTGGGCGAGCTTGTGCTGGGTGCCGGTGAAGCGGCTGCCCTTTCCGGCAGCCAGCACGACGACAACGGGGCGGGACATCATGGTGTGCAGGCGAACAGAGGCTCAGGATGCGCGGCTTGCGCGCGCTGCACAAAGGGTGACTTCACCTAAGGCCTTCTCCCTAAGGTCGTGCCCGGGGTCGGGCGTGCGGGCCGCGGCGGCAGGCGCCTCGCGGCTTGCTATGCTGCCTGCATGAAAGCCGCCCACGACGATCTCGCGCAATTGCGCAAGAGCTACGAGCGCGCCGCGCTCGACGAGGAGGCCTCCGAGGCCGACCCGCTCAAGCAGTTCGAGGCCTGGCTCGCGCAGGCCATCGACGCGAAGCTGCCCGAGCCCAATGCGATGACGCTGGCCACCGTCGGCTCCGATGGGCGGCCCTCCACGCGCATCGTGCTGATCAAGGGCCTGGATGCGCGCGGCATCGTCTGGTACACGAACTACGACAGCCGCAAGGGGCGCGAACTGGCACAGCACCCCTTCGCTGCACTGCAGTTCCACTGGGTCGAGCTCGAGCGGGTCGTGCGCATCGAGGGCAGGGTGGAGAAGATCGCGGACGCCGATTCCGACGCCTACTACGCCAGCCGCCCGCTGGACTCGCGCATCGGTGCCTGGGCTTCGCCGCAGAGCCAGGTGATCGCTTCGCGCGCCGTGCTGGTGGCGTCTGCAGCACGTTACAGCGCGCAATTCCTGCTGAACCCGCCGCGCCCGCCGCACTGGGGTGGCTATCGCCTCGTGCCCGATCGCTGGGAGTTCTGGCAGGGCCGGCCCTCGCGGCTGCACGACCGGCTGCGCTACCGGCTCGACGGCGGGAGCTGGGTGCGCGAGCGGCTCGCGCCCTGAGCGGCCGCCCGCTCAGGGCACCGGCTCGGCCTCGGTCACGCGGTAGAGCAGCCCGAACTTGTCGTTGGCGAGCACGGCCATCCGGCCTTCGACCGTGATCGCATCCACCGTGTAGCGAACGGGCGTGCGCGTGCGCACCTCCACCAGCCCCTCGGGCCCGGCGGGCACGCAGAACGAGCAGGTGGTGGGCACGGACGACAGCAGGAAGTGGCGCTGCCGCTCCCCGGGCTCCAGCGGCAGCATGAATCCCTGCACCTTCACCGTCTTGTCGTTCAGGGCCTGGACAGCTGGCGGGAACACGGGCACGACGCGTGCACGCTCGGGCTTGAGCTGCACGGACGACAGCAGCGACCACGACACCACGCCCTCGCGGTCCTGCAGCGGCTTGAAGGCGCTGCGCGGGTCGTGGAAGCCTGGACCCTGGCCGATGCCCGGGGGCAAGCCCGTGCCCGGCGGCTGCGCACGGGCTGTGCCGGCGAGCCCGACGAGAGGCAGCGCCAGCGCAGCGGCCAGCGCACCGGCCTGGCCGAGGGCCAGGCGCCGGGGCGGGTCACGGGGGTCGGGGGTCGTCATGGGAGTGTCCTCGGGCGCTCAGTGCTCGTGGCGCATGCCACAGTACTTGCCGATGGCCAGACCCTTGCAGGCGGCCTGAAGTTCCGTCACGCACTGCGACTCCGGCTTGCCCGACTCCAGGCAGCGGGCAGCCCCTTCGTGCGCAGCGGCCATCGCCCGGTGGCGCTGGATATCCTTGCGCACGTGGTCGGAGAGCTTGGCCGGGGTCTGGGCAAGGGCCGACAGGGCCAGCCAGGAAGCGGCGAGCACGGCAGCCAGCACGGCGGCTGCGCCCAGGCGCCGGCGGATGCGGGGGAAGGTCTGCAAGGTGTTCATGCGGTCCTCGACGTCGTGGGGAACAAGGCGGGTCGGGCTGCCACGCTCAGCGCGGCGCCTGCAGCAGCATCGTGACATCCAGCCGCAGCACCCGCCACACGGGCAGGGCCACGGCCAGCAGGGCCAGCGCCATGACACCGGCCACCAGGAGCGGCTCCTGAGCCGACAACCACAGGCCCGTCAACGGCAGGCTGCGCCCGTCCCAGGAGATCCAGCCTAGCAGATGGGTGGCCAGGTGCCCCGCCACCAGGCCGGCCAGCACGCCGAGCGCGGCCAGCCACACCGCCTCCCAGGCCACGAGCGCGGCCACGCGGGCCGGCGGCGCCCCCAGCATGCGCAGCATCGCCAGGTCTGGCTCGCGCTCGCGCACCGCATGGGCCAGGGCCACGAAGATCGAGAGCGCGGCCATCACGAGCCAGGCCGCGGCAAAGGCGCGCAGCAGGTCCAGCCCCACCCCCAGGTTGCGAAACAGCCGCGCCGCCTCGAGTGCCGGCACGCCGGCCTGCAGCCCGGCCTGCGCATTCACCCAGCGCGGCAGCGTCACGGCCGCCAGCGGCGTGCGGTAGCGCACGAGCGCCAATGTCACCTCGCGCTCGGCGGCCAGCGCCGCGCGGTCTTCGGCGCTCGCGCCCTCGCCCAGCGTCGTCTTCTCGTGCACCACCCAGACCGACTCGGTGGCCGTGAGCACGAGCCGGTCCAGCACGCAGCTGCAGTCGCGCAGCACGCCCGCGACGGTGTAAGGCGCCTCGGCGTGCGCATCGCCCGAGCTGCCCAGGCCGTGGGTGCCGACGAAGGATGCGCCGGGCTGCAGCTTCGTGGCACGCGCCGCCTGCGCCCCGAGCACCGCCTGCATCGGGGCCTCCCACCAGCGGCCGGCCGCCAGCTCGGCACCGTACCACTCGGCGTAGGCGCGCTCGGTGCCCACGATGCGGTGGCCCTGCAGTGCGTCGCCCAGCGAAAGCGGAAGTGCCTGCGCCACGAGCGGGTGCGCGCGCAGCTGCGCCAGGGTGGCCAGCGGGATGTTGCCGGTGGGCACGTCCACGTGGAAGACACCCGTGAGGATGAGTTGCAGCGGGCTGCCCTTGGCGCCCACCACGAGGTCGATGCCCGCCACGTCGCGCTGCGCGCGGTGCTCGAGCTGCTCGGATACGAGCGTGACGAGCACCATCGCCCCCACGCCCAGGGCCACCATCGCGAGGTTGAGCGCGGCCACGAGCGGGCGCGCCCAGAGGTAGGTCCAGGCCAGGCGCGCCAGGCTCACGGCTGGGCCTCCTGCAGCATGCCCGCTGCGCCGAGTTCCCACGCCTGCGCGTGCGGCCAGGCCCTGGCCACGCGCACATCGTGCGTGGCCACCACGAGCGTGGCTCCTTCGGCCGCAGCGGCGTCGGCCAGCAGCGCAAGCGCCGCGGCGGCTGCGGCGTCGTCGAGGTGCGCCGTGGGCTCGTCGGCCAGGATCACGCTCGGGCGGCCCACGAGCGCACGCGCCAGGGCCACGCGCTGGGCCTGCCCGCCGCTGAGCGCACCGGGCAGCCGCTCTTGCAGGCCCTGCAGGCCCAGCCGCCCGAGCAGCTGCGCGATGCGCAGGCGATCCGGCACGCG
Source organism: Rubrivivax sp. (assembly GCA_040400855.1). Taxonomy (GTDB): domain Bacteria; phylum Pseudomonadota; class Gammaproteobacteria; order Burkholderiales; family Burkholderiaceae_C; genus Rubrivivax. The sequence continues at coordinate 10,233 of JBBAPJ010000038.1, forward strand.
GCCGGCCGCGAGGTCGGGCAGCTCGAGGTTGCGCGCCACGCTCAGGCCCTCGCTCAGGTGCAGCCGCTGCGGCACGAAGCCGAGCGTGCGCGCGCGCCAGGCGTCGCGCGCGCGGGCCCCGAGCCCGGCCAGCTCGGTGCCGGCCACTTCCAGCTGGCCCTGCTGCAACGCCAGCAACCCCGCCAGCAGCGCCAGCAGCGTCGACTTGCCGCTGCCCGAGGGGCCCGCCACACGCACGACGGCGCCCTGCGGGGCCTTGAAGTCGGGCCAGGCCAGCGCCGACCCGCCGGGGTAGCGATAGGTGAGCCCGCGGGCGACGATCATCGCGCGGGGCTCAGGATGCCTTGAGCCGCGCCGCGAACGTGCGGCGGAACTTCTCGACCTTGGGCCCGACGACGAAGGCACAGTAGCCCTGGTTCGGGTGGTTGGCGTAGTAGTGCTGGTGGTAGTCCTCGGCGCGCCAGTAGTTGTCCACGCGCAGCAGTTCCGTCACGACCCGGCCACGGTGCGCGGCCTGCGCCTCGTCCCAAACGGCCTGTGCCACGGCGCGCTGGGCCTCGTCGTGCCAGTAGATGCCCGAGCGGTACTGCGGCCCGACGTCGTTGCCCTGCCGGTTCAGCGTGGTGGGGTCGTGGATGGCAAAGAAGATCTCGAGCACCTCGCGCAGCGTGATGCGCGCCTCGTCGAAGCTCACGCGCACCACCTCCACGTGGCCGGTGTCGCCCTCGCACACCTGCTCGTAGCTGGGCTGGCGCACGTGGCCGTTGCAGTAGCCCGACTCGACTGCGGTCACGCCCTGCACGAGCTCGTAGACCGCCTCCAGGCACCAGAAGCAGCCGCCTCCGAGTGTGATCTGCTGGATTGCCATCGACATCCTTCCTTTCCTGCACAGCGGGCCGGACTCGACCGGCCCCACGCGATACCCGAGCCCGGGACCCGGCCCGGAGCCCTTCGTACACTATCCGGGATTATCCGGAGACCCTGCCCATGCCCGCCAAGTTCCGTTGGGATGACCCCTTCCTGTTCGACGACCAGCTCACCGAGGACGAGCGCGCCGTGCGCGACGCCGCCCACGCCTATTGCCAGGACAAGCTGCAGACGCGCGTGCTGATGGCCGCGCGCCACGAGAGCTTCGACCGCGACATCATGAGCGAGATGGGTGCGCTCGGGCTGCTGGGCAGCACCATCGAGGGCTACGGCTGCGCGGGGCTGAACTCCGTGTGCTACGGGCTCGTCGCGCGCGAGGTCGAGCGCGTGGACTCGGGCTACCGCAGCGCCATGAGCGTGCAGAGCTCGCTCGTCATGCACCCGATCCACGCCTACGGCAGCGAGGCGCAGCGCCAGAGATACCTCCCCAAGCTCGCCACCGGGGAGTGGGTGGGCTGTTTCGGCCTGACCGAGCCCAACCACGGCAGCGACCCCGCCAGCATGCTCACGCGCGCCCGCCCGGTGGACGGCGGCTACGTGCTCAAGGGCAGCAAGATGTGGATCACGAACTCGCCCATCGCCGATGTGTTCGTCGTATGGGCGAAGAAGGAGGACCCGGACGGCCGCGTGGGCGGCCAGGAGTCGATCCACGGCTTCATCCTCGAGAAGGGCATGAAGGGCCTGACCGCGCCCAAGATCGAGGGCAAGATGAGCCTGCGCGCGAGCATCACGGGCGAGATCGTGATGGACGACGTCTTCGTGCCCGAGGCCAACCTGCTGCCGGGTGTCAACGGCCTGAAGGGGCCCTTCGGCTGCCTGAACAAGGCCCGCTACGGCATCGCCTGGGGCGCGCTGGGCGCAGCCGAGTTCTGCTGGCATGCCGCGCGCCAGTACACGCTGGACCGCCAGCAGTTCGGCCGCCCGCTGGCGCAGAACCAGCTGATCCAGAAGAAGCTCGCCGACATGCAGACCGAGATCACGATCGGCCTGCAGTCGGTGCTGCGCGTGGGCCGGCTCATGGACGAGGACCGCGTGGCGCCGGAGATGATCTCGCTGGTCAAGCGCAACTCCTGCGGCAAGGCCCTGGAGATCGCGCGCCTGGCGCGCGACATGCACGGCGGCAACGGCATCCACGACGAATACCACGTGATCCGCCACATGATCAACCTCGAGACGGTCAACACCTACGAGGGCACGCACGACGTGCACGCCCTCATCCTCGGACGCGCGCAGACGGGCCTGCAGGCCTTCTTCTGAATCAGGGCGCGCTGACCGCCAGCTGCACGCGCGGCGTCCAGGCCGCGTCGTCCTCGCCCGACACGCGCAGCCGTGGCGCTCCGAGGAAGAGCCGCTCGGCCGACAGGCCATGCGCCACCAGCGCCTCGCGCACGGCCAGGCCGCGCCGGATCGCGAGCTCGCGCGCCGTGTCGGTGCTCACCAGCACGGCGCGCTGCAGCATCGCCTCCATCTGCTCGGCCGGCAGCGCCTGGGGCTGGCCGCGCGCGTCGCGCGGCTTGTCGGGCAGGTTGGTCTCGTCGTAGAGGCGCTGCAGCAGGCGCAGCCGCTCCTGCGGGCCGATGTGCGGCAGCGGCGCATCGGCGGCCAGCGCGCGCCCGGCGCGCGCGAGCTCGCGCCGCTGCTCGGCCTGCAGGCGCTGCGCCAGGGCATCGGACTGCATGGCCTCGCGCTCGCTCACGGGGTCGGCCGCTCCGGTGACGGTCATGCGCAGGGCCGGCCTGTCCTTCAGGGCCTGGGCCACGCGCTGCAGCGTGTGGCCGCTTGCGTGCGCGAGCACCGCCGTGCCCGGCGCGAACTCGACCACGCTCGACTGCTCGCCCCCGCCACCGGTTAGCCACGAGAAGGGCGCCGTCACGGCCTTGACGATGAGGTTGCCCAGCACCTTGAGCACGAGGCCGAAGACGCTGAACTGCGGGTCGTTGATCGAGCCGCTGACGGGAAGGTCCAGGTCGATCACGCCGTGGCGGTCCGTCAGCAGCGCCACCGCCAGGCGCACGGGCAGCTTCGTTGCGCTGGGGCTGTCCACCTTGTCGCCGAAGGTGAGCTGGTTGATGACGACCTGGTTGCGGGCCTGGAGCTTGCCGTCGGGGTCGACGCGGTAGGCCACGTCCAGGCTCAGCTTGCCGCGCTCGATGGCGTAGCCGGCGTACTTGGCGGCGTAGGTGGAGATGGTGGAGAGCTCGAATCCGGTGGCACGCGCAGCGAGGTCGAGCACGGGCGGGTTCACGGTCGGGTTCAGCGAGCCGCGCACCTGCAGCTCGGCGGTGCCGGCGGCGCGCCCCGTGAGCTCCAGCGCCGGCAGGTCGCGTGCCTCGGTGGAAAAGCGGCCGAGCCGGCCGTCGAGCTCGGTGAGTGCGGCCGAGTAGTTGGGCTTGACGAAGCGGTCGCTGAAATCGACGCGGCCACGCACGAGGCGCGTCTCGCCCACGGTCAGGGCCAGGGGCCAGGGAGCGGATGCGGCGGCGGATGCGGCAGCGGGCGCGGCTGCCGCGGCCGCTGCCTGGGCGGCCGTGGCCCCCTGCGCCTCGGCTGGCTTGCCCTCGGCCTTGACCGTGTCCACGAGGTTGAAGGTGCCGCCTTCCGTGATCACCAGGCGCGAGTAGGCGTCGCTGAGCACGATGCTTTGCACCTCCACCTGCGCACGCTCACGCCCGCGCAGGACGGCGCGCGTCGGGCCAAGCGCCAGCGACTGCCACGACAGCAGCTCGTCACCCACGCGCACATCGGTGCCGGCCACACGCGAGCGCAGCAGCACATCGGCCAGCAGCGCCTGGCCTTCCACCTGGCCCGCCAGGCCTTCGGGGGTGAGCGCCAGGTCGAAGCGGCTGCTCACGCCGAGTTCGGCACGCGCCACGCGCACCGGCAACCCGGCCTGGGCGTAGGGCGCCACGCGGTGCAGCGGCAGGCGCTCGACCGTCACGGAGCCGCGCGCGCGCCCTGCGGACACCTCGACAAGCGCCTCGGCCTGGACGCGGCCGGGCGGATCCTGCGCCGTGGCGGGCTCCACCCGCACGTCCAGGCCCACCCGCGTCGGTTCGCGCCGCGGTGGCCAGGCCAGCCCCTGCGCGGAAAGGCGCGGCACCGCCACCGCGAGCTCCAGCGGCTCGCCGTTCTCGCGCCGCACCTCGGCCTTCTCGTCGCGCCAACGCACGCGGGCGCGCTCGACGATGAACTGGTCGATCCGCGCCGACCCAGTCGGCGCTGAGGTGGCGGGTGTACGAGGGGGGGACGCCGGAGCCGGCGCGGTCCGGGGACCCCCAGGCGCAGCCGCGGCGAGCCAGCTCTGGACATTGAGGGCTCCGGCCGCCGTGCGCACGAGGCGGACTTCCGCAGCCTCCACCTGTACGCTGCCGACCCGCACACGCCCGGACGGGAGCTCGAGGCTGGCATCCCCGACGCGCAGGGCCGCCACCTGAACGGCGGGAATGCCGGCCCCCGGCTCGGTGAGCCGCAGATCGTCGATGCGAAGGGCCTGCACGCGCACTCCAACGCGCAAGGCCGGTTCGAGCTGGGCCTGCACCGCAGCCGACATCCCGACCCGACCCGCCAGGCTCGGGCGCAAGGTGGCGGCCAGGTACGGTGCGAGGGCCTCCAGCCGCAGGCCTTCGAGCCGGGCGTCCGCCTGCACGCCCGCGGGTGAGCCCTGCCCCTTGACGCTCAGCGCGGCCGCCGGCCCGGTGGGGCCGCGCACCTGTGCCTTGGCCTCGAACGCGACGGGATCGCCTCCCGGCCAGGTCAGCGGACCAGCTGACAGGGCCCCCTGCTCCAGCCGCAACTGGGCCGCGGGTGCCGTCGTGCCGTCGGTCCAGCCGATGCGGGCCGCGGATATCGCAACCTGCCCCACCTGGAGCCGCCACGCCGGCGGCAGGCTGGACGATCCCGTGGCCGCGGTGGCAGGCTGGGCCGCAGGCGCCGAGGCGGACGAAGCAGCCGGCGTGGGCAGGGGCCACCCGCCCACCGTGAGGCGGCCCCGGCGGTCCCGGCCCAGCTCCGCGCCGGGCCCCTCGAGCCGCACGGCCGCCAGGGCCAGGCGCCTGTCGTGCCCGGACAGGTCGAGCCCCTCGACGGCCAGGCGCTTCCACACCAGGGGATCGCGCCCCGGGGCGGGGCGCCAGGCCATGTCTTGGAGCGACGCCTGGCCGCTGAGGTGCCACTGCAGCGGCTGCCCGGCCGGCCGGGCCACTCGGGCCTGGATCGCGGCTGCAAGCGAGCCCCCCTCGGGCCGGGCCGACCAGCCATCGACCTCGGCGGGAAGGTAGGCCCACAGGCGCGCCAGGGGCAGCGCCTGGCCGAAGGAGAGGTCCAGCGTGGCCGCCGGGGCGCTGGCAAAGGGGCTCACCGAGGCCGAGGCGCTGACGGGCGTGCCGTCCAGCGCGAAGGACAGGCGCGGCTCGGCCAGCGCTGCCTGCGCCCCTTCGAGCGTGCTCAGGCCCGGCAGCTCCAGGCGCAGACCGGTGAGGCGAAAGACTTGCTGCACCACCTGGTCGTCGAGCTCGACGCTGCCATCGGCCACGCGCACGCCCGCCACAGCAAAGCGCGGTGGCGTGCCGCTGGCAGGCTTGGGCGGTGCGGGATCGGGGCCGGCCAGGCGGGCCAGGATGTCGTCGAGGTCGGTGCGCCCGCCCTCGAGGCGAGCCACCCGCAGCCGGGGTGCGTCCACCTCCAGGGCACTGACGATCGGCGCGAGCCGCGGGAGCGAGGCCCACGAGAGCGCCAGCCGCAACCGCCCCAGTTCGAACTGGGGCGGGGCGGAGGGCGACGCCGCGGCCACACGCAGGCCGTGCAGCGTCACCCCAGGGGTGGCCCAGGCCACCTCCAGGCGCTCGAGCGTCACCACCCGACCCAGGCGCTGGCTCGCCTCGTCGGCCAGCCGATGCTGCAGCCAGCCTGGCAGCCACCAGGCGGCCGCGGCCGCCGCTGCCCCGAGTGCAACCGCCAGGGCTGCAATGAGCCCGGCCGCCACGCGCACGCTTGACCTCCGACGCATGGAGCGAATCCTGCCTCGGACGCGCCCGCCCCACAACCCGGTGCTCCACGGTGGACGGGGACCCCTGGGCGACCAAGGGCTTCACGCGGTAGGGCTTGGGAACCGGGGCCGGGTGCCGCACACTAAGGGCTGAGTTCAACCCTGGAAGAGGTAGCTGAGATGAAGAACTGGCTGGCTGGTGGCGTGGCGCTCGTCGTGGCGGTCGCCCTTGCCCTTCCGAACGTGGCCGACGCCAAGCGCCTGGCCGGCGGCAAGAACGCCGGCATGCAGCGCAGCGCGCCCGCGCAGCAGGCGCCCAACTCCGCGCAGGGCACGCCCGCGCAGCAGGCGGCCCCGCAGTCCGCCGCGCCGTCTCCCGCGACGGCACCGGCCGCCGCCGGCGCCACCGCCACGGCGGCCACCGCTGCAGCCGCCCCGGCCAAGCGCTCGTGGATGGGCCCGATCGCGGGTCTGGCTGCCGGCCTGGGCCTGGCGGCCCTGGCGAGCTACTTCGGCTTCGGCGAGGCGCTGGCCAACTTCCTGATGATCGCGCTGCTGGCCATTGCCGCGATCTTCCTGGTGCGCTTCCTGATGCGCCGCTTCGCCTCGCCCGCCCGCACCGAGCCCGCCCTGGCGGGCGCCGGCGCGGCCGGCGGCCCCGCGAAGATGCCGATGGGTGTGCAGCGCGAGGAGCCCGCCCCCGCCGCCGTCCAGGCACCGATGGCGCGCTCGGCGCTGCAGCCGGCCTCCACGGGCGAGGTCTCGGTGACCGGCCGCGCGCTGCCGGCGATGGGCCCGTCCGCGGAGGTGGCGCAACCCGCCGCAGCGGCCGCGGCTGCCACCGCGGCAAGCACCGGCCCGCAACTGCCCGAAGGCTTCGACCTGCCGGCCTTCGAGCGCGTGGCCAAGATGATCTTCATCCGGCTGCAGGCGGCCAACGACCGCGCCGACCTGGACGACCTGCGCCAGTTCACGACGCCCGAGCTCTTCGCCTCGCTGCGCCTGGACCTGCAGGACCGCGGCAGCGCCTCGCAGAGCACCGACGTCGAGCGCGTGGACGCACAGGTGGTGGAGTTCGCCGCCGAGGACGGCCGCGAGATCGTCAGCGTGCGCTTCCACGGGTTGATCCGCGAAGAGGTGGGCCAGCCGGCCGAGGCCTTCGACGAGGTCTGGCACCTCGTGCGGCCGGCGGCTGGTGGCAACTGGGCGATCGCCGGCATCCAGCAGACGAACTGATCCGGCCTGCGGCACGGGCCGCGCGCGCGGCCCGGTGAATACCGGGTCCTTCGGGGCGGGTACGATCACCACGCGTGATCCCCGCCCCGCTTCGTTCCTGCCCCGATTTCCTGCGCCTGTGGTGGTCGCGCCTGGCCAGCGTGTCGGCTGGCCAGATGCTGATGGTGGCCATCGGCTGGGAGGTCTACGACCTCACGGGCTCGGCCTGGGACCTGGGCCTGGTGGGCCTGCTGCAGTTCGCACCCGCGCTGGCCCTGATGCTGCCGGCCGGGCACGTGGTGGACCGCTTCCACCGCGCCACCATCGTCTCGTGCTGCCTGGCCGCGCAGGGCGCCGTGGCGATGGTGCTGTGGCTGGGTCCCTTCGAGGGCATTTCGCAGCGCACGCTGCTGCTCGGGGCCTCGGTCGTGCTCGGGGCCGTGAAGGCCTTCCAGATGCCGGCGCAGCAGGCGCTCGTGCCGCTGCTGGTGCCCGCCGACCTGCTGGCGCGGGCCCTGGCCTTCAGCTCGGCCGGGCTGCAGGTGGCCGTCATTGCCGGCCCGGCACTCGGGGGCTTCCTCTACGTGGCCGGCGCGGACACGGTGCACGCGGCCTGCGTGGCGCTCTTCGCGGTGGCCGCAGGGCTCGCCTCGCGCGTGCGCCACGCACCGCCCGCGCACCATGAGCCGGCCAGCCTGGACACGCTGCTGGCCGGCGTGCGCTACGTGCGCGGCAACCCGGTGGTGCTCGGGGCGATCTCGCTGGACCTCTTTGCCGTGCTGCTGGGCGGCGCCACGGCCCTGCTGCCGATCTTCGCCAAGGACATCCTGCACGTCGGGCCGATCGGCATGGGGTGGCTGCGCGCCTCGCCGGCCATCGGTGCGCTGCTCATGTCGCTGGCCCTGTCGCGCTGGCCGATCGAGCGCGGCGCAGGCACGAAGCTTTTCGTCGCCATCGGGGTCTACGGCCTGGCCACCCTGGCCTTCGGCCTGTCCACGTCCTTCGTGCTCTCGATGATCGCCCTGGCGGTGACCGGCGCAGCCGACATGGTGAGCATCGTCGTGCGCCAGACGCTCGTGCAGCTGGAAACGCCCGATGCGATGCGCGGCCGCGTGAGCGCCGTCAACTCGGTGTTCATCGGCGCATCCAACCAGCTCGGCGAGTTCGAGTCCGGCGCCACTGCCGCATGGCTCGGGCCGGTGGGCTCGGTGGTGCTCGGCGGGCTGGGCTCGATCGCCGTGGCGGCCCTGTGGTGGCGGGCCTTTCCCGCGCTGGCCCGGCGCGACCACCTGGCCGCGCCGGCACCGGCAGGCCTGCCGCCTCAGGCCGCGTCGCCGCCCTGAGCCTGGTGCTTGATCTTGGGCGCGGTGCGCACGCTCAGCAGCATCGTGGCCGCCAGGATCGCCACCACCACGCCCAGTGACACGGCCACCGGGATCTTGTAGACGTCGATCAGCATCATCTTCGTGCCGATGAACACGAGGATCACCGCCAGGCCGTAGCTCAGCAGGTGGAACTTCTCGGCCACGGCCGCGAGCAGGAAGTACATCGCACGCAGGCCGAGGATGGCGAAGATGTTGGAGGTGAGCACGATGAAGGGGTCCATCGTGATCGCGAAGATCGCCGGGATCGAGTCCACCGCGAAGATCACGTCGGTCAGCCCCACCAGCGCGATCACGAGCAGCAGCGGCGTGGCGATGCGCTTGCCGTTTTCAACCGTGAAGAAGCGCTCGCCGTCGAAGCCCTTGCTCACGGGCAGCACGCGGCGCAGCAGCTTGAGCGCCGGGTTGCTCTCCAGGTCAGGTTCCTGGCCGGCGGCCCACCACATCTTGATGCCGGTGAGGATCAGGAAGGCGCCGAACACGTACAGCACCCAGTGGAAGTGCGCGATCAGCCACGAGCCCACGAGGATCATCACGGTGCGCAGCACGATGGCGCCGATGATGCCGATCATCAGCACGCGCTTCTGGTAGGCCGGTGGCACCGCGAAGTACGTGAAGATCATCAGGAAGACGAAGATGTTGTCCACCGCCAGGCTCTTCTCGATGAGGTAGCCGGTGAGGAACTCCATGGCCTTGGTGTTGGCCATGTCCACGCCGTGATCCTGCTTGACGGCCCACCAGAACAGGCCGTTGAAGAGGAAGCTCAGGGCCACCCAGATGAGCGACCAGTTCAGTGCCTCCTTCACGGAGACGGTGTGCGCGCCCTGCTTGCGCAGCACGACGAAGTCGACGAACAGTGCGACGAGCACGGAAATGACGAAAACGGCCCACAGCCAGGCCGGCGCGATGGTGTCCATGGACACTCCTCCAGGAAGGTTGAAGATCGCGCCGAAAGGTCTTGCGGGCTGGGGTGGAGCCTGCGGTCCCGGGAGGCTGGCGGGCGCCGGCTTCCGTATTGACGGGGGGCCGCGGCAGCCGGGCGGCTGCTTGCTACTCCCCTTTCGACGGGGTGGATTGTGGCGGGTGAGGCCATGCCCCCACATGGCGTAGGTGCATGGGTCGCGTGCAGCGCCTGCCTGAAGACAGGGCCGGCCTTCGCTATGCTGAGCCGGGATGGAACGCCCCTTCCTGCTGCATGTCGATGCGCACTGCATCGTCGTGGACAAGCCCGCCGGGCTGCCGGCGGTGCCGGGGCGGCCGCAGGCGCTGCATGACTGCGCCTACAGCCGCGTGTGCGCCTTGCACGCCGACGCCCGCGTGGTGCACCGCCTGGACATGGCCACCTCCGGGCTGCTGCTGTTCGCGCGCGGCGAGCACGCGCAGCGCGCGCTGTCGCGCGCCTTCGAGCAGCGGCGCGTGCGCAAGCGCTACCTCGCCGTGGTGCACGGGCAGATGCGCGTGCCGGCCGGCGAGATCGACCTGCCCATCGGTGCACACTGGCCCGACCGGCCGCGCCGGCACGTGGACCCGGCGAAGGGCCAGGCAGCGCTGACCCGCTACCGGGTGCTGGCCATCGAGGACGGGTGCACCCGCGTGGAACTCGAGCCCGTGACCGGCCGCACGCACCAGCTGCGCGTGCACCTGGCGGCCATCGGCCACCCGATCCTGGGCGATGCGCTCTACGCGCCCGCCGCCGTGCAGGCGGCCGCACCGAGGCTGCTGCTGCATGCCAGTGAGCTGGCCTTTGCGCACCCGGGCACGGGGGAGATGTTCGAGGTGCGCAGCCAGGCGCACTTCGGGCTGCCTATGATCGATCCATCATGACCGCACACACCCTGCTGATCCGCGACGCCGACCTCGTCGCGACGATGGATGACGCCAGGCGCGAGATCGCACGCGCGAGCGTGCTCGTGCGCGGCAGCGCGATCGAGGCCATCGGGCCGGCCACCGAGCTGCCGCGCGAGGCGGACCATGTGATCGACGCACGCGGGCACGTGGTGGTGCCCGGCCTCGTGAACACGCACCACCACATGTACCAGAGCCTGACGCGGGCGATTCCTGCGGCGCAGGACGCGGAGCTCTTCGGCTGGCTGCGCACCCTCTACCCGATCTGGGCGGGCCTCACGCCCGAGATGGTGCGCGTGTCCACGCAGGTGGCGATGGCCGAGCTGCTGCTGTCGGGCTGCACCACCAGCAGCGACCACCTCTACCTCTACCCCAACGGTGTGCGGCTGGACGACTCGATCGAGGCGGCGGCTGGCATCGGCATGCGCTTCCACGCCGCGCGCGGCAGCATGAGCGTGGGCGAGTCCGCAGGCGGCCTGCCGCCCGACGCGCTGGTGGAAGACGAGGCCAGCATCCTGGCCGACACGCAGCGCCTGATCGAGACCTACGACGACAAGGGCCGCTACGCGATGCTGCGCGTGGTGGCGGCGCCCTGCTCGCCCTTCAGCGTCAGCCGCGACCTGATGCGCGAATCGGCCGCGCTCGCACGGGCACTGGGCACGCGGATGCACACGCACCTGGCCGAGAACGACCACGACGTGGCCTACAGCCGCGAGCGCTT